>JANMSI010000014.1:0-32130 GCA_031389115.1 Akkermansiaceae bacterium
GAGCAAGCCGCCGCGCTGACGCCCGCCCGCCTCGCCGCTGAGCGCCGCGTCAAATCCGCAGACGAGGAAGTCGCCTAAACGTCCGCGACCTGACCGCCCCGTGCGCCCCAACGCCAGAGGATGAATTTAGGACGCTTACGAACAAGCGGCGACCTTCCGCTAACAAACGATGCCCCGGGACAAACTAATGGAAGTCCGCCGCAAGGAAGTGCGCGCTTCGGACAAACAAGCCATGCCTCTCCGGGCATAAGTGAGAGCTCCCAAAAGACAAGTCGAGGCGCTGGAGGAACAAGAGAATGCTTCCCGCTAACAAACGGAAGCCTGGGGAAATCTTTCTTTGTTACCGCGATCAGGGGGGTATCCCGGCGCTTGAACAAGGCACCCTATGCGATTGCGTGCCGCGCATCACAATTATATGGGAAATGCCTCCTGGCAGCCGACAGGCGGGACGGCCATGCTACATTGGCGTTTTCAAAGGTCATGGTGCGCGGGAGTATAACAGATTGATCCTTTAAACGACGAGCCGGTCCCAATCTCCCCTAATACACCGCGTTAGAGAAGGCCACCGGCAGCGGAAATAAAGGGGCGAATTCCCTAGCGCTGGCTGACCACCGGTTGGGCTTTGAGCAGGCTGGCGTAGTCGGTCAGGATGTTTTGGGCTTCCTCGAGAACGATATCTTCTGCGGATGCCGAACCGATTCCGTCCGTGTTGTCCGGGTCCACCGCCGGAGCTTTCGGTTTTACGGGATCGCCCAGGCCGGGTTTGGAGACATTTTTCAGGGTAATCTCGTAGGCGACGGGCGGAGTGGTGGCGCGGGCAAGGCGCTGCTTTTTCGTGGCTTCGATACGGGCCTCCAGCTCTGACTTTTCCTTCTGCCTTTGGGACTCGTTGAGTGAGACGGATTTATCCTCACGCGTTTTTCGGAAAAGTGCGATGTCGGCTTTCAGATCCACGAAGTCGGGGTCCTTGGCGACGCGCTGGCCTGAGCGGGCGCGAAGGTCGGGTAGTGCGGCGGCAACGCGGTTCGAGCTGGTGAACTTCACGGCAGGGATGGTGTCCCATGGCAGCGGATTTTCGAGGTCGGCCTCGCCGATTTCCGGGAGATCGGTCAGGGAGGGGATGACGATGTCGGCCTTGACGCCCTCAAGTTGGGTGGATTTTCCGCTAGGGCGGTAGAACTTGCTGATCGTGACCTTCAGCGCTCCGGGATCGCTGCTGGGGACCATGCCTTCGCTCTGCATGATTCGGCTCAGCGGGATGATTTGTTGGACGGTGCCTTTACCGAAGCTGGAAGTATCGCCGACGACGACCGCGCGCCCATAGTCCTGCAACGCTCCCGCCAGGATCTCTGAAGCGGAGGCGCTGAAGCGGCTGGTGAGGACGATGAGCGGTCCGGCGTAGGCGATCTTTTCGTCGCGGTCTTTCCCGACATCGGTGCGACCTTCCATGTTGCGCGTTTGGACGACCGGACCGGCGGCGATGAAGAGGCCGGTTAGATCGATGGCCTCTTGCAGCGAGCCGCCGCCGTTGCGGCGCAGGTCGAGGATGATGCCAGTGACGTTTTCCTGTTTCAACTTGTCGATCAGCCGGGCGACATCAGCGGTGCAAGAGGTCGGGGCGCCTTTGCCATTGCTTTCACCGGCGTAAAAGGTCGGAAGATCGATGACGCCGATGCGCTGCGTCCGGTCGCCCGCAGGGTGATCGATGATTTTGGCCTTGGCCTGCTGGTCTTCCAGTTTGATTTCCTCCCGTACGATGGTGATGGCCTTGCGGGCGCTGTCGTCGGTGGCAGTGCCGGGAATGATATTGAGGAAAACGGACGTGCCTTTCTTACCTCGGATGAGTTCAACGGCTTGCGACAGCGGGAGATCTACCAAATCGGTGTATTCATCGCCTGCTTTTTGGGAAACCCCGACGATGCGGTCGCCCGCCTTGATCAAACCGCTGCGGTCGGCCGGGCCACCGGGCACAAGTTCCTTGATCTTGCAGTAGCCGTCCTCGGCTTGGAGCGTCGCGCCGATGCCGATCAGCGAGAGATTCATCGCGATCTCGAAGTTTTTCATCTGCTCCGGGCCCATATAGGCCGAGTGGGGATCATAGACTTGGGCGAGCGCCTCCAGATAGATCTCGAGCACGGCCTTGGCATTGAGCTTGCGCATGGTTTCCGTCATTCGCGATGCGCGGCGGTCGAGGATTTTGGCGATTTCCTCATCCTTCTTACCGGCGAGTTTTTCCTGGAGGTATTCGAAGCGCAGCTGTTGTTTCCAAAGCGCTTCTGCGGCCGCCAGGTCGGCCGGACGCGGAGCGTTTTTGCGGTCGTAGGAAAAGGTCTCGTCGGCCGTGAAATCGAAGGGAGCTCCCTCCAGAAGATTCTTAATGTAGGTGACGCGCTGGTCGAGGCGTGCCTGATAGCGCTTGAAAACGAGATGCGCGAGGCGGGAGTCGCCTTGTTCGCGCGTCACGCCGGCGAGTGTGGGGCGGGACTTCGCGAATTCTTTGAGGTCGCTTTGCAAGAAGAGCGTGTGGTTGCCATCCAAGGCATCGAGGTAACGGTCCAAAAATTTGCCCGCCAGCTTGTCATCCAGTTCCTGATGGGCGAATTGCGAGTTTTCCAAAATCTTCGAAGTCAGGGCCGTCGTGGCAGCATCCGTGGCCTCAGCATCGAGCAAATCGGGTTGGCCGAACCCGAATGCATACGCCATACCGATCAAAATGGTGCTGGCAGATAGAACCGGGACGACAGACGCGAACGGAAATTTCATGTGTTTTTAAAATGGGCAACGCAACTCCGGCGCGTCACTAGCCCATAGAACGCTGCCGCGGCGGCAAACTGTCTTGGAGGAAAATTGAACCTGCAAGCCCGCTCAGTCGAACCGACCAAGCGCATCGGGCGTTGGGGGCCGCAAGATGATCGCCCGATTGTTATCACGAGCCTGGCGTTGGAGGAATTCGCAGAGTTTCGCCGCTCCAAACGCGAGCAGGGTGGGAGGGGCGAGCGCCGTGACCAAGCGGACCTGTGTGACTAACAACGACCGCAAGGGTAGGCGATGGAGACAATAGCCCGCGGCGAGTGCGATTAGGATCGCCTTGACGGGTTCTTGACGGACACGCTGTTCGTAACCTTCGTAAGTGCGGGAAAGCGTTCGCTTCGCATCGTCAACCAAGGCATTGACGCCCTGCTCGACGGTGGGAGGGAAATCGGATGGGGAGGTGCGAGGATTCATAATTTTACCAGAATTTGAGGTTGCCGTAGAGTTTGCCCAGCGTGCTGCTTAAAGCGTCTGTGGCGTGATCCAAAGGTTCGTTTATATACCGTTCCTGAAACGTTTCCTGATGCCTGCCCGAGGCGATCAAATAACCAAGGGCGACACCGAATGCCACCGCGCCGGCGACAAAGGGCACCGGATTCTTGCGAATGGCCTCGCTGGCGCAAGTGAGATATTCCTCTGCTTCGTGGCGGATGGCCGTCGCGGCATCGGACGTGGCCTTCATCAATGGCGGTGCGGCGTTTTCCACAGTCTTGTCGGCTTGAGCAGCCAATTTTCTAATAGGTTCTTGTGTCATGGGGATGGTTTGGTTTCGAAATTACGGGTGGGAGTTAGAGAAAAAAATGTGCTGCCAGTCTTCTCTGTGCGCCTCGGCATAGTCGGAAGAATGAGTGGCTCCGTGGCTGGCGAGGAAGCTCTTCACCTCGTGTTCGGAAATCCAACAGGTGACTCCGGCCGGGTCGCGGAAGCATTGCTCACCAGGCCGGTGCTCGCCACTCACTCGCAGGGTTTCCAGCTGCTCGGCAATCGTAAGATCTTCATGAGGAGCCGGGCCGTCGCCGGGATTTCTCGTCGGGGCGGTATCCTTTTCTTGCAGTGCCTGAGGTGTGGACATGGGTTATGGAAAAGTTGCTTCGCCCCCTGTTTGCAGGAGGTGTTCCACTTTTTCAAAACCCGAGAGCTGCCGTTATATACGGCATCCCGCATGGCCTCCAACCCCGCTCGCGAGCATTTTGCACGGTAACACTAACAGCGTCCGTGCAAAACCGAGAAGGTTGCAGCGCTCGCTAAATCACGCCGTTCGCGCAATTGCATTCTCCCTCTCCGTTGAGGGCGTTGATGAGGTTGGTAAGCGCCTTCATCGCCTGCCGGGGGACGCTCTCGTAAGTGCGGGAGCCGATGTGGGGGGTGATCACGCAATTCGGGGCGGACAATAACGGATGGTCTGCGGGTGGGGGCTCCACATCGAGAACATCGGTGCCGTATCCGCCGACCTGGCCACTGTGGAGGGCCGCCACCATGTCCGCAGTTTCCACAATCTCGCCTCGGGCGCAGTTCAGGATGATGACGCCATGTTTCATTTGGGCGATCCTCGATGTGCGAATCAGCCCCCGCGTTTCTTCGGAGAGGAAACAATGCAGCGAAACCACGTCGGACTGATTCAATACCTCGTCCATCGTAGCGCACCGGGTTACTTGGTGGGCCGCGCCGAACGCTTCATCAAAGTGCGGATCACAGGCGATGACTTCCATCCCAAAGGCGCGGGCTCGAATGGCGACCTCCTTGCCGATCCGCCCGAGGCCGACGATCCCGAGCGTTTTCCCGAAGATCTCGTGTCCGGTCAGGCGCCGCCATTCGCCTTGGCGGGCGGCCGCAGCGGTGGTGACGATGTGCTTGGTAATTCCGATCAGCAGTCCGAAGGTGTGCTCGGCCACGGTCGTGTGATTCACCCCCGGCGTGAACAGGACGGGAATCTTCAGCTCCCGGGTGGCGGGCAGGTCGATTTTATCGAGACCGATGCCGTATTTCGAAATGATTCTCAAGCGCGGCAGCGATTTCTCGATGACCGCACGGGTGATCGCATCGTCACCGCAGAGGAACGCGTCGAAGCCCCCGGCAAATTCGAGCATGCGCTCCTCGCTGAGTGGGCCTCTTTCCCGGACGATTTCCCATCCTTGGGCTTCCATCAGGCTGTGGTGCGGGCCGGGAGTGTCTTGATAACTGCAAGTCGTGAGCAGGAGGCGCATGAAAAAAAGGAAAGAAATAGCCCGTGAAGAATCAAGTGGTGTTCACCCCGGAGAAAAAAAGCGGGCGCGGATCGTTGCCGATCCGCGCCCAAGGTCACACATATTCCCCCCAAAAGTCCCGGTTGGCTTTGCGGGCTTAGCACCGTCTTCCCCCCGGAGTTCGATGCGGCCTGATGCAAAATTGCTCGGGACAGGATATGTCAGGGCGCTTCAGTTTACTTTCGTTTGCTGTCGCGCACCGTCAGAAATACGTCTATCTGGATATTACGGACATAGAAGCTAAATTTCATAAAATTTCGCTAACAGAATCCTGCAAATGTTGCAATTTCGAAACGTGATCGGCAGGGACGGTCAGCCAGGCGAGAAATTCCTGATTGCCGTCCATCCCCGTGATCGGTGAGGGCACAAGTCCCCGCCACTCGCAATTGTGGGAGGTCGTGACGAAATGACGGATTTTCTCGATGGCTTGCAGGTGAAGATCCGGGTCGCGGACGATGCCACCTTTAGCGATATCTTCGCGTCGGAGCTCGAACTGAGGCTTGATCAGGCAAACGACGGTGCCGCCCGGCTCCAATACGCCGAACACGGCCGGGAGGACTTTGGTGAGGGAAATGAATGAGAGGTCCATGACGGCGAGGCGGACTTCTTCTCCGATGTCTGCGGGGACCATGTGGCGGGCGTTGAACTGCTCCCTTACGATGACGCGGGCGTCATTTCGAAGCTTCCAGACCAGTTGGTTCGTCCCGACATCGACCGCGTGGACGCGGATGGCTCCGCGCTGGAGCAGGCAGTCGGTGAAACCGCCGGTCGAGGCGCCGACGTCAATGCAGACCCAGCCGGTAGGATCGATGTGAAAGGCGTCGAGCGCACCTTCGAGTTTGAAACCGCCGCGACCGACGAAGCGGGGCTTTTCCTTGATCTCCAGCGGTGCGTCTGGAAGTAGCTGGGTGCTTGGCTTATCGATGATGCGGTCGCCGGAGCGCACATCTCCGGCGAGGATGAGGCGTTTGGCTTGTTCGCGGGAATCACACAGGCCGCGGGTGACGAGGAGCGCGTCGATACGGTCCTTCTTCATTCGACGGGAACATCTCCTTGATAGTGCTCGTGAAGGAGATCGCGGCCGAAATCGCCGGCAAAGTTGCGCCAAGTCGCGTGGACGTGGTTGGCGTCATTCTGCACGTTGCATGCTTCCATGATGAAGGTCGGCCCTTGGATCCGGTAGTAATAGGCTTCCCCAAGCTTGGTGCCGCCGGCCCAGCCGAAACGGATTTTTTCGATCCCCGCCGCCTTGATCTTGTCCATGTCGGTGGCGGCGACTTCCGAACGGTAGCGCCCGGTGTATTCGGCAATGAGCGTGAGCAGGGCGTTGCGCTGGGTCTCGGTCATGTCCGATACGAGAATCCCGACAGGATCGAGAGCGGTGGCGATGCGGTTCTCCCCCGTAATGATTTCGCCGGGTGGCTTGTCGCCGAAAATGACCTCCCGCTTGTCAGCCGCGAGCAGTGTGGTGACGAGCGCGCGGGCGAGATCTTCCTCGGCGGCTAGGACGCGGAGTCCCTTGTGTTTGCCTGCGCGAACTTCGCCGGGATTTGAGCCAAGGAAGGTTGGAGTGACGGACGTTTTGTCGCCGACGACGGTGATGCTGAACGAAAGGTGGTGACCCTCGAAACGCCAGCCCCAGCCCTTCGGGTCGCCGGGGGTGCCGAAGATAATCACGCCGTATTTCCCGGGATCCCGACGGACTGAGTCCTTCTCCATCTCAGCAAGGATGCCCTCCAAGGTCATGATCTGGGTGACCTTGAGCTTCCCTTTTTCGCTCAGCGCGGAATCCAAGAGCTTCATCGCAGCCGCTTGCTGCGAGTCATTCATTTCCTTGAGAGGCAGTCCCGCACGGTCCCGCGGGGTGAAATGGAAATTTTCGCGTTCTTCTCCGTCGAATGGGAGGTTGGCCTTGGTCCTTTGTGCCGCATCGAGCGTGGCGAGAAATTCGACCGCCGCAGTCGCAGTCATGGGCGGAGAGGGGGCTTCCTTGGCGCACAGAGGAAGCGTGAAAAACAGGGAGATCAGGAGTTTTTTCATCGGAGGCAGAGCCAACCATGATTGGAATGAGCTCGCAAGCAGAGTCTCGGCCATAGCGGCACCTCGTTCATCACTTGGGAATCTCGTTGAGGGTGTAGTAGGCGTCCGGGTGCCAGAGGTTCTGGTTGGTGGCGGATTTGACGCCCTTGGAATCGAGGTGATGGACGTGGCCGCGGACGAGACCGTCGATCTTCAGCCGGACGGACTTTTTGTCAGGGGAAACAGTGGCGGCGGTAATTTTCGGGGTGGCTTGATCGACTTCGGGGCTGCCATACTCACCTTGGAAGATGTAGGTGAAGGCGTCGATGGCGTAGCTGGCGGAATTTCCGGCGGTGGCGGGATCGACTGGTTCGGTGAAGTTGAGGGTGAAGCCGTCCGGGTTGGCGGTCATGGTTTCGATCTCGAACGGCGTCTTGCCGGTCCATTTCACGCGCTCAAAGGTGAACGGTTTGGTGCCGCGGGAGGCCCAGCCGCGGTTGGAGCCACCGGCGAAGAGGATGCCGGCGTCTTGATCGAGGCGCAGTGGGATGATGCCGGCTTCGAAGCCTTCGAGAAAATGGAAGACAGCGCCCTGATAGAGGCCGTTGACTTTTTCCAAGGCGACGCGCTGGACCTGCGAGTGCGTCTGCTCGCCGACGTAAAGCTGTTTTTCCCATGGGCCGAATTTTCCGCCGGTTTGGTCGCAGGCGATACCGGTGGGGGATTGACCAATTTTGCCGTGGGGCAGGACGGCGGCGGGAGGGACGAAGGTGGGGTGTTTAGCGCGCTCGGTGACGATACGGGACTTGTCGGCAACTTGGGGCGGGGCAGGGAGATTGGCAAGTTTGTGGTATTTATTGCCGGTGGGATTGCCTTGGAACGAGTTGGGCTTAAGCCATTTTAGGGAAGATGAGCCGTTCCAGGGGCCCTGGTTGTCGGTGTAGAAAACGTCCCCGTCGGCGTTGAACCCAATGCCGCCGGGCGAGCGAATACCCGAGCAGGTGGGGATCATTTCTCCGTCGGGGGTGACGCGGACGCACCAGCCGCGCCAGTCGGAAGAAGCGCCGCCGGAGCCGGTGAGGCAGAGGACGACCCAGATATCGCCGTTTTTATCGGGTTCACTGCCGAAGGCGTATTCGTGGTAGTCGCCATTGATGCCCCAGGCGGAGGAAATGGTTTCGAAGGTGTCGGCAAGACCGTCGCTGTCGGAATCCTTGAGGCGGGTGACCTCGGGACGCTGGGTAAGGTAGAGCCAGCCGGCTTTCCAAAACATGCCGAACGGTTCGTGCAGGCCCTGGGCGAACTTTTTCCAAGTGACTTTGCTCAGGTCGTCGCCGTAAGCGCCGGAGCAGATCCACAAATCGCCGCGACGGGTGGTGACGGCGATTTGCTGCTCAGGCATGAGCGCGATGGAGCCGATTTCCATGACCTCGCCGGGCGGGAGGGGGATTTCTTCGCGGAGGTAGAAGTCGGATTGGGGGGCCGCGTGGGTGAAGGACGAGAGGAGGAACATCGAACATCCAACGTTGAACATCGAAGGTCGAAGGGAAGAAAGGTGGAGGCGCATATTTTTGGAAGAGAAAGAGATTTGGGCGGGCTTCGGTCCCGTTATTTCCAGCGGTAGGTCAGGGTGGCTGGCTGGCCGGAGGCGAGCTTGAGGGAGGTCTTGCCTCCGGACTCTTGCAAGGCGGCTCCTTGGGCTTCGAGAGTGATCTGGTCGGCAACTTTATGATCGGAAATGACGAGGTCCAAGCTGGGGCCACTGCCGCTGAGGGTGAGCTTGCGGATCAGGCGGCCGGTTTCCACCTCCCAAGAATCGAGGAGGATTTGTTGGCCGATCTGGATGGAGAATGTCGGATTTCCCGCCGGGTCGAGCTTGTAGCCGCGGAAGCGGGCTTCTGTCGGGAGAAAGCGGGATTGGCTGAGATTGACGACGTTTTCCCCGGCGGGCGGGGAGTTGTCGGTGCCGCGGTCAATCCATTTGGCGGCTCCGTCGATGAAATCGCCGGTCCAAATCAGTTCGGGGGCGAGGTTGTCGGCGGAGTAGGCGAGGTTGAGGCCGCCGGGAAAGCCGACACCGATGGCGCGGGAAGTGGTGCCGGCGATGAAGTTGCGATAAATGACGGGGCGGCCGTTGACGGGTCCGATGGCAATGGGATCGCGGCCGGGAGCGACGTCGCCCTTGTTGTCGGTGAGCCAGTTCCACGTCTTGGTGCCCGGACCTTTCCAGCCGAGGGCGATGCTTTGGTTGCCGGCAATTTCGAGATACTCGACGCGAAATTTGTGGGAACCCTTGCTGAGGGTGGTTTTTTTCTGCTTCGCCCGACTGCCGTCCATGGGACCGGCACCGCCGACATCGACGATGGATTTGCCGTCGATGATGACGTTGGCGGCGTCGTCCACATCGAGGAGGAAGGTGTATTCGCCGTCGGCAGGGGCTTCGAAATCGGCCTGCCAGACCATGGCGAAGTCGTCCTTGAGCGGAGAATCAATGACAGTGAGGATGCCATCGTGCTCTTCCTCGACGTTCTCGGCCTTGAGGTTGGAAAAGTCGGGGAGGCTGGTCCATTTCCCGGCATAGACTTGGGAAATGAGGTGGGTGAGGGCGGTTTTTTCCAGCGGCAGTGGGTGAAGCTTGAGAATTTCCTCAGCGGTCCAAGGGGTTTTGCGGTCGGTGGCCGCTCGAATGGTTTTGACGAGATCGGGGGTGACGGGGGCCGCTGCATTTCCCCACGAGCTGCGGACGAAGGTGAGAATGGAAGCGATTTGATCATCGGGGAGAACCGCTCCCTGGGGCGGCATTTCGAGGTTGTAGGTTTTTCCCAGCACATTGACGGGGCCATTGAGGCCTTGGAGGACGACCTTGACCGCCCGGTCGGGATCGCCGACGAGCCACGGACTTCCTGCCAGTGGTGGGAATGCGCCGCCGGTGGCGCCTTTTCCGTCAGCGGCGTGGCAGGCGGAGCAATAAAGGGTGTAAAGCTGGGCACCGTCCTGCGAAAAAGCGGGACTGGCGAGCGCACCTAGAAGGAGAAATCGGGGAATCATGAAGAGAAGAAGTTGGGTTGGACGCGTTGATACGGGCGGGTGAAGCACTAGATTGCCGCTTTTTGCGGCGTTTTCTTGATGGAATGCGACAAAACGGCTGCCAGTTCACTCGGGTTTGCGGGCCGCCGCGTAGTATTTTGCCAGGCCTTGCGCGAGGGCGTCGGAATATTCCCGGAAAATTGAAGGGCGCGGGACGCCGTCGATTTCGCGGAGTCCGGCGTAATCCCCCGCTTGGATGCGGGCGTGGTCGATGGTGGAATTCATGACGTAGGGTTCCATGAAAATGACGGGGCAGTCGTAGAGACGGTTTGCGAGGAGATTCCGCGCCCAAAGATAGGGATGGCTCGCCACCGGTCGCACGTTAAGGGAGTCCGGCGGATAAACGTAAGGCGGCAGGCCGCTGATGGCGGCAAACGTGTCCGCCAGGGTGGCTGATACCCCGACTTCCTCCCGGTGGGTGCGCTGGAGGAGTTTCCGGAGCAACGCGAACCGCTGGTCGGCGAGGCGGACTTCCTCATCATTGTAAGCACCGTTCACGAGGAGGTGGAAGTGGGTGCGATCAATGAGGGTGGGGTTGGTGGAATCGCCCCAGGATTCGGCATTGAAGTGAAGGCAGAGAACGAGGTCGGGCTTGAGGGATTGATTGACCAGTTCGGCGCGGGCGCGGATCTCAGCGGTCCGATAGAACAGGCGCTCTGCGAGTTTTTGCAGCGCGGCGGATGAAATTTCCGGGGTGCTGGCGTCCCGGGCGAGTGAGAGCAGGTCAGCGGGGCGGATCGAAGTGACGGGCTCCAATTTTTCTCGGACGAGGGAAACGGTAGCGCCCAACGCTTCGAGCCGGGGCTTCAGGAGGTTGGCGACTTGGAGCGTCATGTCGCCTTCCTGCACAGGCGTGCCGGTGCCCACGACGAACCAGCGTTCCTCCATTTTCGCCCACTCGCCGCCGATGTGACCGGGGTCGATGGCAATCTTGAGGCCGGCGAGAGGGCGATCAGCAGGGGCGGGGGGCAGTTCAGCGGCGGTGCGCCAGTGGCGGGGAGGGCCGGTGTCCGCTTGGGCGAACTGGAGGTGGAAAATTTCGCTTTCGGGAGAGTTGCCGGTCTTGATGAGAGCCTCGGCGTCGGAAATTTCAATGCTGTCTCGCCAAGCGCCCCCGGTGGTGAAAACGCTGGTGAGAAGCGTCTCGAACTCCGCGCGGGCGATGGTGTTTTGATAGATCTCCAGCGCTTTCCAATCCGGCGGTGCAGCGAGCATCGAGAGGACGGCGGGTGATTTCGCCGCAGGGCGAATGGGTTCGGAAGGCGTCGGGTTGCGGTGAGAAACCAGAATGTAGGCAATCCATGCCAGGCCGAGGATGATCAGCAGAGTGAGTGAGCGCTTGAAGGACTGCGACATGAATGAAATTGGATTGTCGGGAAGCGGACAAATGTGAAGGCTTCGTTAGGAGCGAATGGAACTCGCCCGACCATCCATTTTTATGCCAGCGATTCGTATTTTATTTCTCGGTGATGTCGTCGGCGAGCCCGGACGCAAGGCGGTGATCGAACAATTGCCGCTCCTTAAACAGGCGGAGAACTTGGATTTTTGCATCGTAAATGGCGAAAACTCAGCGGGCGGGAAGGGCATCACACCGAAGATCGCCATCGATCTCCTGCGCGCGGGCGCGGCGGTCATCACGACTGGGGATCATGTCTGGGACCAGCAGGAAATCGTCGATTATTTCCCGACGGAGCCGCGGCTGCTGAGGCCGCTGAATTACCCCGAGGGAACGCCGGGCGCGGGCAGCGTGGTTTTGGAAACCGCGAAGGGCCGCATCGGAGTAATCCAGGCTCAAGGCCGGTCTTTCATCCAGCCACCGCTGGAGAATCCCTATTTGGCCGTGGAAAAGGAAGTGGCACAGCTGCGGGCGGACGGAGTGATGATCATCGTCGTGGACATGCATGCGGAGACGACCAGTGAAAAAATCGCAATGGGACGGATGCTCGACGGCAAGGTTTCGTTGGTCGTCGGCACCCACACCCATGTCCAGACCGCGGACGAATCGATTTTTTCCGGTGGCACTGGATACCTAACCGACGCAGGCATGTGCGGTCCTGAGGAGTCCGTGCTGGGAAGGAGCATCGAGTCCGTCGTGTGGCGTTTCAAATCTGGAATGCCGACGCGGTTTCCGATTGCCAAAGGCCCGGTCCGACTGTGCGGGGTGATCGTGGATGTGGATGCGGCAAGCGGTGAATGTCTGGCGATCAAGCGTCTTTCGCTGTTGCTTGCGGATGCACCCGCCCCGGCATCAGAGGTTTGACGCCGGGCGGGTCGGTCTCTTGGCCGATCTCCAGCTCCTATCTGCTTTTCCCCTCGTCCGAGTCACTTGCAGCGCATAGGTTTGCGGCGGAAAATAATTCAGTGCGCAACCGAGTTGGCACACACCATGCTTTTTCCTCATCACCAATCCGCCGAACTATGAAAAAAATCGAAGCGATCATCAAACCATTCAAGCTTGAAGAAGTTAAGGAGGCCCTCGCCGAGGTGGGTGTGCAGGGCATGACAGTCACCGAAGTCAAAGGCTTCGGTCGCAAAAAAGGTCATACTGAAATCTATCGGGGTTCGGAATACACCGTGGATTTCCTTCCCAAGGTCAAAATTGAAATCGTCGTGGACGATGCCCAGGCGGACGGCGTGGCTGCCGCCATCGTGAAGAGTGCGAACACCGGCAAGATTGGTGATGGCAAGGTTTTCATTTCTACGGTGGAAGAAGCGATCCGCATCCGCACCGGTGAAACAGGTTCTTCGGCCGTGGCCGTGAACTGATCTCAACTCTCAAGACCAACCGACCCATGGCCTCCACGTGAGACCATGGGTTTTTTGATTGCCAGCCGCCGGGCAAATCCATTTTTAGCGCCATGCCAAATTGGAAATCGCGGGTAGGTCGGTTGCGCCTGATCGGAATGTGCGAAGGCGTTTCATTTCTGCTTCTGATGGGCGTGGCCATGCCCCTGAAGTATTTCGCGGGCCTGCCGGAAGCGGTGACGTGGACAGGCTGGCTGCATGGAATCCTGTTTATTTGCTACTGCTTCGCGATCTTCGGCGCACTGGCCGGGGGCAGGATTTCGTTTGTAAAATCGCTGCTCGCCTTCGTCGCGGCGCTGATCCCGTTTGGACCGTTTTTAATTGATCGGAAATTGGCGAGAGATGAAGCGCTTGAAGCCGAGGTTGGGTAAATTTCTCACCGGCGCGAGCATTTCCAGTCACTGAAGGCCGCCCCGAGGAACTGTAGGACATCGGTTGGCGTGAGCGATTCTTCGGATAGATGGGGTTCGTTAAGCGCAATCTCGGCACTCCTTCCGCAAAGCCACGCTCCCAGCGCCGCTGCATCGTGCGGCTCGTCTCCAATGGCCAGCCGGGCGCCGATCACGCCCGCGAGCAAATCTCCTTGGCCGCCGGTTGCCATCGCGGGCGTGCCGGTCGAGTTGAACATCAGCGGATGAGCTTCGCGGGCTACGATGGTCCGGCTTCCTTTCAACAAAAGGGTGGCGGGCACGCGGTCCGCAAATCGGCGTGCAGCATCCTCCCGGGAAAGGTCGCGGACGTCGGGGGCGAGCTTCGCGAACTCGCCCGGGTGCGGAGTGACAACATGCTTGGCGGTCAAGATGTCGGTTTTTCCCAAACGGGCGATTAGATTGAGAGCCTCCGCGTCAACCACCGTGGGGGCCGGAGAGCTTGAAATCACGTCGAGCATCCCTTCGCCCGTCGGGCCATCCATTTCACCCAAGCCACAGCCGATGACCAGAGCATCGAAACGGAATTCCAACACCTCGCGGGGGTCCTCATAGCCGCGGATGATGATTTCAGCCGGGCATTTGGCGGCGATCATCGGCCGAACCGAAGTTGGAACGAAAAGCGTGACCAAGCCGGCACCGCCGCGAAGCGCACCCGCTGCCGCCAAAACCGCAGCTCCGCTGTAATCATTTGAGCCTGCGAGAATTGCCACCCGGCCTGCCATTCCCTTATGAAAATCGAACGGCCGGTAGCCTTTCCCGCAAGCAAGCGTTTGCGGTGAAATAAGCTCCCGATCAGCGGGTTGAGAACTGGTCAGTGGCTCCGTGCGAACCAACGCGAGCGCCCCCGCAGCGGCGGCGGCATGGCCGCACAAGAGGCCCCGTTTGGCATTGCCAATCATGAAGGTGATGTCCGCTATAACGGTATCCGCAGTGATGACGCCGGAATCCGCATCCATTCCAGAGGGGATATCGACCGCAGCCACCCGTGCTCCAGACTGGCGCCTCAACGAGTTCATTTCCTGAGCGAGCGCCCGCAGTGGCTCGCGCAACGCACCGGTCGATCCGCTGCCTAACATTCCATCGAGTAACAGCACAGGGCCTTCCAAATCACGCCACTGCCAAGACCCATCCCAGGCGAGTGTCGTTCCCAGATCGGCCCATTTTTTTTGAGTGAGCGAGGCGCAATCGGCCACCGGGTAGGCGTATCGCGTAGTCACGATCCACCCGAACCGGTCCCGGAGTATTCGCAGTGCGACCAGCGTATCCGCCGCGTTGTGACCTTTTCCCAAGTAGCCGACGGCGGTGCCGGGGATGGGAAAATGGCGGCCAATGGCGCGGCCTAGTCTCTCACCCGCGAGATCCAACAACTGCTCCTCAGTCCATCCGTTCGCCTTGGCCGCAGCTTCGATGGCGAGTGTCTCAGCGATTGTGACCGCGCCCATAACGAAATCTTACTCCATTGCGGATCGAGATTCCTCAGTCGCGGCGATATCTCTGAATGCCATCCACGATCCCTTGCGCGATATTCTCCCGAAACCAGCCGGATTTCATCCGGTTCCGTTCCGTGGCATTGCTCACAAATCCTCCTTCGACCAAAATCGCAGGAATCGTCGCATGGCGAATCACGTAGAAACGTGCGTACTTCGCGCTGCGATCCACCGTGCGGGTGCGCCGGATCAGACCGTTTTGCACGTATTGGGCGAGACGGCGACCCTCCTCGGTGGAGTAGAATGTCTCCAATCCGCTGACCTCCGGCTTCCACGTGTAATTGTAGTGGATGCTGACGAAAATGGCGTTCCGGTAGCGGTTTGCCGTGCTGACGCGCTGGGGCAGAGAAATGAAATAATCGCTGCGGCGGGTCAGCACCGTCTGGTAGCCGAGTGCCTTGAGCTTGGATTCGAGCCGAAATGCGGTGTCGAGCGCCAGGTGTTTTTCATACACCCGTCCCCACTGCCCACCGTTGTCGTGGCCGCCGTGCCCGGCGTCGATCACCACCGTGCGAAAATTGGCGGCGTGCGCCGCACTGCTGAAAGCGCATAAAGCTGCCAGCGCAACTGACTGAATAAAGGATTTCATAACGAAAAAAAGTTAAGTCTTAAAAACAATAAGGATATATTGATATTTTTTGAAAACAGTAAAGCCAATTCCCTTGGTGGGGTGAAGAAACCTGTCTTCCGAGCGATCAATAAGTGACTGCGGGACGATCCGATGCTTTGCGGATCTTCGCCTTGGATGCCGCTGCGGCCTTCTGATCGAAGACAACGCTATTCGTCACGCGGACCGTGCCGTCCCCAAAAGTGAGCAATCGTGGGTCGCCCTGAGTGCCTCGCTGGTGGATCTGACGACTCAAGACATTGCCATCCACATTGACCTGGCAATGGACCCACATCGTCGGAGAGGCCAGAAACATCACGTGCATCCGTTGCTCACGATCCACCGCTACCAAGGGTTTGCGCAGCATCAGCACGTCGCCGAGCAGGAAGGTACGGACGTTCTGGCCCGTGCGGTCATCGATAACCTGAGCGTAGATGTGGGATTTTTCCTCTCCAGAAAAGTTCAGGACGCGGAACTCGCGCATCTGGCCTGGCTTGCCGGGAATGCCGACTTTCTGCGTCCAGTAGGGAACTCCCGGGCTTTGGTTGAACAGAACCCGGTTGGTGGACGAACTCTCACTGGCGCTGCCAGGCATATAAACCAAGGCGGATACGGAAAAATTTCCCGGTTCGCCCAGCTGGAAAAGTTGGGCCAAGTCCACCTCCCGCGCAACGGATTCTCCGGCTCGCATCGTCATCTTCCCGAAAACGCCGTTTCCGCGCGGCGTAACGGTTTGACCGTGCCTGTCCTTCATCAGGAAATTGAGCCATGGTGTCCGCCCGTCTCCGGCAAACGTCAGGTTTTGACCCGCGTGGTTGGTGATTGTCACCACGGCGACGACCGGCTCGCCTGCCAGGTATTGTTTTTTAGAAAGCCGCAGCGAAGCCGCGAGTTGCGCGTTTGCCAAGCCGGCCGATGCCCCGGCTAGCAAGGCCAGTGAGAAAAGTCGTAAAGTCCGTTTGATCGTCACCCGCGAGAACTAACCCGGTCGGACAGACCCGTCAATCTAATGAACACAACGCGTCCCGGACGGACTCTAGAAGTCGCCGTCCGGATAAAGTTCGTGATACTTGATCGCTTCCACCGCGACTGCCGCAGCGGTGCCGAAGATGGTTTCCACCGTCGCGGTGCGCGGAATCTGAGCGGCCGGACGAGACAATCCGAGGATCAGCTGACCGTAATTTTGCGCCCCGGCCACATGCTGAAGAAGCTTCATCGAAATATGGGCGGCATCCAAATTGGGGAAAACCAGCACGTCCGCCGTCGGCCGGATCTCCGCAGCGGGGAGTTTCATTTCCGCAGCTGCGGGATCGAGCGCGACATCCGCCTGCAACTCGCCCTCGATGCTGATCTCCAGAAAGTGCTTCATCGCCTCGTTCTGGGCGAGCGCGGTGGCGGCGACCATCCGGCGTGCGTCGGGGGTTCCTGCGGAGCCCTTCGTCGAGTGGCTTAACATCGCCACCAATGGCTTCCTTCCGAGGAAATGGCGGGCCAGCTTGCCGGTCTCGATGGCGATTGCCGCCAGTTCGTTGACATCCGGATTTGGAATCAACCCGCTGTCCGCGAAGAACAAAATTCCGCTCCCGCCCATGTGCTGGAGATGCGGGGCGGTTAAAATCGTCACCCCGAAAATCTTGGGCACATCGGGCAAGGGCTTGATGGTGTGCAGCAGTGCCCTGAAATAAGCGGGCGGCAACGCGCGGTTCCCGCCGACGATTGCGTCCGCCTGGCCGTATTGGACCATCAGCGCCCCGAAATAATGCGGGCGGGCGACAATTTCCGCAGAATTGCCGATTTCGAAGCTGCGGTAGCGGGCCATGTTTTCGACGCGCTGGCAAAAAAGCCCGAAATCCGAAGCGAGCGGGGGGTCGATGATATGGACAAAATTGAGGGACACCGCATTCTCTGCGGCGAGTGCGCGAATCCGGCTTTTGTTACCCAGCAGAATCGGGGCGACCGCTTCTTCCTTCACTAGCCGGGCGGCAGCGCGGATGACCCGGATGTCCTCGCCCTCGGTGAACACCACCCGCTTCGGATGGCGGCGGAGTTGCTCGACGAGGTGGCGGGTGACGGAATTCCCTGCGGCGGGCTCTGTGGAAAAGTCTGACATGGAAAGTCTGGCGCTTGCAGCGCAGGGCGACTTTAGTATGGGTTTTTACGTCCCTTCAACCTGAAATAAACGAGTGCCTGCTGACTATCATACGCATACGCCGCTCTGCCGCCACGCAGAGGGCGAGCCGGAAGCCTTCATCGATGCGGCACTGGCCGCGGGTCTTACCGAGTATGGAATTTCCGACCACGCGCCGCAGATTCCCGAGCCTTTCGATGACTGGCGGATGTCCGAAGCGGAACTACCCGACTATTTTCAATGGATCGAACGCGCCCGAAGCCATGCCGGCGGCCGTATCCCGGTCCGGTCCGGTCTGGAATGCGACTGGCTGGCAGGTTGCGGGCCGTGGATCGCCGAGCTCGCATCCCGCCACGCCTGGGACTATCTGATTGGCTCCGTCCATTACCTTGGAGACTGGGACTTCGACAATCCCAAATGGCTCGGGCGCTGGGCCGAAAGCGACGTGAACGCCGTCTGGTCGCATTACTGGGAAACCTACGCGAAAATGGCGGACAGCGGCTTCTTCGACATCCTCGGTCATCCGGATTTGGTGAAAAAATTCGCCCACGTCCCCGCCGGGGACCTTGACCGGTTCTACGAGCCGGTCATCGATGCCATCGCCGCGTCCGGCAGTGTCATCGAGCTGAACACCGCCGGCTGGCACAAGCCATGTGCGGAGGCTTATCCCGCGCCGCGTTTTCTCGCGCTCGCGTGTTCCGCCGGCATCGGTCTGGTGATTTCCTCGGACGCGCACGCGCCTGCCGAGGTCGGTCGGGATTTTCCCAAGGCCATCGAAATCGCCAAAGCGGCGGGCTACCGAGAGACAGTATTCTTCGATAAGAGACAGCGCCGGACGGAGCCTCTGCTTTAGATTCTGGAGAAATCACTCCGCCCGGGAAAGCTTGGAAATTCCGCGCTCGAGCAGTTGCTTGTCCACGGCGGTGGCGACGGCGTCATCCAGATAGACGGTGAAATTCTCCTCGGCGAATTCGATGGAATGCAGTTCGGCAAGGTTGCTTTTGAAGGCGTCGTTCAGCTCTTTCATGTTCTTGATTTCCTTGCCGTTCACCTTGTGGACGATGAGGTTTCGCCGGCTCTCATAGCCGACGGTGGGGGGGGTGGGGATCGATCCGCTGAGGAAAATGATGCGGTCCACCTTGTCCTCGTATTTTTCAGGATTCTGCAACGCGTCGAGGAATTCCAGCGGTGCCCGGCTTTGCCAGTTTTCCCCGAATGCCTCGAGCAGCGACCGGGACAGCTCTTGGAAAACCAGGCCGCCCTTCACCAGGAAGTTAGGTGCCTTGCCGAAATCGTAGCCCGGGATGAGCCGCGAATTTTCCTCCTCGCGGGTGAGGGTGGCCTTGATCTCCAGCGGCTGGCCGTCACGGAAAAGCGAGAGGCTGATGGACTCACCCGTCGCTCTCTCGCCGCGGATGAGGTGGCCCCAGAACAAGCTGCCGTAGTTCGGATGCTGATAGTATCCGCGGCGGTCGATGACATGGCCGTCGATGGCGAGCAGGACATCGCCCTTCTTCACCCCGGCCTGTTCCGCGGCGCCGCCCTTGCGGACGTTGTGAATGTAGAGGCCGCCCTGATCATCGGTGAGCTTGAGCCATTGCCGGAACGAGTTGTCCTCCGTCCGGGATCCGGAAACGCCGAGACTCGGGAAGCCGGTGTAAGCGCCGGCCGCGCTGTCCTTCACGAAGCGGGCGACGATGTCCGTGGACGCGACGTCGCAGATCTGATCCTTCGAATTATAACTGATGAGCACACCCGCCAGTTTTCCGTCCAACAGAACGGGCAGCGAGTAGCTGCTCGCCGCGCTCTGCATGGAGGCCTTCACTAGATACGTTAGAAAGCCGTGTCCCGGAAGGAAATTGGAAGTCACGTCGATGCTCTGGAGATTTCCGGGAGTGAGCAGGGATTGGCCGTTGTCTTCGATTTGGAGGATATCGAGGACTGCGCCAATTTTCGGCGGCGCGGTGATGGCCAGCGGCACGGTTTTTTCAAACAGGACGTTTCCTTCCTCCACCGAGACCGGACCTAACAGCGCGAGGTTGGCCTCGTAATCCACGGCAATTACCTTCGCCTGCGCGAAATGAGTTCCGTTAGGGGATTCGAATTCGAGATAGGTGGCATCGGCCACCAGTTCCGAGGTGGTTAGAACCCGTTGCGGTCCGACGATCACGGCAAGGGCACGGCGCTTGCCCGGCGGATTCTTTTCCCACGGCTGGGCCGGATCCCAGGATTGTTGGGTCGAGTTCACGCGGACAACGGACAATTTGATATCCGCAGAAGAAGGCGGTTCCGGCGCGGCCACGGGCTGCCCGATTGCGGGAGGAGCTTGTGTAACCGGTTCCGATTTTCGTGGCTGGCAAGCCGTTAGGACAAGCGCGGAGGTGAGAAAAAATAGCGGGCGCATGGGGTGTTAGGGAAAATTTGAATGGAGCGGTGCATCGCCTAAACCAGTCCGAGCACATCCTGCATGTCATAGAGTCCCACCGGCTGCTCTTCGAGCCAGCACGCGGCACGGACGGCGCCGGCGGCAAAGGTCAGGCGCGACGACGCCTTGTGGGTCAGCTCGAAGCGTTCGCCGTCGGCGGCGAAGAGCACCGTGTGATCGCCCACGACATCGCCGCCGCGCAGGGTGTGCATGCCGATTTCGCGCGGCTTGCGCGGGCCGATGTTGCCGACTCGGCCGTGGGCGACATCGCCCTGGTAGGTGGTGCCCGTTTCTTCATTGAGAATTTCTAATAACCGCCGGGCGGTGCCGGATGGCGCGTCGATCTTGTGCTTGTGATGCATCTCGGTGACTTCGATGTCGAAGCGGTCCTGATGCAGAACGCGGGCGGCCTGACGGGTGAGCCAGAACAGCGTATTGACGCCCACCGAGTAGTTGGCGGCGTAAACGATGCGCAACGTTTTAGCGGCCTCATGAATCGCCGCCCGTTCGTCGTCGGTGTGGCCCGTAGTCCCGATCACGAGATTGGTACCATGCTTTAACGCCGCTTCCACCAAGCTTGAGGTGAATGAATGGATGGTGAAATCGATCGCGCAGGTCGCCTTGGAAATAGCGAGGTCGAGGTTCTCACCCGCGTCGTGCGTCGCGGCCACCACCACCCCCGCCTGCCCAGCGGATTCGATGACGGCCTGTCCCATTCTTCCGGATTTCCCGGTGATCAAAAGCGTTTGCATATTCTATCAGTCTAAAATTTCGGATTTCGGATTTTCCACCTACCACATCATTTGTTCGAGCTGGATCTTGCTGGCGCGGGCGGCGGCATCCTTGGCGCCGGGGCCATTGAAGGAAGCGATTTTCAAAGCGATGTAGACGGCGGCCTGCCAGCGTTTCGCCTTTTCCAGCAGCGTGAGGGCGTGGAATCCGCAGAGTTCAAAATATTCCCACTCCGCAGGTGGAGTGGTGGTTTCGAGAACGGAGTGAAAGGCCTCGAAGGCTTGGGTTTCGCGCTTTTTCGAGGGATCCTTTTCATCCGGTAGTTGTTCCAGCGTCATGCCGCGGAGGTACTGGAGCCGGTTGAGCAGCGCGGGCTGATTCTTCGCATGGACGAGCAGCCGATCGTACACCGCGAGCGCTTCTAACATCGAGGCAGGTTTGCTGCTGCCCTGGGCATAAAGCGCCTCGCCTAACAATAATCCTGCGGGCAGTTGGAGCGGATCGCTTTCTGGAAGCGTCTTGATCCACGGCCCGAGGAATGCGGAGGCCTCCGCCAGGCGGTTGATATCGATGAGATGTCCGGCTTTTTCCAAAGTTGCGACGGCAGCCAGCGGACCCTTGGTCTCGATGGCCTTGTCGAACAGCGTAAGCGCCTCCTCCTTGGATTGCGGGGTGCCGCCAAGCGCGGCCGAGCGGGCGGCCAGCAGCCACGCGACCTGGGCTCTAACCGGATCTTCGTCGGCAGCGGCCAGCTTCTTGAGAACGAGCAGCGCGGGAGTGTAACTCTCCGTTTGGAAGAGTGTGCGGCCCAGCGTGAGCGCCGCTTCAGCCGCGACGGGATCGCCCGGATAGGTATCGATGATCGCCTGTGCCGCAGCGATGGTGGCGGCGGAATCCTTGGAAAAATCTGCGATGCGGAGCCTCGCCAGGGCAACCCGCGCGGCGGGGAGTTCTGGACCTGCGGACAGCGCATCGAGTTGTTCGCTGGCGAATTGGAGATCCCGCCCGGGACTTGCAAGCGCCGCTTCCGCCGCCGCCAAGCGCGCTTCGGAAGCCCGGGGATGATCCGGGGAACGGGCGAGAAACGCCGCGAGCGCTTTTCTAGCAGCAGCGGGCGGGGTGGTGGAAAGTGCGCGTTCGAGTTCGAGATCTGTTTCCAGCAGTTTATCCGGACCCGCGCCCGGTTGCTGGATCAGCGTGGTGCCAGTGGGGCCGCCACTCTTCAAGCGGGCGATGGCTGCTTGCAACCTTGCTGTCCTCGCTTCCGGCGCATCCAGAGTGGCTGCCGCTTCTTCGAACAGTTGGATTGCCTTGTTAGGTTCACCATTTAAACAGGCAACCCGAGCTTCGAGATACGCGGCCTCGCCTTTCAAGGTGGACGTTTTCGCGATGTCCCGAAGCGTGGTTAGAATCGAGAACGCCTGGTCAAAGGCACCTGCATCCAGAAACCAGCGTGCCTCCTGATAGAGCGCCCGGTTGGCCAGCAAATGATCGGGGAATTCCACGCGCAGACGGTACAACAGGTGGCGTGATTGCGCTCGCGACTCCGGGGTGCCGACGCGATGCAGTCCAAGGGCTCGGGTGTAAAGGGAGAACGCCGTCAGGTCGGTTAGGCTCGACGGCGGAGTGTAAGTCGGCCAGGCGGCGATCGCATCCGACCGCGTGATGTCGAGCGGCAGGATGTCGCGCAGCGTCGGCGGAGCGATCCATTGGGCGAGGCCAGCGAGGATCGGATCGCTGAGGGCGGGCCGCTGGGGCATCCACTGTAAAATGCGCTTGAAAATGGCTTCAAGTGCCGGTGAATCGGGATGATCCTGAAGAAAGGCGAGCAGCGAATTCGAGGCTTCCACCGGATTTCCCCTAGCGTGGATGCAGTCCGCCAGGCCGATGGCCGCGGAGTGGTAGCGGACGAGGGATTGGCCTTGCGGATGGTTGATGAGTTCTTGAAATCCTTTCTCTGCATCTGCAGTTGCACCTTCGCCAAGCAGTAATTGGGCTTCGAGAAAGGCGGCGAGCGGCTGATCGGCTGGAGCGACTTTTTCCTTGGCGGGCAGGGTCCGGCGGGCATCCGCGGTGCGGTTGAGATCGAGCAGAATTTCGACCTGATAGAGTTGGATTTTCACGACCGTCGCCGGATCGGAATCTGGAATCAGCCTGCTCAGGGTTTCCAGCGCGGCATCGGTCTGACCGAGCGCGAGCTGCAGGCTTGCCTGGGTCAATCCAGCCTCGGTGCGATGAGGCGGCGTCGGTCCACCCTGCAAACTTTTGAAAATCTCGATTGCCTCCAAGAATCGATTTTGCGCGGCAAGCGCCTGGCCCTTCCAAAATGGCGTTTCAGGATGCTTTGCGAGAAACGATTGCTCTAGCAGTTCCAAGGCGTCCGTGGAACTACCCGCGCGGACCAGGGACTCGGCCAGGCGGACCGCCACTTGGGATTTCGCGTCCCCCTGGAGCGACGGGTCTGCGAGGCATTGGCGGAAATGCAGCTCTGCGACCTCCCACAATCCGTTGGCGAGCGCGGTGTCGCCTTTTCGGGCATGGGTTAGAGCCGCGTCGGATTCTTTTCCAAGCACGACCATCTGCGTGAGCAGCAGGAGGATGGAGAGAAGCGGCCAAAATTTCATCGGACGGGCGGAAACTAAAAGGTCCAACCGCCGCTTGCCAGCCCGGAAATCCATCCGCTCAGGCACAGGTGCCCGGGTCACGTGGCGCGGGCATTCTGCCCGCTGCCTTACAAACAGCGGCGTGGGCCTCGGACTTCACGTTCTTGTGGGTGAAATCTCAGATGCTTTGTATATCCCGGCAGGGATCACTGCGAGTGGAGCATTTCACGATTTTTGCGCGAGCAGTTTGCGAAGATCCGCCATGGTGAGGTTCAAGGTTTTTGAGGCCTGTTTTAAATCGCCGTCAGCAAGTTCGAGGATGCGGCCCGCCACTTCGCCATTGAGCCATTCGAACAAATCCACGCCCGACGGGGCGGCATTGATCAACTGGTCGATGGCTGCCGCGAATCCCGCCGGCGACCGGCGCGGCGCCGATGCGAGCGGGATGTCGGCGGGCAGCAGGATTTGCGACGACGCGAGGGCGCACGCGCGGGCGATGGTGTTTTCCAGCTCCCGGACGTTGCCCGGCCAATGGTGCGATTGGAGGGTGGCGATGGCTTCCGCCGAAATGCGGATGCGCGCCATGCCGTTTTTGCGGGTGATCCGCTGGAGGAAATATTCGGCAAGCAACGGAATGTCCTCCAGCCGTTCGCGCAGGGCGGGAATCTTGATTTCCACCACGTTGAGGCGGTAGTAGAGATCCTCGCGAAAACGCCCGGCCGCGACTTCCTCCGTTAGGTTCTTGTGGGTCGCCGCCACGATCCGCACGTCGGTGGTGAGCGTTTCATTCGCTCCGACGCGGGAGAACGAGCCATCCTGCAGCACGCGTAGAAGCTTCACCTGGACGGACAACGGCATGTCGCCGATCTCGTCGAGGAAAAGCGTGCCACCGTCCGCTTGCTCGAAGCGCCCCGCGCGGCGTGCGATCGCTCCGGTGAACGACCCTTTCTCGTGACCGAACAGTTCGCTCTCCAACAGATTTTCCGGGATGGCGCCGCAATTGATGGTGATCATCTCCTTCTGCCGCCGCGGGCTGTATTCGTGGACCGCCTTGGCGACGAGCTCCTTGCCCGTGCCGCTCTCGCCGGCAATCAGGACTGGCGCATCCGAGCGCGCGACCCGGCCGACGAGCTTGAAAACTTCCTGCAACGCCCGGGAAACGCCGATCATTTTTACCCGCGCGTCATGCTTCGGCAGTTCCGCGTCCGGCTGGCCCGCGCTGCGGCGGTCCTCCTGCATTTGCAACGCGGATTCCACCACCGGACGCAGCTCGAAGGCCAGCGATTCCTTGCGTAGCACGTCGTGCGCGCCGCGTTGCGTGGCTTCGATGATCTGACCGGTCGTTGGAAATCCCGCCGTTAGCACCACCAGCGTCTGCGGACTCTGCTGCAAGATCCGCCCGAGCAGCTCCATCCCGTCGAAGGGTTCCAGTTCCATCGCCGCGACCACCACGCTCACCGGAGTTTTTTCGATCACCTTCACGGCATTCGCCGCATTGTCGCAACGCAGCACCCGCAGGTTTTTCGCGGATAGATGCTTGGTCGCCCAATCCAGGAAATCCAGATCGGGATCGACTAACAACAGGGTGTCTTCAGGAGAATCTTCCGGCATCGCGCGAGCGGCGGCAGTGAAGCGGGGCCGGCGACGGATGACACGATAAAAATCATTCGCGCGAGGGCCTGGAGTGGGCTTGGAATACGTGGTCATATTCGCCGTCGCCGCCTCATTCCGCAGAAACCACCATCACCCGCCCGAAACGCTTTGGCTGGCCGCTGGAGTCTTCCTCCGCGGTCACCCGCTCCCACTCGCTATCGATGGATTGCACGGTCTCCGTTCCGGTGGCAGGAACCCAGCGTCCCGGGCCGCTGTAGTTAAGAGTGGAGCAAACCTGCGGGATGTAGATGAGGCCGGAGTTCGTCGAGGCCTTGCGGCGGAGGTATTGGATCGAGAACACACTTGCGCCCGGTGCCCCGGTGGCGCGGATCAATGGCAGACCGCTGGTGCCAGTGTCCACGGCGAGGATGGGGAGTCCGGGTCGAGTGGGATTCAAATTGAAGGCGCGTTCCAGCAGGTTGTTCACCCCGTCGTGATCGGGATCCGCGTTGTCGGCCGCGTCTCCAGTGTTGGAAATGGTTCGGAAGTACTGGTTTCTCCATGCTTCCTGCGGGGTGGTTCCGTTGCCGGCGGCGAAATCGTAGAGTTCCGCACTGGCGAGAGCGGCGCTGTTGTTGCTCCCCCCCGCGACGAGCACCTTGCCGTTGGGCAGCAGCGTCGCGGTGTGGTAACGGCGGGCGTGAGCGAGAGAGCCGGTGGGCGTCCAGGTGCCAATGGCTGGATCGTAGAGGTGAGCACTAGTGAGAAAACTGTTGCCGTTGGATCCCCCAGCGATGAGCAGGTTCCCGTTGGGCAGCAGCGTGGCGGTGTGCCTACTGCGGCGTGTGGCGAGCGAACTGGTAGCGGTCCAGGTGCCGGTGGCTGGATCGTAGAGGCTCGCGCTGCCGAGAGCGCTGAAGCCGCTCCCTTGTCCCCCGGCGATGAGCACCTTACCGTTGGACATTAGCGCCGCTGTGTGCTCAGAGCGGCCTGCGGTGAGCGAGCCGGTAGCAGTCCAGGTGCCGGTGACGGGATCATATAGTTCCACAGAAGCAAGATAGCTGCTGCCGTTGTATCCCCCCGCGGCGAGCAGCTTTCCATTGGGCAACAGTGTAGCGGTATGACCATTGCGGCCTGTGGCGAGCGAGCCCGTAGTGGTCCAACTGCCGGTCGCGGGATCGTAGATTTCCGCACTTGCTAAAGAACTGCCGTTATACCCCCCCGCGACGAGTAGCTTGCCGTTGGGTAGCAGCGTCGCGGTATGGTATGCGCGGGGGGCGGCGAGCGAGCCCGTGCCGGTCCAGGTGCCAGTGGCTGGATCGTAGAGTTCCGCAGTGAAGAGAGAATCGTTCAATCCAATCCCTCCCACAACAAGCACCTTGCCGTTTGGCAGCAACGTCGCGGTATGATAATTTCGGGCAGTGGCGAGGGGCCCGGTAAGGGTGGGCTGGACGATATAAGTGTAAAGATTCGTCCCGGTTGCGATACCGTAGGAGGTTGTCACGGAAACATTCACCGTGCCTACCGCGTGTTTGGGAGTGGTGGCGGTGATGCTGGTTGCGCTGTTCACCGTGAAGTCCGTCGCGGCGATGCCGCCAAAGGTGACGGCAGTAACTCCCGTAAAGTTCGTGCCGGTAATGTTCACACTGATGCCGCCGGCGGGGCTGCCCGTGGCAGGTGAGATGCCGGTGATGTAGGAGATGGGCATAGAAACCAGTGCACTGGCACTTGGAATCCCGTTGGTAAATACCGTGGCAAGTGCATAACCGGAAAATGCTGACACCGGCAACGAGTTCAAGGAGGTAGCCGAGGCGTTCACCGACGGATCATAAGAAAGAAAGGCACAGCCTTCGTTATCGAGTCGGAGTAGTTGGAGCACCGGGTAGTTTGTCGGAGAATCTTGTGAGCCGTTTCCTCCGGAGGCGCTGGAAATACCGAGAAACCCAGAGCCTGTAATTATCAGCCCGCCGGAAGCATTGAACGCCGCGGAGCCAATGAACGGTCGTGACGGCCCAGAGAATCCAAGACCTACATCGTAGAGTTCCGAAGTGGCGAGAGCGCCGCTGCTTTCCCTTCCCCCCGCAACAAGCAGCTTGCCGTTGGCCAGCAACGTCGCGGTGTGCGACTGGCGGGCGGTGGCGAGCGAGTCGGTGGCACTCCAGGTGCCAGTCGCTGGATCGTAGAGTTCTACACTGGAGTGGTGGCCGTTGTCGATGTCGTATCCCCCCGCGACGATTACCTTGCCGTTGGGTAACAGCGTCGCGGTATGACGCGCGCGGGCAACAGCGAGCGAGCCGGTAGTGGTCCAGGCGCCGTTGCCGGGATCGTAAACTTGCGCACTGGCAAGAGTGCCGCTGCTATCTACCCCCCCTGCGACAAGCACTTTGCCGTTTGGCAGCAGCGTCGCTGAGTGACCATTGGGGCCTGTGGCGAGCGAGTCGGTAGCACTCCAGGTGCCAGTTGCTGGATCATAGAGTTCTACACTGGAGTGGTAGCGGTAGCCGATACCGTAACCCCCCGCGATAATTACCTTGCCGTTGGGTAACAGCGTCGCGGTATGACTCGCGCGGGCAGCGGCGAGCGAGCCAGTGGTGGTCCAGGCGCCGTTGCCGGGATCGTAAACTTGCGCACTGGCAAGAGTGCCGCGGCTATCGCCCCCCCCTGCGACAAGTACTTTGCCGTTTGGCAGCAGCGTCGCTGTGTGACCATTGGGGCCTGTGGCGAGCGAGCCGGTGGCGCTCCAGGTGCCGGTGGGCGGATCGTAGAGTTCCCCACTGGCAAGATAGCTTCCGTTGCCGAAGCCTCCTGCAATGAGCACCTTGCCGTTGGGAAGCAGGGTCGCGGTGTGATAAAGGCGGGCATTGGCAAGGGAACCGGTGCTGGTCCAAATGCCGGTGGCGGGATCGAAAACCTGCGCAGTGGCGAGATAATTGATGCCAATGATGCCTCCCGCGACGAGCACCTTGCCATTGGGCAGAAGCGTTGCGGTGTGACCATAGCGGCCCGTGGCGAGAGAACCGGTGGCGGTCCAAGTGCCTGTGGCGGAATCGTAGAGCTCTGCACTGGCGAGAGCGACGCTCGTTTCCTTTCCCCCAGCGACAAGCAGTTTGCCGTTGGCCAGCAACGTCGCCGTTTGCGCCTGGCGGGCGGTGGCGAGGGAGCTGGTGGCGGTCCAAGTACGGGTGGCAAAATCGTAATATTCTACGCTGGTGAGTGAGCCGCTGGTGCCGTTGTATCCCCCTACGGAGAGTAGCTTACCGTTGGGCAGCAGCGTAGCGGTGTGCCCATAGCGGGCGATGGCGAGTGAGCCGGTGCTCGTCCACGTGCCAATGGCTGGCTCATACAGTTCGGCACTGGCGAGATCACTACCACTGTTGTATCCCCCTGTGGCGAGTAATCGGCCGTCAGGAAGCAGCGTTGCCGTGTGTGACTGACGGGCGGTGGAGAGCGATCCGGTGGCGGTCCAAGTGCCGGTTGCGGGATCGTAGAGTTCCGCACTGGCGAGAGTGCCGCTGTTTCCGGTGCCTCCTGCGACGAGCACCTTTCCGTTGGATAGCAGTGTTGCGGTGTGATATCCGCGAGCAGTCGCGAGAGAACCGGTGGTGGTCCAAGTGCTGGTGGCGGGATCGTAGAGTTCCGTAATGGCGAGATAGCCGCTGGTGCTGGACCCTCCTGCGACGAACAGCTTGCCGTTGGGCAGCAGCGTCGCGGTGTGACCATGGCGGGCGGCGGTGAGCGAGCCGGTGGCGGTCCAAGTGCCGGTGGCGGGATCGTAGAGTTCTACACTGGCAAGAGAACCGCTGCTGCTACCCCCCCCCCTGCGACGAGCACCTTGCCGTTGGGCAGTAACGTCGCGGTGTGGTCGTATCGGGCGGTGACGAGCGAACCAGTGGCGGTCCAGGTGCCGGAGGCAGGATCGTAGAGTTCCGCACTGGCGAGATAGCTGCTGTCGGAGGCTCCCCCAGCGACAAGCAGCTTGCCGCTGGGCAGCAGCGTCGCAGTTTGAGAATGGCGGGCGGTGGCAAGGGGGCCGGTATTCTCAAATGTATTGGCCGCCTGGGAGATGAAAGGCATAAAGCCAAACCAAATGGCAGCCATTACGGCGAGCATTGTAACGAGTGTGGTGATGAGCGTGGGCATATTGGTGGGAGGGCTGGGGAATGAAAATTGGGAGAGTTTCAGCGGCACTCCAAAGAGGCTGACCGCTGTTTGGGGGAAATAGCAGCGGGTTGAAATCACCGCTCTGTTCAATCAACAGGAGGAGCAGGCTGGGGCGCAAGCTCAAACGGACCAGCGCCGCCGGTGCGGTGGATGCGGGAGGCGGTCCGCCACTCGACGAAGATGTCAGGGTCCTAGCGGAAGCGGTTGCGGACGGAGGTGTTGAGGCTGCCGATGACTTCGCGGGCGTCCTAGATCAGCTCGCGGGTGCGGGCGGTGTCGCCGATGTTTTCCATTTCGTCGTCGGCTTGTTCCCCGCCCCTGCTGTCGATGGCCGCGAGATCGGCTGTCAGGTCAGCGACAAAATTCGCGGGCATGTCGTAGGCGATAAATTTGGCGGCGGTGACGGGATTTTGCAGGTGTCCGAGGAAATCGGTGGCGGTGGCAAGGATTTCGCGGTGGGTGTCGCCGCCGAGGCGGAAATCCGCCGCGAAACCCGGTTCCTCACGGGAGTTGCTGCGGGCGGTGCCGGAGATGGCCTTGAGGTCTTCCCAGACTTCCGCGAACAGGTGATTGCGGGCACCCGTGGCGCGACTGGTGGGAATTCCGGGCACAGAATCGTCCGGGTCGATCTCGCCGGCGATCTGGATGCCGCGGGTGAATCCGGCGACGGCATTGCTGCCGGCCGGGAAGGATGCGGCGTGGGTGGCTCCGAAGCGGTTGACGCGTCCGAGGGCTTGGTAAACAGCGTTGTCTTAATCTTTCATGGTTATTGTGGGTTAGGTGGAATTCGCCAACGAAACCTAACCATCAATTGGACGGGGGAATGCAATGAGCAAAATCCTGCCCGAGATGGTCGAGGAACAGCGATTGAAGGGTATTTACAGGAAAAAGGAAAACGCCGGACTACTTCCCAGATAATCGACCGAAAATTCCTAAGAGGTTGATAAACAGAATCGAACAGAAGCTGGGAGCAAATTAGCCAGCACCCGAGATCGAAGTGGACAGCACCCGAGACCAACGTGGACAGCACCCCAGATTAAAGTGACCAGCTCCGGCGGCGTGATTCCAACGCCGGAGGGCAATGTGGCCCATACCGAAGCATGATCTTATCGCAGGCGGAATCGGATCTGGCGTGCGCCTGAACGCGATGTGGGTGGTGTCGGAGGGATCGTGACCGTGGCCGAAGGTGATGTTGCAGGCACCGGGACTCGGTTTTCACACTGGCTGAAGACGAAGTGGTGCCGATATTCCCGTCTCCTAGCCGGTCCTTCTACTCCTAATTTCGGCTCCAGAGGCTATCTTCTGTTCGACCCGCCCGATTTCACCCGCAAAATGATCCATCCGCTCGCTTTTGGAGATCGGCGGCTCACAACACCGTGTGCCCTTGTTGCTTGCTCCCGCTTGGAAGTTGCACACCCGGCAGAGCGTCCCTAACCTGCCGTCGGAATCACCAATGAAAAACACCATAAAATCCTTCCTCATTTGCGCGGTAACGCTGCTCGGCTCGCCCGCAGTTTTTGCCCAGACAGCCGCAAAATTCGAAATCACCTGCGGCGATCAGATGACCTACAACTCGAAAGGTTTCGAAGTGATCGCCGGTCAGAATATCAGTCTCACACTGAGAAACGTTGGGAAAATTCCGCTGAAGACGATGGGTCACAACCTGGTCGTGCTGAAGCCTGGAACCTCTCTCCCAAGGTTTTCAGGCAAGGCGGCATTGGATAAAAAAGGCTACCTGCCTGAGGACGCGGAGTCCAAAAAGCTGATCGTTGCCGCCACCAAGCGCCTCGGCGGCGGAGAGAGTGACACCATCGAGTTTACCCTCACGGAACCCGGCCAGTATCCATTCTTGTGTACCACGCCCGGCCATTTCTCCGTCATGAACGGAGTGATCACCGTCAAGGCCAAGGCCGATTGATTCCCTCTGTGGCGGCGGAATGCATCGGCCAAGCCAAAATTGAAATCAGGCCATGGCGGCTGGAAACCGCCGCCACGGCCTGAGGGAAATCAAGCCTGCCGTGCTTCCTCTTGCTCACCGGCCGCGGCTTCGTCAGAAACCTCATCCGGGACTTCATCCGGGACGAAGTCATCGTCCGGAATCTCTTCCTGTGTTTCGTCCTCTTCAAAATCGTCCTCTTCCATCAGCTCACCATGGAACAAGTGGAACTTGCGCTTGCGCTGGTGGGCGGGCAGCGGCGAGAGAATCATGGCGACCGCACGACCGTTCAAGCGCGGTGCCTGATCCACTTGCGCCATCGTTTTCAGGTCGTCGATGATCCGGTTGAGCACCACGAAACCGAGGTCCTTGTGGGCGTTTTCCCGACCGCGGAACTGCAGGACGAAGCGGCACTTGTGGTTGCCTTCGAGGAAACCCTCCGCCCGACCGAGCTTGATGTTGTAATCGTGCTGGCCGGTGCCGACGCGGAATTTCACTTCCTTCATGCGGGTCGCGCTCTTCGACTTCTGCTTCTTCAGCTTGGCCTGCTCATACTTGTATTTCCCGTAATCGACGATCTTGCAGACCGGCGGGTCCACCTGGCCGGCGATTTCGACGAGGTCGAGGCCGAGCGATTGGGCTTTGGCAAGCGCCTCGCGGGAACTCATGACCCCCAGCTGATCGCCATTTGCCATGACAACGCGGACTTTCGGGGCGCGGATTCGGTCGTTGATCCGCGTCATGTCGCGGTAACGACCCCTATTGGGATCTCTTTGTGGCTTAGCGATGGTGTTGTCCTCCAGTGAGTGGATGCGACGCGCCGCTGCACGGACGGACAAAGCCGCCGCACAATACCGGTGCGAAGAGGGGTGCGGAACGATGGACCAAACGCCGGATCATAGATCGGAGACAGCGGGGCCTAACCGATCAAATAAATCGGTTGTGAGAGTCGTAGCGGATCGTTCCAAGAAAATCATTGAGCGGCGGGTGCCGGGGATCGTCACAAGCAAGGTGGGGAGAAATCTCTGATCCATCCTTCCCGGGGGCGTCTGGCCCGAGTTC
>JANMSI010000021.1:0-23869 GCA_031389115.1 Akkermansiaceae bacterium
TTCCCATTCGGAATCCGTCATGCTGCTTGGGTAACTGGCCATGCCGAGCTTCTCCAATACATGACTAAATTAGTACAGATTAAAATTCAGAAATCTTGTATTTTTAAGACGGCCTCTAATTGGAAGTATGCAGTCTGGCTACTCTCAACATTTCACAGGTCCTCATGAATTACTACATGTTCTAACCGATGCTAAACATGGTGATTTTCAAACTGAATTCGATGACGATAAAATGCTGTGGCATACCCCTGGATCCACTACAGATACGATCAATGCGACAAAGCGTGTCTCAAAAAATCAAGGTGATAAAATTTTACTGAACAATCTAGCACAATGAAGATTATATTAACGGCCTATTTGGCTCTTCTTGGAATACTTGGTGATAACGCACATGCGCAAACGGCCGACCCAGCCGATTACCTTAGTGCGGAAATGAAGATGACAGGGGAGGAAGGTGGAAGTGAGCCAGCCTTACGGAAGCTTCGTCTGTTGCCAGCAGACAAGCAAGTGACTATCGTCGAAGCACTTATCCGGAAAGTCAAAGCCATCAGCTCCGGACCGACTGTTGCCTCAGCTGAAAGTGGAAATTATATTAGAGTCACCGCTGGAATTTTGCACCAGATCGGAACGGATGAGCAAATTATTGAAGCGTTTGGGACACTATCAAACTTTGGCCACTCTGAGCCAGATGCTGCTAAAATTTTAGCTTTGTGCGAAGGGAGCGGTGGTGTCGAAATTATCCAGAAACTTGCAGAGAAGCGGCTCCCAGAACTGGAATCTGCCATTAACCCAAAGAACGAAGAGGAGAGGGCGCGTTCCAATGATATTTTGATTCCATTCCTTTTTCTCCTTCTCCGCTTGGATGGCGCAACGAATCCAGAGGGACCGCGTGCCGCAAAGAGGCTCAGAGATCAAGTGGCGACCGGCTACGTATCTGAGAATGGCAAACTTTTCGTGGCCCTGCTTGATGAAGAATTGGCAAAGAAGGCTAGAAGTCGCATTAAAAAGGAGAGGTCCAACCCGGAGTTTTTGCGTTCAAAAAGCAACCCCGATTCGGCGAAAGCACCAGAAACGGATAGCTCAAATGTTCACAAACAAGTTCAGCCCCAGTCGCAAGAAAAACCCGATTTTCCCGCACCTTACAAAGTTGTAGCTATGATCGCGATCATTTTGGCAGGAACCGCCTTAGCATGACGTTTTATGAAGAAACTCGACTTGTAATGATATGCTTCACGAAGATCGTCGCTCCGCACCACCAATCATCCCACTGGCGGTTGATCACATGAACTGCTGGTCCTGCGGGAACATGTGACGTGCGCGGGGTAATGCCGCATCTCGGTCCGGGTGCCTCCCAGCAAGCTGGGACCCTCCCTCCCCGGATGTTCCCTCGGGGGAATACCCTCGGCAGCATTACCGACGCAGTCACAAGTGCCCCCCGGACATGCAGCTCCCGCGCCAGCCGCATGTTAGGCTCGTTGTCACTCGCATCCTCTACCCGCTCAGCCCCGCACGGCCAATCGGAAGCGGGTTCCGCCTGCCCACGGTTCTAATCCGCTTGGCCGTTTCCCGGCTGGCTGCCACTTTCCTTGCACAGGATACGCACCGCGTCAGTCAGCAAGCTTCCGCTTTCCGAACGGCCTAACATGCGTCATGACGCGTTCCCCCGGCGAAACCAGCAGCCCCGAAGGATCAAGCGGTCGGTCTCATTCTGATCGAGGATCATGTGGATTTCCGCGAGCCCGTCTCGATGGTCCTCGAGGAGCGGGGTGGCTACCGATACGTCGGAGGTTTTTCCACGATGGAGGACGCGCTGGAAGCGATCCGCGGCAGGATGGTGGCGGATCTTGTGCTATCGGATCTCGGACTGCCCGGCATGAGCGGTATCGTGGCAATCCGCAAGGTGCGGGAGCTGCTGCCTGGGAGTTTCAACCTTTTAAGCGAGTATTCCTGAAAGAACAATTGCGTTTGAGAACCTGCAAGAACTTGGGGTGACGTTGGATTTGCATGGATACCCTCAAGGGTAATATGGAACATGTGGAGGCCCCAACCGACTAGGCGATGAATTTCGCCTCACCATAGCCAAGGTTGTTGTGGATTTCAGAAAGCGAAATAATATGATGTATGCCCTTATAGGGAAGGAGATGACCATTCCAGAAATCGTATTGATGAATGCTGCGGATCCCGCGAAAAACCCCTTTGCTACCGGAGCTCCCGACTCGGAAGAAACTCGTGAGTCTTATCGGGCCGGCTTTGATCTTTCTGGAGGAACAAGTCTAGAGATTGTCATGAAAAATCGAGGAAGAAAAATGCAGCCTCCCAATAGTTGGGCGCGCCGTGAATGGCCGTCATGGGAGATCGCGACACAGAATCTGGTAAGAGGCCAAGCAACAAAACTACAAGAACTCATTCAATAAATTATGAAAACCATTAGTTTGTTTATAATATCCACAATTCTCTGTTCATGCGGTCTGTATGCTCAAGCACCGAGCACAGAAGATGAGCTTAATTCTTTGTGGAATCAGGCGAAATATGAGGAAATCCAAATTCTCCTAAATGCCAAGATGACCCAATCGCCACCTGACGTAGTGGCGGTGTATTGTGCCAAGTTCTTTTTTCTATTCATCAAACCAAATAAGGCGAAGGCATTAGAAGCGGCTACAAAATTGAAACAAATCGCGGACGGCACAAATAACTCAGGATTTAAAGAATTAGCAGACCATGAACTGGCTGAGGTTCAAGGAACTCCTGACAGTGAATTTACCCCTCCGCAAGCAGCCCAACTAGCTCAGCTTCGTGATATCTTCCCTTCCAAATTTCCGAATATAAGATTTGGAGTTGGATTGGGGCAGTACCTTGCGCCGTAGCTGCCTCCCGCGGAAAAACTCCAGATGGATTCACCGCCAGCGTAGCTGACGCTAATCCAAAGGACCTTCACGAACTCTTTCTGAGACATACCCTGCCAGCAGTACTGTTGGCAGGGGAGTGGGACGGCGACAGTGATGTTTCTTCAGAATCCGAGCTTCGCAAGCAAGCTCGGCTTTCCTCGCAGGGCTCCCTTGGCGACGCCCTTGAGTTCTTTCATGAACTCGCGAAGGGCATCGTAAGCGGAATCCCGCTTTGCGGTCTCGCCGATGGCTCCGCCCTGGGCCTCGTCCTGATCGGAGGCGGTGTCGGTGAACGCATCGAGAGCGGCGATGAGCGGGATTAAAGCGGCGGCGGGGTAGCCGCGTTTTGAGAGCTTGGCCGCATGGGGAGCTGCGGCGGCGGCGGCGGCGTAGGAGGCGCGGGCGAGGGTGATGAATCTGCCGCTGTCCTCGGGGACATCTCCGGTCAGGCTGAGGGCGAGACGGTCGGCCTGGGTCGGGAAGCTGGCACGGGCGATTTCCCGGAAGCGCGCGTATTCGTCACGGGCAGCGAGCAGGGCGTTGCCTTGCTTCTTGGTGGCGGTGGCCTGCCTGCCCATGCCTGCGGCACGCCCTTGGAAGGCGTCGAGGAGGGAGTCAACGAGGGCTTGACCGGCGGCGAACTCGGCTGCGTCGTAGCCGCGGGCTTCTAGAAGCGGGCGGATTTCCGCGTCGGTGCTGGCGGTGGTGACGAAGACATCGGCATCGGTGGCGTAGGCCTGGATGGCTTTGTCTTGCGGGCTGAGCTTGCGCGGCGCGGGGTCGTTCGGAGGGGTGGGCGTGGCGGTGTCTGGCATGGGAGCGGGTGGTTTTTGGTGGATGATTTCTAGCGAACCGTGGAAATGGCGAAGTCCATTCTTCCAATCCCGCCCGATTACTGATAGAGCGGGGCGGCGGGTGGCGAGGAAAATCGCCGGTGGCTTTGAGCATCCAGCGCCTCTAGGATTGATTTCCGTTCTCCTCCCGAAGGGGTCCGTTGCTCTCTTGGAAGGCTTCGTTCGCCCCTCAACGCACTCCGTTGGCTTGTCGGTGGACTCCGTTTGCCATTTGGAGCACTTCGGCGGCCATTTCCCAAACTCCGGCGGTCGTTTCTCGGGGTCCGTTGGCGATCCAGAAGGGTCGGGCAGGAATTTCCAGGACTGGGGGGATCCGTTTCGCGCGGTCCGCTTGGCTCTTGAAAGGCCGCGCTAAGATTTTCCAAGACTCCGGAAGCCATTTCTAGAACTCCGGGGGCCAAGTGAAGGATTTCGAATGCGGCTGCGACCGGGCTTTTCAATTTCACGGATAGAAGACGCCTGCATATGACGCGCATCGCGCCAGTCCGTGGAGCTTCCGCTTTCCGAATGCGCCGGGATGGGGTATCACGTTTAACCTATGGCGAAACCAGCAGCTCCGAAGGATCAACCGGTCCGTCTCATTCTAATCGAAGATCACGCGGATTTCCGTGAATCGGTCGCGATGGTTCTGGAGGAGCGCGGTGGCTATCGATGTGTCGGTAGTTTTTCCACGATGGAGGATGCGCTTGAAGCGCTCCGAAGCGGGCTGGTCGCGGACCTGGTGCTATCGGATCTCGGACTGCCCGGCATGAGCGGCATCGCGGGAATTCGCAAGGTGCGGGAGTTGCTGCCTGAGGCGCGGATCCTCGTTCTAACGGCTTTCACCGACAAGGCCAAGGTCTTCGCCGCGCTCGAGGCCGGTGCGCATGGCTATCTGGTCAAGGCTGGCAGCGCGACGCGGCTAATGGAGACGCTGGAGGAAGTTCTATCAGGGGGCACGCCGCTGGATCCGAAGATCGCGGGAATGATTCTTCAGACGTTCCGCCAGCTCAGCCCGATCCCAGGGGCGGAGACCTTGTCGCAGCGAGAGTGCGAGGTGCTCCAGCTTTCGGCAAAGGGCCTGAACCGTCAGGAAATCGCCGACGAGCTCAAGATCAGCCAGCACTCGGCCACGGAATACATTAAGCGCAGCTTCGATAAACTCCACGTGCGCAGTCTTCCTGCTGCGGTGAGCGAGGCGATCCGCCGTGGATTCCTCGATCTGTCCTGATCTCCCGCCCGCCCGGAGGCTTGTCCCATAATTTAGTGACATGACAGATTTTCAGAACTCGCGCACTTTCACGCCGTCGAGGGGAGAGGTCCCCAGTTGCATGGATTCGTTCATGACAGAAAATCAAAGGGGTCGCGTGAGTGCGCGGTCCCTTCTTTTTTGCCCAATTTTCCGGTGTGCTTGTTCCCGGTCGATGAGGCGACTCCCTGTCCCATAATTTGGTGACATGACAGAATTCTGAAAATGGCCCACTTTCACGTCGTCGAGGGGAGAGGTCCCCAGTTGCTTTAGTTCATTCATGACAGAATAAATCAGGGGCTGCGCGAGTGCGCGGCCCCTTTTTTTGCTCGTTTTCCGGGGGCGACAATCCGGCTTACTTCCCGCCCGACATGTGATTGAGCAGCTTTTGGTTGAACTCGTCGGCCATGTTGTAGCCGAGGCGTCGGAGTTGCTGGTCAAGCGCGGCGATCGTCACCATCCGCGCGGTGTCGCGACCGGGACCGACCGGGATTTCCACGTGGACGACGTGCTGGCCAAGGATCTCGTAGGTTTTCTGTTGGAGGCCGACACGGTCCACTTCATTGAGATCGGCCTGGGGCTTGAGCGTGACGACGAGATCCAGGCGCTTGTCCGGGCGGATCGAAGCAAGACCGTAGAGGTTGGCGACGTTGATGATGCCGATACCGCGGATTTCCATGTAGCCGCGCGACAGGTCGGGCGCGGTCGCGACGAGGTCGCCGCCGACGTACTTGATGCGCACCATGTCGTCGGCGACGAGCGAGGCGCCGCGCTCCAGCAGACCGATGGCGGTTTCCGATTTCCCCGAGCCGCTCCGGCCGACGATGAGGACGCCGACACCGCGCATGTCCACCATGCAGCCATGAAGCGTGACGCTGGGTGCGAATTCATGTTCGAGACGGATCGTGGCGGCGTTGAGGAAATTCATCGTCACCTGCGAGGTGCCGAAAACCGGGATGCCGTGCTCGCGGGCGACGACTGCTAGATTTTCATCGAGGGTCGAGCCCCGGGCCACCACGAGGCACGGGATGTCGCGGTCGCACATCCGGCGGAAGCGATCGACGCGCATCGCTTCAGGGAGCTTTTTTAAATACGAGAGTTCGGAGTTCCCCAGCACTTGCACACGCTTGCGGGCGAAGTAGGAGAAAAAGCCGGCCAGGGCGAGGCCTGGACGGTTCATGGCCGGCTCGCTGATCGGTCGGTCAAAGCCGACTTTATCCCCGTGCAGCGCCAGCCCGAGCGATTCCGCGTGAGCTTCGAAAAATTTCCCGACGGAGATGGAGGCGACGGTTTTGACGCGGGGAGGCATGGCGGCGACTCAACCAGATCATGGCGGGCACGGCACGCGAAATCCCACGCCGGGGTTGCACCGCAAGGGGAACGTGTTACAAGACGCGCCAACGACCATGCCAAATTACGACTACGAATGTGAGAAATGCGAGAAACGCTTCGAGGTGTTTCAAGGCATGAACGATGCGAAACTAACGGACTGTCCGCAGCCCGCCTGCGCGGGAAAGGTCAAGCGCCTGCTGGGCACCGGCGGCGGCATTTTGTTCAAGGGCGCGGGCTTCTATCAGACCGACTATCGCTCATCGTCCTATCAGGCCGGAGCCAAGGCGGAGGGGGCGGCCAGTGCGCCACCGGCGGCGGCACCCGCTCCGGCACCCGCGGTCGCGGCAAAGTCCGGGGAGTGACGCTTTCGGAAGCGAGGCTTTGCAAGGGGCGGGAGGCGTGCTAAGCAGACGGCTCATGGCATTATTCTCATCCAATTCCGGCGGCGGCTGTTTTTCCAAGCTGCTCTTTCTCATCCTGCTGATCGCGGCCGGTGGTTTCGTCTCCGCCATCTATCATGTCACCCAGCCTCAGGAACTCGCGGACCTCTCGGGCGCGAAGAAACTTCCTGAGCGGGACATGAAGGTGATTTTAAAAAATGCCATCGACCGCAGCTATCCGCTGACCTTGTCGGAGGCGGAAATCAATCAATGGCTCGCCCGCACGTTGGTCACCCGGCAGGGCGGGGTCATGGAAGGACGAGTGACGCTTGACCGAGTGCTGATCCGCCTGGAAGAGGATCGGGCGGAGGTGATCATGGAGCGCCGGGTGTTAGGCAGGCCGTTCACCGTGTCGATGTACCTCAAAGTGGAAAAAGCGGAGGACGCCACCGGAATAGTGACAAATTTCAAACCTAACGGCGGCCCTTACCACAAGGATTATCCTCGTCCGCCGCAGGGTGGCCGCTTCGGAAAACTGGTGGTGCCGGAGGGCTTCCTCTACCTCGTTTTTCCGGCCTATCAGAAACTCGCTGCCCTGTTTCCCGAGGAAATCGATCTTGCGTTCACCAATATGGCGCGGGTCCGAATCGAGAAGGGCAAGCTGGTCCTCGACCCTCGCGAACCGCTGGGCGAACAAGGGATGCCCGAAACGTTCTGATAGAAATTATCATGCGCGCGCTGATTCTCGGTCTGTTATTTTCGGCGGCGATTCACGCGCAGGAGGCACCGCGTGCCGTACAGGTGGCCGAACCGCCCGCGCCGCTCAAGATCGAGATTATGGACCGGGTGATCAGTCGCACCGGGGAATTCCGCATCTCCGGCGGCGAGCCAAACGACCGTGGCACCGTCGCCGTCCTCGCGGAGGAGGCGAAGGACGAGCTTCTCCGTCTAACCGAGGAGCGGGACGACTGGAACGATTGGAAAATACCCGTCTCCATCAAGCTCCACGGGAAATCCGGAGACCCCATGCCGCCACGGACCGTGGTCATCCAACTGAACGTGAGCGAGGCGGGTTACGATCTGAAGCTCGACGTTCACCTCAGCCGCGGGATCGAGCATGAGCGCTTTAAATTCGCCACCACCTCCGCCTTGATTTACGCGCGCGCGCTGCGTGGCCGCCCCGCCCACGAGGCCGGGACTCCGTTGCGCGTGCCGCCGTGGCTGGTAGATGGCCTGCGCGAGGCGACCGCATGGCGGCTCAGCCAAAGCGATCGGCGGCTCTATCAGGCGCTTTTCAAAACCGGCGGACTTTTCAAAATCGACGATTTGTTCGCGCTCGGCGAAGGCGCCTTCGAGGAAATGGATGCCGCGATGCGCGCCGCTTTCCGGGTGTCCTCCGGTGCCCTCGTGATGGCGCTGCTTGAGCAACCGCAGGGCAAGGAAGCGTTCCGCAAATTTCTAACCGAGGTGGCCGCGTTCGAAGGAGAAATGCCCGCGCTGCTGCGCAAACATTTCCCCGAGTTGAATCTCTCCGCGACCAGCCTTTCGAAATGGTGGGCGCTCCAGCTTGCGAACATCGGCGGCCAGAATCTCACCACGGATATTCTAACGGTCTCGCAGACGGAGACCGCGCTCGGCGAGGCGCTGCGCCTGAATTTCCGCACGGAGGATGGAATCATCCAGCAGAAGGCGCTCGACGCGTGGCCGGAAATCGCCGCGCTGCCCGAGCCCGAACGGGTAACGTCCGTCCAACTTGCCGAAGCCACCTTGGTCCGGCTGAGCTATCGCTGTTTCCCCTCCTACCGCCCGATACTTGCGGAGTATCAGCTCGTCCTCACCGCGATCGCGAAAAACCGAACCAAGGACCTCGCCCCCCGGCTCGCTGACCTTGACCAGCGGCGGAGCACCATGACCGCCAAGGCCCAGCGCGCCCGCGATTACCTCGATTGGTTCGAAATCACCCGCGCCCGCGAGACCAGTGGCGTCTTCGACGACTACATCCGCCTCAAGGACCGGCTCAAGGCGAACCCCCATCGCCGCGCCGACGATTTGTCGAAATACCTCGACCGCATGGACGCCATTTTCACCCGCAAGGGCGACGTGGCAGCGCCTAACGGTCCACCGCCTGAGCATGGGCTCAACGCGTTGCCCGTCCTGCCGCCGTTGCCCCGATAAGGAGGATTGAGTTAGGAAAAATGGAACCGAAGAGGGACGCGCGCCGTTAAAGAGTTCGGTGCGATACCTATTTTCCCAGACATCTGGTATGGCCGCCCGCCAGGCGCGTTCCACAATCCGTCATCTGCTGCGGTGATATTTGGCCGTTCGAATCTCCGCCGCCATCGCCCGTAATTCTCCTTGGCAGGCAGTCGTGGCTGGCTTGAATGACGGCACCTTGTCTGAAACACCTTTTTACCCGCCGTTCGACCATTGGCTCTGGCTGATTCCCGCGTTCCTGATCGGAGCCTGCATCGGGTCGTTTTTGAATGTGGTCATTTACCGCGTGCCGCTGGGAATGTCGGTGAACGAGCCGAAGCGGTCGTTCTGCCCGAAATGCAAGAACCCGATTCCGATGTGGCAGAATTTTCCGCTCGTGAGCTGGCTGTGGCTGCGGGGAAAATGCAAGGAATGCCATGCGCCCATCGCGTTCCGTTACTTCGGCGTGGAGCTTCTAACCGCGCTTTTGTTCACGGCGGTGTGGTGGCTGTTCGCGCCGCATTCGGTGGGAGTGATCGTTTTCCTGTGGGTGCTGATGGCGTTGCTGGTTTCCATCACTTTCATCGATGCCGAGCATCTGATCATCCCGACTTCGCTGACCTGGGCGGGCACAGTGGTCGGGCTGGGCGCGTGCGCCGTGTGGCCGCAATTGCCGGTGCTCGCGGGCGAGGCGGGAAATTGGCTGGCCGGCCTGAAGCACGGGGCGATCGGTTGGATCGCCGGCTTCGTGGGGCTATGGCTGGTGGTGGAACTGGGTAAAATGGCATTCGGAAAAAAGTCGCTGAAGTTCGAGGAACCGGTGCCGTGGTCACTGAAGGAACCGGCAAGCGATCAGGATCCCATGTGCTTCGTGATCGATGGCGACGAGATCCCGTGGTGGGATATTTTCTCAAGGAAGTCCGACCGGTTGTCAGTGGTGACGACGGAAATCAACGTGGACGGCGAACCTTCGGGCGGCGGCGAGCTAATCATCCGCGAGCTGGAAATCCAGATGCCGGACGGGACCGTGATTCCGCTGGCGAAACTCAAATCGCTCGATGGGGCTGCCACGAGCACGGTCATTCCCCGCGAGGCGATGGGGATGGGCGATGTGCATCTGCTAGGGATGATCGGCGCGTTTTTTGGCTGGACCGGGGTGTTTTTCTCACTGTTTGCAGCCTCCGTTTTCGCGATCGTCGCGGCGGTGATCGGCCGGATCGGGTTCGGGCGACAGTTGCCTTTCGGACCGTTCCTCGCGATGGGCGCGGCGGCGTGGATGTTCGGCGCTTGGAAACTTTGGGAATGGTATCTCAATGTGCTGGGTCCCGTCGGAACGCCGTGAATTTCTAACGATGGACGGGAAGAAGCCAGGATCGTGGAGCGCGAGCACCGGCCTTGCCCGGGCGATCCTGCATGACCGTGGGGAACGCCGGAAATGGCTCGGACGGATGGTCCTGGTGCCGCTCGGGATGATGGCGGCGGGGTTGTGGGTCATCGGCGGCTGGATTTGGGAGAGTCCCTGGCGGGTGCTTTTCTGGTGGGGTGGCTGTGCGATTGCGACCTGCGTGGTTCTAGTGTTCGCACTCTATGACGCGCTCGCCGTCATCCGTGAGGAACGGGCGAAGAACAATGTCGGCAAGCGCTGATGGTTTAGGGCTTTCTGTGGGACTTTGGTAAAAGTTTTCAAACGCGTTCCCGGGCTTGCGGTGGGGGGATGAACCAGTGTTGTTATCTGTTTTACCAACCCATCGACCCGGATGAGAGAGAAACCCCGTCTATCGTTTTTACAGATCTGGAACATGTCCTTCGGCTTTTTCGGCATCCAGTTCGGCTGGGGGCTGCAGATGGGCAATATGTCGTCGATTTATGAATATCTCGGCGCAAACGAGAGCGAGCTGCCACTGCTGTGGCTGGCCGCCCCTCTAACGGGTCTGATCGTGCAGCCGATCATCGGCGTGATGAGCGACCGGACGTGGCACCCGGTGCTGGGTCGGCGGCGGCCGTATTTCCTGATCGGGGCGCTGGTCGCATCGCTCGCGTTGTTAGCGATGCCTCACTCGGGCGCGCTGTGGATGGCGGCGGGATTGCTGTGGATTCTGGATGCATCGGTGAATGTGAGCATGGAGCCGTTCCGCGCATTTGTGGCGGATCTGCTGCCGGAACAGCAGCGCACCGTGGGCTTTGCAATGCAGTCGGTTTTCATCGGCGCCGGGGCGGTGATCGCCTCCAAGCTGCCAGGCTGGTTGCGCGACTACGGCGGGGTCAGCGCGGCGACCGGGGTCGGGCAGGCGATTCCACAGACGGTGCATGTGGCCTTCGCCGTGGGTGCGGTGGTGTTTTTTCTAGCAGTGTTGTGGACGGTTTTCACGACCCGCGAGCACCCGCCGGAACCGGATGAACCGAAGCACGAACTCAGCGGCGCGGCCGAAATCGTCGATGCCTTGAAGAACATGCCCAGCCGGATGAAGCAGCTCGCGCTGGTGCAGTTTTTCACCTGGATGGGCCTGTTCTGCATGTGGATTTTCTTCAGCGTCGCGGTTGCTAGAAATATCATGGGTGCCACGGACACGGCCTCCAAACTCTACAAGGACGGTATCGATCTGGCGAACAACTGCTTCGCGGTTTACAATCTCGTGGCCTTCTTCGCAGCAATGGCCCTCCTCTGGGTGGGGCGGATTTTCCCGGCGAAATGGATTCACTTTTTCTCCCTGCTCGCCGGGGGCTTGGGACTGGCTTCAATCGGCGTCGTGAGAGATCCCATCATCCTGCAATGGGTCTGTTTCGGTGGAATCGGCATCGCCTGGGCGTCGATTCTTTCCATGCCCTACGCCATGCTCTCCGCAGCCCTGCCTGCTAACCGGATGGGAGTTTATATGGGAATTTTCAATTTATTCATCGTCATCCCGCAGATCTTGGTGGCCATCGTCCTAAGTCGCGTCATGGATAATTTCTCCGGGGTGAATCGCCTGACGGCAGTGGTGATCGGAGGAATCTGTTTGCTGATAGCCGCCGGATTCACGTTGCTGGTGAAGGACGATTCCAAGATTTCCGCTGCCGAACCTGTTTGAGTATGATTTGGCAAACGCTCTTCCTCGGTGTTTTGGTGGCGGCGATGATTTCCCCCAGCCAAGTCGCCGCCTCCCCGCGGCCCGTGATCTATCAGCTCATGGTCCGCACGTTCGGCAATACCAACGAGACCCGTAAAACCAACGGCACGCTCGCCGAAAACGGTTGCGGAAAATTCAATGATATCAACCAAGCCGCCTTGGTTTCTTTAAAGCAAATGGGCTTCACGCATCTTTGGCTGACCGGCGTGCTTGAACAAGCCAGCGGCACCGCCTATCCAAATCGTCCTGCCGATGCCCCGGACATCCTGAAGGGAATCGCCGGCAGCCCCTATGCGATCAAGGACTATTTCGACGTGTGTCCCGACTATGCCGTGAATCCCGCCACGCGGCTTGATGAATTCAAATCGCTGGTGGACCGCTGCCATTCGCTGGGGCTCAAGGTGATTATCGACTTCGTGCCGAATCACGTGGCGCGCTCGTATGCCTCGGATGTGAAACCGGAATTGTCGTTCGGGCAGGGTGACCGGCACGAGAAGTTTTTCGATAGAGACAATCATTTCTACTATCTCCGCCCGGAGGACGCGGGAGGGGGTCCGCCGCTCAAGCTTCCCACCGCCGCGCTGCCGGGTTGCAACGGCCTGTTCGAGCCTGAGACGAGCTTTGGCCGCGTGACCGGAAACAACGTCATTTCATGGGCTCCCTCAATTAACGATTGGTATGAAACGGTGAAGTTGAACTACGGCCATGACTTCACCCAAGGCCGCAAGACCTCGCATCTTCCCGGACCGGATGAGGAGATTTCCGAGGTGCCGAAAACCTGGCGGACGATGGATGAAATCCTAGCCTACTGGCAGCAGTTAGGCGTCAACGGCTTCCGGGTGGACATGGCCCACATGGTGCCGATGGAGTTTTGGCATTGGGCCGTGAAGCGTGCCAGATCGCGCACCAGCGATGCGTTTTTCGCGGCGGAAGCTTATGACAACGATCCCGCCAAGCTAACCGATGGTCATGTGCTGGAGGAACTCCTTAAAGCTGGCTTTGATGCGGTGTATGATGACCCGAGCTATGATGTTCTCGAAGGAATTTATGATTCCGGAAAATGGGCGAATGACTTGGATCGTCAAACATTCAACAGCAAGCTGTTTCACCAGTCCCTACACTATGCGGAGAATCACGACGAGGTCCGCCTCGCCAATCCCAAAGAGTGGGGCGGGCTTGGGATGAAAGTGGGTAGGCCCGTTAGTACCGTGCTGTTCTCGATGGGCCGCGGTCCGGTGATGCTCTATCACGGCCAGGAAGTCGGCGAACCCGCCATCGGAAACGAAGGCTTCAGCGGGGACAACGCGCGAACTTCAATCTTCGATTACTGCTCGATGCCTGAGTTCACGAAATGGGTGAACGTCGGGAAATTCGATGGCGGCCGCCTCGGCGACGAACAGAAAGCGTTGCGTGATTGGTATGGTAAACTCATTCGCACGACTCAATCGCCCGCTTTCACGTCCGGTGAGTTTTATGGACTCAATCATGCCAATGTGGACAATCCAAAGTTCGGCCGTGTCGGAAATGAGACCGCATCAGGGCACTGGCTATATGCATTTCTCCGACACGATCCAGTAAGCGGCCAATCGTTTTTAGTGGTCGCCAACTTTCAGGGTTCGGAGACGCTTCACGGAGTTATGGTTCGCATCCCGATGGATGCTTGGAAATTCCTGGGGCGCACCGATGATGGGTCAGTCAAGTTCACGAGCCGACTTGAAGGGACATGGTCCGCTCTATACAAGGACGATGGGCTTGCCCTTCCCGACATTGCACCATGCAGCGCGATGTTATTGGAAATTTCCAGATAGACCTTTCTCGGGGCAGATTACAAAGACGACTGTTATGTGCCTCCGAGAACAAACGGGACGCCCGTTTTTCCAAACCGCCCAGACGGCAGTTCATTGTCCGAAACTGTCCTGAACGCCAAGGATTTCGAATGGTGGAGCGTAGCGGATTCGAACCGCTGACCCCTTGCATGCCATGCAAGTGCTCTACCAACTGAGCTAACGCCCCTTTCGGGTGGGGCGGAGGTTTATCGACCGAAATGCTGCGGAGCAAGAGGATTTTTGGAAAAATCGTTGCCCCAGGGCTGTCCTTTAGCGCCGGGAGCGCCGGGCCATGAGGCCGGTCGCCGCCAGTGCCAGCAAAAGCGCGGCGCTCGGTTCAGGGATGGCCGAGACCGACTGGAGGCTGGAGTCCTTGCGAAGTTCGTCAAAGCCGCCCTCGTTGGTGAAACTGTGATTTGGATACTGGGGAGCCTCTCCCAGGCCCACTCCACCCATGTGCATGTAGAAATAGATATAGTCGCTTGGTTTGACATCTGCAAACAAGGAGAGATCGAGATAGATATTCAAGTCGGAACGGCCACTGCCGCTGGCAGAGTTCCGGTTCACGTCCAGCAGGAGCGCGTTGTCTTGGACGGCGTCCATGTTATAGATCAAGGTTCCCAATTGCGTTTGGTCGCTGGTGCTCTGCGAACCGATCGGTGAGACATAGACTTGAAACGCGTCCAACGACTGGTATCGAGCTCCGGCGGAATTCGGTTCATTGAGGTCCAAGCCAATCGACATCAGATATCTTCCATTTAAATCTTGCACCATTGACATATCGCCCACCTGCAAATTGCGGGTCCACGGTCCGGCCGCGTTGTCCATCACGCCGCTGGCGGACGTGTTGTATCCGTGTTCCATCGGCCTTGCATTGATCTTTAGGAACGTATCGAAAACGCCAGTGCCGGACGATCCCGGCAAGACCTCCGCGCGGAATCTTCCGTCGCCGATGGTTACCTCGGAAACCGAAGGGTCAACGAGATCGAGATAAGTGATGGTGCTTTGAGCGTTCGCGTGGATTGCGAGAATCGCATGAACGCAGCCAAATATAGTCAGGAAACCTAGGGGGAGTTTCATAGTAGGGGGGGGTGGGGGTTGGGGGATTGTCAGCAGTCGGGGAAACTGCTGACGGTTGGATCATGGCACAAAATCGGCCACTCGGAATCACGTGATCGCGTAATCTCAAGATATCCATATGATTTAACCGAACAAACGTTCCGATGAGCACTTGGCGAAGCGGACGGGACGCCTATTCTTGCCGCCATGTCGAAGTATTCAGGAGAGGAAGTGCTGGTGGTGTCACGGTTAGTGTTAGATAACATCGGAACGTTTCAGGGTCTCCGGACCGAGGGCATTGATGAGGCGGTCGGACAACTGTTCGATCCCGCCAATCACTTTTTCATGGACCGGGCGGCGGCCGAGGAAGACCCCGGCCACAAGCAATTGATTCCCTACTGCATCTTCCGTTGCGGAGACCGCATCCTGCACTACACCCGGGGAAAAGCCGGCGGCGAAAGTCGGCTCCATGCGAAGATTTCAGTGGGCGTGGGGGGGCACATCAACCCGGTGGACATGGAGCAGGGGCGCGCCGGACGGGACGCCTACCACGCCGCAGTTTCCCGGGAAATCGAGGAAGAGCTGGATCTTCCCGAGGAGCATGGGCACCGCATCATCGCCTTGCTGAACGATGAATCGAACGCGGTGGGACAAGTCCATCTCGGGATCGTCCACCTGGTGGAGTTGAAATCCGAAAGGGTTACTTCGCGTGAGGATGCCCTCGCCGACCTCGGATTCAGCCTTCTCGCGGATCTGAACGGATCGTCGTTCGAGCGCCTGGAGACGTGGTCCCAATTCTGCATCCGCCATTTGTGGGAGCTGTCCCCGGGATTTTCAGCCCCAAAATAATCGGTGCGGGTGAGTAGTTTGGGGTGGCGAACCTGTAAAAATATCACCAATGTCGAAGAGGATAGAGTAACGACTTAAATACCCTGCACCGATGCCCAACCAACCCAAACCGGCCAAGCCACGCATTCTCATCGTCACCCCGGAGATCACCTATCTGCCGTCGGGTATGGGGAACATGGCGCAACGAATGTCGGCGAAGGCGGGCGGGTTGGCGGACGTTTCCGCTTCATTGGTTTCCGCATTGTTTGAACTTGGTGCGGACGTGCATGTGGCGATGCCGAACTATCGGCGGATGTTTCAGGGCGACATTTTCAGCCTGCATGAAAAGGAATTAAGGAAATATCATGAGGTTCTGCCGGAAGCCCACATCCATCTGGCCGAAGACCGGATCTTCTATTATCGCGAACAGGTTTATAGCAATCATACGGATGAGGCCATGCGGATCGCCCTGGTGTTCCAACGCGAAGTGATCAATCACATCATCCCCCGGGTGATGCCGGACTTGGTTCATTGCAATGACTGGATGACGGCCCTGATCCCTGCCATGGCTCGGCGACGTGGCATCAAAAGCCTGTTCACGGTGCACAACATTCACACCCTGAGTGTTTCGTTGGCGCAAATCGAAGAAGCGGGAATCGATGCCGCCGAATTCTGGATGAATTTGTATTTCTCGGGTGCCCCGTGCAACTATGACCATGCCCGTTCCCATGTGCCGGTGGACCTGCTGGCGTCTGGCATTTTCGCCGCCCACTACATCAACACCGTGAGTCCACGGTTCCTCTGGGAGATCGTCGAGGGATGGCATTCCGTCGTGCCTGATTCCGTTAGAGCCGAGTTGCGCAGCAAATACACCGCAGGGTGCTCAGCCGGCATCCTCAATGCGCCGGACGTTTCGTACGATCCCGTGACGGATGACGCGCTGGCCCGCAATTTCGGCGTGGCTGATTTCACGGAAGGAAAAGCAGCTAACAAGCTTGCCCTGCAACGCGAACTGCAGCTCACGGAGAATCCCGATGCGCCTATCTTCTTTTGGCCATCGCGCTTGGATCCGGTGCAGAAGGGTCCGCAACTGCTGACGGAAATTTTGCATGCTGTCGTTTCCGATTACTGGGATCGGGGATTGCAAGTCGTCGTCGTCGCCAATGGTCCTCATCAACACTGGATCGACAAGATCGTCTGCGCCTTCGACTTGCGGGAGCGCGTGGCCATCGTGGACTTCGAAGAGCGCCTGTCCCGCCTGGCTTACGCAGCTTCGGATTTCATGCTGATGCCTTCTTTGTTCGAGCCTTGCGGACTCCCGCAGATGACGGCGCCGCTTTATGGATCGCTGCCCGTGGTGCATTCCACGGGGGGGCTTTACGATACGATCCGGCCCTTGGATGTCGCAAGGTCCACTGGCAACGGCTTCCGTTTCGACCACTACAATTCCGGAGCCTTCCGGTGGGCGATCGACCGGGCGATGGAGTTTTTCGAACTGCCCCGCGAGATTCGCGAACGGGAAATCCGGCGGGTCATGATCGAGAGCGGGCAGGAGTTCAGCCACAAGGAAGTGGCCCGACGTTATATCGCCATTTACGAGGAAATGCTCGCCCGGCCACTGGTCGAGAAAGAGTCTGGGGAGGTAATTAAAGCCATTGCCGAAAGTCTTGTGGAAGACCACGCAGAGGTGTGATGTCCGCGTGGCTTATTGGCGGGCCACGTTGTTTTGCCATAAGGGCGACTGCGGCACATCGTTGGGACGACAAATGATGATTCCGGCATGTTTAGACCCGGCGTTGACATAGTCGGAAATGGGACGGTCGATGATAGTCATTCGGCCTTTGTCCCGGTCCGATGTGGCGTGGGTGAAGTAGGCGCGGTCACCCATTCTAACAATCAGGCCGACATGTGAGGTATAGCCGCTGGTATCGGTGGAGGTGATTGCACAAATGTCGCCGTTTTGAAGATACTTCTCGGCATTGCGAACTTTGGATTTAGGAACCTGATAGACCGGGAGGTTCGAGACTTGCGCTTCGATCTTGCCCATCGGCGCGAGTAGCGACGGATTGGAACGGAGGTAACGGTAGGCCCTCCACTGCACCGTCATTTCCTGGATCTTGCGGTGCATGCGCTCGGCACCGGGAATCCGCGGGGTGATGTTAGTCGCATAGCCGCGACGCTGGTTATCATAGAAGACTTCCTCCAGATGATGCATCCGGCTTAGGTAACTTCCCGTGCATATGCCATTGCGGTAGCGCTCGATTTCCACCATGTGCAGGAAATCCTCGGGTCGGTAGGGCGCCGGCTTGAAGCGCAGCATGCGGGCAATCGCCAGCGAATTTTCATAGTAGGTCCAGCAGTCCATGGCTTTCAGATTTCCCACCGGCGATTCGGTCCGGTCATCGACCTCCAGCGAGTAATTCACATACGGCGTGCCGACCAGCTCACGCGCTACCCGGACGGTCCTCTCGCCGAGTGGAAGATCGCGCCACTTCTCGCGTTCGGCCTTGGCGATGATCGCCTGGAACTTCGCCTCGCCTTGAAAAACGGTGGACAAGGGCAGTCTCGGACTCGAGGGCGGAGGAACCGCTTTCTGCGCCAGCGCCACAGAGCTAGCCAACATTGCATAACCTATTAGAAAGCCGATTGCCTTTAAATTCATGGTTTTCATATAGCCGAAATCCGAGTCGAGGAAAGGGAACAATCGGGAAACTACCTGGATTCCAGGTCGGTTCGTGGCATTCGCGTCAGCAAGGGTTCGAAGACATACCACTGCTTCCAGTGTTTCCTGACGACCGTGAGAAGAGCGCCCGCCCAGAGTTTTTCTGCCCCATCCTCCGCCCCTCGTTTCCGTGGGGGCAGTTTCACTTCCGGCAACCCGATCACCCGGTATCTCCGCCAACCGTCGCGGATGATAAACAGCGGAAAACATGGCGCACCCGTCGCCCGCGCCAGGAACAGCGGCCCTTTCGGCAACCGCATGAATAACCCTGGCTCCACCTCCACCTCCATCGGTGAAATGTCGAAAATCACCCGGTCGCCCTGCACCGCCACGATGTGGCCGTCGCCTAACAAGCGGGCCAACTCGATGCCCAGCAGGTTTCCGCCCTCGTTGTAGAGCGTGCGGAAATTCGGATGCCGGGCCTGCTGCCGGCGAAGTTCCGCGTCGCGAAATCGCTGGGTTTCCGGCTCCCGCTCAGGCGCGCGCACCGTGTAAAGCGTTCTGTTGATTCGAGACGCGAAGAGCGGTGCCGCGATGTCATAGTTCCCCATGTGGGCGGTCAGGATGATGCAGCCCTCCGTCCTTTTTGATAGATCTTCGAGTTCCGCCAAGCTCTCCACCGCCCAGTCCAGCGCTCCCGTTCCCGATTCCAATCGCTGCGCATCCACAAATGTCACCGCGAAATTCCAAAATACCTGCCAAGCCCCGAGTTGCGCGCGCCAAGCGCTCCATCCTGGATGCAACGCGCGCAAATTCCCTGCAACCGCCCGCCGATGCGACTTCGCCATTAGGAAAAAAACCAAGGTCCAGCCTCCGATCAACACCGGCTCCAGGAACCATGGCACGACCCGCAACGCGTGCAGCATCACCCGCGTTGGCAAATCGCCGAACACTCCGCACCTTGCGGCCAATCGGGATTTTCCTGTTTCCGCCATGTCCTGTCTCAGTCCGCCCGCGACGCAAGGAAGCCCTCATCCTCCAGCAAATTCTTTCCCGCCACCGCGATATTTCCAAGCTCGTCGCAACGCTCGTTCTCCACATGCCCCGCGTGCCCCTTCACCCAGCGCCAATCGACCTTGTGCGGGCCGATCGCCGCCAGCAGCTGCAACCATAGATCACGGTTCTTCACCGGCTGCTTGTCCGACTTCACCCACCCGCGCTTCTTCCAGCCGTCGATCCATTTCTTGGAAATCGCATCGATCAAATACTTCGAATCCGAATGCAGCTCCACCTCGCACGGCTCGCTCAAGCTCTCCAACGCCGCGATCGCGGCCCGCAGTTCCATCCGGTTGTTCGTCGTCAGCCGGTAGCCTGCCGAGAGCTCCTTCCGGTGCTTTCCGCTCACCATCACCACCCCGAATCCGCCCGGTCCCGGGTTCCCCTTGCAGCCACCGTCGGTATGGATGATCACACGCTTCATGAGCCGCGAAGCTGTCCACCCGCCCAATTGCTGACAAGCCAAAGTAATCCAGGACTTCAGTCCGTTCTTCATTCCCCCGGAAGAGCGGACTGAAGTCCTCGACTACATTTATTTTCTAAGAATCCCGCTCCATCCGTGTCTTCATTCATGAAAAGCATGACCCCGCACTCGTCGCCTCATGGAATCCGTCACCGCCAGCGCCCGTCCCAGGGCTAAAATAGCGGGCTTTCCCTTCCGCCAGTCGCCCCACCCCATGGAGGAAAAACCCACACTCCGGCAGGTCTTCGACGCGGAGGAATCCCCGCTGCTCCGCTACGCCCACGGCATGGTCGGCCAGCGCGAAACCGCCGAGGATCTCATCCAGGACGCCTTCCTCAAACTCCACGCCCACTGGGACGAAGTCATCCACCCGCGCGCCTGGCTTTTCCGCTGCATTCGAAATCTCGCCCTCAGCCACCTCCGCGACCACCAGCGCGAAACTCCGATGGACCCCGCCCGCGAATGGGAAAGCGCCACCCCCGATCCAGAACAAGCCCTCGGCAAACTCGAAGCCATCGGCACCCTCCAGTTGTTAGTCGCCGAACTCCACGAAGACGACCGCGCCCTCATTGCCCTCAAATACCATGAAGGCCTCAAGTACGACCAGATCAGCCAGCGCACCGGCCTCAGCGTCGGCAACGTCGGCTACAAACTCCACCACGCCTTGAAAAATCTAGCCGATTCCCTCCGCCGCCTCGGCGTCGAGTCCGCCGAAGGCTGATCGATCTCAAATTTCAAATTTCAAATCCTCATGAACGACACCCCATTCGACACCGTCGGCGACGAGCCCGTCGAAGCGCGCATCGTCGCCTGGGTCCTCGGCGAGGCCTCCGCCTTCGAAGCCGCCGAGCTCGAGCGCCTCTGCGAAGAGCGCCCGGAACTCCTCGTCTTCCGCCGCCGCATGAGAGCCCTCCACGGCCTCCTAACCGAAGCCGAGGCCGCCGAACCCGATCACTCCTGGAAACTCCCTGCGGGAAAACGCAAAGTGCTCGATGAGATTTTCGGTGAGGAGAAGCTTGTCACGTTAGACCCTCGCAAGGAATTCCGCATCCGTCGCGCCGGTTTTAGGGCGTTTCTCGCCATCGCTGCGTGCCTGGTTCTTGCGGTCGTTGTATTACAAATGATCCATCCGATTTGGATCAGGCAAAAGGTAGTTGCTCCTGAAAAGAAGGTGGATTTCATGCCCCCAAGTGGCGGGGGCGGTGCCTATGGCGCAGGAGTGGCATATAGCGGCGAGCGTTCCGAGGCCGATCCGCAGGAACTCCAAAAAGCTATCAGCGACCAAGAGGACAAGGTCGAGGAACGCCGCAAGGATCTCGCGACTATCGTTAGAACCAAGGGCATCATTTACCAGGGACAGGACTCTTTCTACGGCCAATCCGGTGTGGTTGAAGATCACGGATCAATCGAAGGGGAAGAAGTCGCCAAGCAAGACACCCGCGAGGAAGCCATCAAGCGCGGCCTCGACTCTCAGGATTATGTCGATGCGAAACGCGAGTTCGAATCCGACCAACAGCTTCTTCAGTCGATGAAGCTCGGGCAGCTCAACGAAGCCATGGCATCCAATCCCACGGTCGATTCTGTCGCGTCACGTGAAATGACTTCGCGCCCTGAAATGGGAAAACCGATGTCCGCTCCCAGCGAAGCCGCGAGTCTTACCCTTAGCCGCGAGGCCGGTGAACCGGAGCTTGCGGGAAAAAAAGATCCCGCAAGGCAACTGCCCATGCCGTCGGCTTCTCCTAGATCAAGGGCTTACGCCCTTGGTGCCGACCCGCTCCTCGAGTTGCCGGAATCCGCACCGATGGACTCGCTGCCAGCGATTACCGCAACTTCCGCCGGGAGCGCACTAGGTTTCGGCAAAGAGTCCTCAGCGCTCTCGGGAATTGGAGCCCGCGGCGGGTCCGCAGGCGCGGCGACCAGCAGCGCGACTCCCCAGGGCAACGATTTATTTGCGACCGGTCCGTCCGGGCCTGCGACATCAGACCTTGGCGCTGACGCGCCTTTGCCGATGTCCCCCGCCCCCGCGCAGCCGGCACTCAATCTTTCGGCCCCGTTAGGTTCGGACGCCGCCGCTTCAGTTGTGGCCGCAGATTCCACACCTTTCGGCTTGCGGCCGGATGACCGAGCGCCCGATCGCCCGAGCATTTCAAAGGCGAAAAAAGTGGAAGCCGGCGTAAAACCGACCGGGCAAGGGGTGGATTTGGCTGCCGAACCACGCTCGGAGATCGACGAAGTCCGGGGAATTCTGAGTTCATTGGGGGATCCCAGCGCTGAGATTGCCGAGGCCGCGATCAAGTTGGGACAGGACCGTGGATCGGAGCCCTCGGCCACTCCTTCCTCTGCCCGTCGAGGGTTGGAGCGGATGAAGGCTGCCACAAGTGATTCCTACCCCGCCATCTCAAACCTTTCGGTCCCCGTAGATGGCCTCGCAACCCCGGGCGAAGCGATGCAGTTAGAAGATCTGGGTGCCGCCGCGGATACTTTCGCGGAACCGGAGGGGGAAATCGCAAGACCTGAATTGCAGCTCGAGTTATTGCAGCGCGAACAGAAATCCCCCTTCCCTGCCGAGTATGAACTCCCGCCGGTTGCGCCCACTCTGGTCGATCTAATTGAAGAAATCCTCGCCTCGGAGAATCCCTATTCCACCTTCTCCCTCAACATCAGCGACGCCTCGTTCCAACTCGCCAAGGCCGCGCTTGCGAAAGGCGAGCGCCCCGATCCCGCGAGCATCAAGCCCGAGCAGTTCTACAATGCCGTGGACTACGGCGATCCCGCACCGGCGTCTAACGAACCCGTCGCCGCCACCATCGAGCAGTCCGCCCATCCCGTCATTCCCGGCAGAAACCTCGTCCGCGTCGCGCTCCGCACCGGCTCGGTGGGACGCAGCGCTGCGCAACCGTTGCGGCTCACGCTGCTGGTCGATCAATCCGGCTCGATGGTCCGCGAGGATCGCCGCGCTGCGATGGAACACGCGCTCACCCAACTGGGCGGCCTGCTAACCAAAGCCGACCTTGTCACCGTCATCGGCTTTTCCCGCACCCCGCATCTGCTAGCCGTCGACATGACCGGTGACCAGGCCGGAAAGCTCGGCGAACTGGTCAATCAAACCGCCAGCGAGGGCGGGACGAACTTGGAGGAAGCGATGAAACTCGGCGCGAAAAAAGCCGCCGAGTATCAAATCGCCGGGGCTCAGAACCGCATCGTCCTCTTCACCGATGGCGCGGCGAATCTCGGCGACGCCAAGCCAGAGCGGCTCGCCGCGTTGGTGAAATCGTTCCGCCAGCAAGGTCTCGCCTTCGACATCGCCGGAATCGGCGCGGAAGGTTTGAACGACCGCTTGTTGAGCGAACTCGCCCGCAACGGCAACGGCCGCTACTACGTCGTCGGCAACGAGAAGAACGACAGTTTCGCCCGCCGACTCGCCGGAGCCTTCCGTCCGGCCGCGGAGAACGTGAAGGTCCAAGTGAACTTCAATCCGCAGCGCGTCGGGAAATACAAACTTATCGGCTTCGAGAAGGACCGCTTGAAGACCGAGGACTTCCGCAACGACGCCGTGGACGCCGCCGAACTCGCGGCGGAAGAAGCCGGGGTCGCCATCTATCAAGTTGAGCCGCTGGTGGAAGGTACCGGTGAAATCGGCGAAGTGAGCGTGCGTTTCCGCGATACCGCCAGCCAGGAAATGGTCGAGCGCACCTGGACGATTCCCTACGCCTCCCAAGCCACCGCCTTCGACCGCGCCACACCGTCCATGCAACTCGCCGGCCTCTCGCTGTTAGCCGCGGAGAAACTCCAGGGCGGCCCGCTGGCCGATGCCATCGATTTCAAGCAACTCACCGGCCCCGGCGCCTCCGTGAAGCAATTCTACGGCGGCAGCCTGCGTGTCAGCGATATGCTGCGCGTGATAGACGCTTTGAAGTGAGGCACCGGGCAGAATGCCCGGGCCACGTGGCGCGGGCCTTAGGCCCCCAGCCGCGTGATATTTAAACACCCTTTACC
>JANMSI010000044.1:0-39025 GCA_031389115.1 Akkermansiaceae bacterium
CACTCCGCCGTCCTCCCCGGCGGAACCATTCCCAGCAACCTCCCCAACCAAAACCAAACAACGCCGGGTGTCATGACTTATGGCGCAACCACTCGAAATCAAAAAATCCCCCCGGTGTCATTTTGCTATGGCGCAACACGAAACAAAAAAGCGCGGGGAGCTTTAATCTCCGCCGCGCTTTCTAACAATGAGTTTACCTGAAAATCAAGGGGTGGTGACGCTGGCGGTAAGCGGAAGCACACGCATCGTCGGGATCAGTCCCAAGTTCGGGCTTCCAACAGAGCCTTGAACGCTCGACATTCTCATCGTGTATTCCGAAGTGGTGCCGCAGCAGTCTTTTTTGGGGCAATAGAGACGCACGCAAGGACCGCAAGGAACACGGACTTTTTTAGTGACCGTTTTATACCGTGGGATTCGTTCTTCAACCGTTTGGACCATGCCGTCTTTGCCGCTCCCGGTTCTCACTTCCTTGGTGACGATGTCATAGTGGCAGGTTTTCACCTGGCGAGTCTCAGTGCGATATCCGGCACCTTGACCGACGACTCCAAACATCGAACAGCATGAAGAAAAGCCGAGAGAGACGGCAATGAGGGAGGCGAGAAGAACTAGGTTTTTCATGTGGGTATTGGTTGACGAGTTGAGAGGAGGGCCGGGTTTAAAAGAGACAGCAGCAGGAGGTAAGGCTCAAAGCCACAACAGCAGCCGCGAGAATGGTCGTTAGACGGATGAACATGTTGAAGATGCTAGGAAGCCAAGCGGTGTTGGCAATAAAAAAGACCGTCGGGTTTCGTTGAGATTTTGCCCGCTGATTCGCGGATCATGCGATCGATAGAACCTTCTCGACGATTCGTCTTGGATTTGGAAGTTGTTCATGTTCAATGTGTGGCGAATAAATTGCAGGCGCGTCGATCGAGCAGACGCGCTTGACTGGCGCATCAAGATAGTCGAACGCGTGATCTTGGATCAGCATGGCGACCATCGCGGAGACTCCACCGAAGGGCTTCGATTCATCCACCAGCACCACGCGGTTCGTTTTCATCACGGTTTTCAGAATCGCATCCTGGTCCAGCGGGCGGATCGAACGGAGATCGAGAACCTCGGCATTGATGCCATGGTCCTTCTGGAGAATTTCCGCAGCGGCCAAGGCATGGATCACGGAACGACCGTGAGCGATGAGCGAGACGTCGGAACCCTCGCGCTTGATCTCGGCAACACCAAGCGGGACGACATGGTCGCCATCGGCTGGATCCGGGACCTCGCCGGTGGTGCCGTAAAGCAGCGTGTTTTCCATGACATAAACCGGGTCGTTGTCACGGATGGCGGCCTTGATCAGTCCTTTTGCGTCCGCAGGAGTTGCGGGAGCGCACACTTTCAGCCCCGGAAAGGCGGCGAACAACCCCTCGGGAATGTGCGAATGGGTTGCGCCGACCCCGGTGCCACCGTTCGCGGGGCCGCGCACGACGATCGGACAGTTGCACAGGCCACCGGACATATACCGGACGCAGGCCGCATTGCTTACCAATTGGTCGAATGCGACGGAGTGAAAGGACCAGAACATCAGCTCCATTACCGGACGCACCCCGAGCATGGAAGCACCGATGCCCATGCCGATGAATCCGGCCTCCGAGATCGGAGTATCGACGACGCGCTTGTCGCCCCATTTTTTCCAAAGTCCTTCGGTAACCTTGTAGGCACCGTTGTATTGGGCAACCTCTTCGCCCATTAGGACGACATTCGGATCGCGGGCGAGTTCCTCATCGAGGCCTTCACGGAGGGCTTCGCGGTAGGTAAGAATGCGTGACATGGAAAGTTTTTAAAAGGGATGGAAGAGAGGGGGATTCAATCGTTGAAGAAATGACGGCCGATTTTGGACGCAGGCGTTTGATTGTCGGTTTCCCAATAAACATCAGTGCTGATATCGGCGATCGTCGGTGGAGGGGACTCGTCAGCAAATTTAGCCGAAGCAGCAGCTTCGTTTTTCGCTTCGTCATTGATTTTCTTGGCGAGGTCGGCCGTAAGGATTCCTTCGGCCAAAAGCTTCCGTTCGAAGACCATGATCGGATCGTGGTTTGTTTTGTAGTCTTCGATTTCCTCGGGAGTCCGGTATTTCTTGTGGTTGGCGTCAGCAACGCTGTGGCCGTAATAACGGTAGGTGTCGATCTCAAGGACGGTGGGCTTATGCTCCTTGCGAGCTCGCTCCATCGCAATGTGAGCCTTGGCCCGGACCTCGTAAACGTCAGATCCATCCACCACATCCCACTCGATGGCATAAGCTTCAGCCCGTTGGGCAAGGCAACCGTTGTAGGCCGAGGAACGCAATTGGGAGGTTCCCATGGAATAGCCGTTATTTTCGATCACATACACCACCGGAATGCCGAACAGGGAGGCGATGTTGAGTGATTCGTGGAAAGCTCCTTGATTGACAGCCCCGTCGCCAAGATAGCACAGGCAGCAGCCTTCCCGGCCGAGGTATTTTAGTCCATATGCAAGGCCCAGTCCGAGTGGCGTTTGGCCGGCGACGATGCCGTGTCCGCCCCAGTAATTCTTATCGGGTGCAAAGAAGTGCATGGAGCCTCCTTTGCCTTTGGAGCAGCCCGTTTGTTTGCCGAACATTTCTGCCATGCACTCGTTCATGCCCATTCCGACCGCCAAGGCGTGACCGTGGTCGCGGTAGGCGGTGATGAAATGATCGTCTGCGCCGCCTAAGGAAATGGTTCCTACGGCGACGGACTCCTGCCCGATGTAGAGATGCAAGAACCCCGACATTTTGCCTGCGGAGTAGAATTTAGCAGCCGCGCTTTCGAACCGGCGGATTCGAACCATCTGCGTGTAGAGTTCGATTTTCCGCTCGGAGGACAGCGACCGATTGATGGGTGAACTAGCGAAGTCGAGTTTGGGAGGGTTGGCGCTGATCATGATGGCGAGAAGAAGAGGTCGGCGGGAAAAAGGAATTACCTGGCTGGTAGCGGGTCCGCTACTGGAGCAGTCGGCTGAGGAAGACGTAACCGCGCACTCACGAAGATTGCAGTGAAAAGCAGGTTGGCCGCAGCGAAATTGCGCAAAAAGATCCAAGAGGGAATGGTGGACCCTGGAGGCCCGGTCCAAAGAGATTGCCATAATCCGTGCGCGGACTTTTCATAGGAAGGATCCCCAAGCCAGGCAGCACCATTGGTGATGAGATGAAAAACGCCCGCAGCGAAGACTGAACCCACCAGCAACGTCGGCAGTCCTCGTTTGTGAGCCGCTGTTCCCATTGCATATACCGCAATGAACGCAATGAAAGTCGTCGCGAAGACCGGAAAATCAGTCACGGGCCCAGGGGCAAATGGATACGTGATAACCCAAGTCCCGAATGGAATGGGGAATCCCCGCCAACCCGGAGCGAGTAAAGCACCGCAAAAAAAGAGCGCGGCCAGCGGCTGAAAATTCGGTTGGGATTCAGGCATCACACCGCCGATCAGCCGAAATACAATCAGGAGTCCGACGATAAGGGCGAGCGGAAGGTAACGATGCATGACGCGGAAGAATTGGCGATTTTCCATAGCACGGCTAGGCCAAAATCTTGCTTGGGGAGAGGTTTTTTTTGTTCCTGGACCGCAGTTGCTTAGCTCAGAATTTTCCTGATGAACTGGGATCGAGTGATGAAAGCTGCGTGGCAGGCTCGCGAGGCGGCATATGCTCCATATTCAAATTTCGCGGTTGGAGCCGCTCTCATGACAATCGACGGGCGGATCTTTGTGGGCTGCAACGTCGAAAATGTTTCGTACGGTCTTACCAACTGCGCCGAGCGAGTGGCCATCGGTGCTGCGATCGCTGCGGGAGCTCGGGAGTTTTTAGGAATCGCCGTAGTGGCGGATACGAGTGTGCCTATTTCTCCTTGCGGTGCTTGTCGGCAAGTTTTGGCGGAGTTCGGCGTGCCGTTGATCCAAATGGCCTGCCGCAGCGAAGTCGTCGAGTTCCGGCTGGACGACCTTCTCCCTCGCGCTTCGGCCGGAATCTTGGACCGCCCTGTTTGATTTGTTCCACGTGGAACACCAGCCATTCCGGACTTGAGCGTCCCTATGTGGCCGAATTACCTTCCCGCTCTGGAAATGTTTCAATACCCCAAGATCTACGATGTGATAGTGGTTGGTGCCGGCCATGCGGGCATTGAGGCCGCTTTGGCCGCCGCCCGTTTAGGTGCTTCGGTTGCTGTCTTGACGCAGAATTTGGATACGATTGGGCAAATGTCCTGTAATCCGGCGATCGGTGGACTGGCTAAAGGACACATGGTTCGCGAGATCGATGCACTCGGAGGGGCCATGGGGCTGAATACTGACGCCACCGGGATTCAATGGCGAATGCTGAACGCCTCTAAAGGCCCTTCCGTCAGGGCTCCCCGCGCTCAGTGTGATAAAAAAGCTTACCAATTCCGGATGAAACGGGAGCTTGAGGCGATGCCCTGCGTCGAGATTCATCAGGGAAATGTCGAGGATTTGCTAGTGGTGGCCGATCAAATCGCGGGCGTCACCACCTCACTTGGGATCCGGTTGTCGGGAAATTCGGTGATTCTGAGCGCAGGAACATTCATGGGTGGATTGATGCACGTGGGACTCAGAAGTGCAAAAGGCGGCCGAATGGGGGATGCCACATCCAACGTCTCTGAGTCGCTCAAGCGGCTGGGTTTCGAAGTTGAGCGCTTTAAAACCGGGACGCCTTGTCGCCTCAACGCGCGATCCATCGATTTCTCCCGTTGCGAACGGCAGGAAGGCGACAGTCCGGTTCCCAAGTTTAGTTTCATGGCAGACACGCTGGAGCGAGGCAAGGACGACATCTTTACCTTGAATCCGTGGTCAGATCCGCTGTTCCACGTGGAACAATTGCCCTGTTGGATCACTTACACCAATCCAGACACCCACAGCATCATCGCTGCGAATCTCCACCTGTCGCCGATGTATTGTGGTGTGATTGAGGGCGTGGGTCCGCGATATTGCCCGTCGATCGAGGACAAAGTGGTTCGTTTTGCAGAGAAGGAGCGACATCAGATCTTTTTGGAACCCGAGGGTCGTCACACTCTTGAGTATTACGTCAACGGCGTATCGACTTCGCTGCCCTACGAGGTGCAGTTGGATTTCCTTCGATCAATCGTGGGATTGGAAAAGTGCGAAATCCTTCGCCCAGGATATGCCGTGGAGTATGACTATTGTCCGCCCACTCAGCTTCGCCCGACGTTGGAAACGAAACTCGTGGAAGGGCTTTATTTTGCAGGCCAGATTAATGGAACCTCAGGATACGAGGAAGCGGCTGGTCAGGGACTTCTTGCAGGCACGAATGCAGCATTGAAAGTTCTTGGAAGACCGGAGTTCATCTTGGGGCGAGATGAAGCCTATCTCGGCGTGATGGTGGACGATCTCGTGACGCGCGGCTGCACCGAGCCTTACCGGATGTTTACGAGCCGTGCGGAGTATCGTCTGTTGCTGCGCCAGGATAATGCGGATGTCCGGTTAACGCCGAAAGCGGCAGAAGTTGGACTGGCGACGGGAGAACGGGTGCGGCGGGTGGAGGAGAAAGTCGTTGGGCTGGAGAGGGCGGAGATTTTCGTTCGGAAGGCGGTGCATGACGGAGTCAAACTGGATCAGTGGTTCAGGCGTGACGAAAACTCATGGCGCAGTTTACCGGAAACCCTACTTCAAGAGTTTCGCTCGGATTTGTGGCCGCTAATTGAAACGAATTTCCGGTATGAGGGACATTTGGCCCGTCAACAGACCCAAGTTGACCGCATGTCCCGCAACGAGGGGAAAAAGATTCCTGCAGATCTCGATTATTCCGTGATTCGAGGGTTGAAGAAGGAGGCTCAACTTCGGTTCACAGAGATTCAACCTACGACATTGGGGCAGGCTGGACGTATTCCAGGAATCACTCCTGCCGATCTCGCAATGCTGGTGATCTGGATGGAAAAATTGGAACGCCAAGATCCGAACCAACCAACCTAACAAATTAACTACGAGTTGGTTACTTCTAAGAAATCAGTTTGCGACAATGTTTAGAATTTTGCCTGGGACAAAGACGATTTTGCGAATGGTCTTGCCCTCAAGGTGTTCGGCGACCTTTGCGCTGGCAAAGGCGGCGGCTTTCGCGAGTTCCTCGTCGATGTCTTTGGAAAGCAACAGGCGGTCGCGGAGTTTGCCGTTCACCTGCACGACGAGTTCAATCTCGTTTCTAACGAGAGCTTCGGGATTGTAGCCCGGCCATGAAGTTTCTGAGAGCATCGGGGCTTCGCGGTTGGATGCCCCCGCCACTCGGGCATTGATTTCTTCCGTGAGGTGGGGGGCGAAGGGATTCAGGACAGTTAGAAACTCCGTGAATTCTTTCAACGGAACGACCTCGGCTTGGGTGAACGCATTGGTGCAGACCATCATTTGGGAAATTGCCGTGTTAAAATTCAGTTTTTCAACATCCTCACCGACTTTTTTAATGGTCTCGTGGACGATTCGTAGCAACGTCTTGTCGGTGCAAATGACATCTTGGATTTTTGCCGATACGGTCCAGATTTCGTCTTGTTCCTCGAGTGCAACGCGCCAAACACGGGCGAGGAAACGGGAGACGCCCTCCACGCCCTTCATGATCCAGGGTTTCACTTGTTCGAGAGGGCCCATGAACATTTCGTAAAGGCGCAGGGCATCCGCACCATATTCGGAGACAACGTCGTCGGGGTTGACGACATTACCGCGCGACTTTGACATTTTCTGTCCGTCCTCACCCAGGATGAGTCCTTGATTGACAAGTTTTTGGAAAGGTTCGGATGTTCTAACATGGCCCAAGTCGAACAGAACTTTGTGCCAGAAGCGGGCATAGAGCAGATGAAGTACGGCATGTTCCGTACCACCGACGTAGAGATCGACCATGCCGGGCTTTTCATCCGTCCAGTAGGCTTCGGCTTCAGTAGAGATGAAGCGCTCCGTGTTTTTCGGGTCGCAGTATCGCAAATAATACCAGCACGAACCGGCCCACTGCGGCATGGTGTTGGTTTCTCTAACCGACCCGTCCGGCAGTTCGACCCATGCGGTGGCTTTGGTGAGGATTGGCTCGGGGGTGCCGCTCGGTTTGTAGTCCTCCAAAGGCGGCGCAAGTAGCGGTAATTCGGATTCGGGTATGGCTTCGTGATGGCCGTCCTTCCAAACGATTGGAAACGGCTCGCCCCAGTAGCGTTGGCGGGAGAAAAGCCAGTCGCGGAGCTTGAATTGAATCCGGCGCTGGCCTCTCGCGTTAGATTCCAGCCAGTCGATTATCTTCGCCTTTGCTTCGGTGGTGGAAAGTCCGTCAAGGAAACCGGAGTTCACGACGGTGCCGTAATCGGCAAAGGCTTCGAGGAGCGATGGCGTCTCGCTTAGGCCCCGTGAAACAACTTCCAGAATCGGTAAGTCAAATCGTTTCGCGAATTCCCAGTCCCGCTCATCATGTGCAGGCACGGCCATGATGGCACCGGTCCCGTAGCCCATCATCACATAGTCGGCGATCCAGATCGGAAGCTGCTTGCCACTTACGGGATTACTGGCGTAAGCCCCGGTGAAAACGCCGGACTTGTCCTTATTCAAATCGCCGCGGTCCATGTCGGATTTGGACGAGCAGGCTTTCTGATAGGCTTCGACGGCGGTTTTCTGTTCTGCAGTGCTGATTTCCGGAACGAACGGATGTTCGGGCGCGAGGACCATGTACGTCGCGCCGAAGAGAGTGTCCGGACGGGTGGTGAAGACTTCGATCTGAGATTTGAAATTCGAAATCTCAAATTTAACGGTCGCGCCCTCGCTGCGGCCAATCCAGTTCTTCTGCAGCAGCTTGATTCCCTCCGGCCAATCGAGCGAATCCAACTCGTCGATGAGGCGTTGCGAGTATTTCGTGATTCGCAGCATCCACTGGCGCAACGGGCGGCGCTCGACGGTATGGCCTTTGGATTTCCATTCCTCCACTTCCTCGTTCGCGAGGACGGTGCCAAGGTCGGGCGACCACCAGACGGGGGTGTTGGCGACGAAAGCGAGGCGGACATTGTCGATCTGTTCGCGGGTCCAGCCTTTGGCTTCGAGTTCGGAAACGGGCTTCGCCTTACCGGTTTCCTCGCAGTAGTACGAGCCGTAAAGCTGGAGAAAAATCCACTGCGTCCAGCGGACGTAATCCGGATCGGTGGTCGCGATTTCGCGGTCCCAGTCGTAACCGAACCCGAGCGATTTCAATTGCCGCCGGAACGTCTCAATATTGGCCGCAGTGGTGACCGCCGGGTGCTGGCCCGTCTTGATGGCGTATTGCTCGGCGGGCAGGCCGAACGAGTCATATCCCATGGGATGCAGGACGTTAAACCCCTGCATCCGCTTGTAGCGGCCGACGATATCGGTGGCGGTGTAACCTTCGGGATGACCCACGTGCAGGCCGGAGCCGCTAGGGTAGGGAAACATGTCGAGCACGTAGAATTTCGGCTTCGCGGGGTCGAAATCCGCATCGCCCGGGCCGGGGGTGCGGAACGTTTTTTCGGCCTCCCAGCGGGCCTGCCATTCAGGCTCGAAATCGCAGAAAGGGAATGGTTTGCGTGCTTCAGACATGATCGGGAAAGGGCCGGGAAGGTGGCGGAACTCGTTCCCGATGAAAAGAAAAACCCCGCCGCGACCTTAGGTCGGAGCGGGGTGGACGGATTGACGGAGGCGGTTCAATCGAGATTTTTCTTCGCGTGCTCCTCGTCGAGATGCTTCAGGAAATCCTCAGTTATCGGATATTCGGAGGCGAAGAATCGGCTGAATTCCTTACCTTCTGACGTGAAAAGGATCACCGTTGGGAAACCTTCAATTTTATACTTCTCGGCATACGGCGCGTTTTTCTCCTTCACCGCTGGGTCGCCGTTCGGGAAATCGAGCTCCACCAGAATGAACTTTTTGGAGGCGGCGGAGACAAACTCCTTCTTGGAAAAGACGTTCTTGCGCATCGCGATGCACGGCGGGCACCAGTCGGAGCCGGTGAATTCCACGAGGACGGCTTTTTTCTCCGCCTTGGCCTTTTCGAACGCTTTTTCAAGATCGGTGGACCAGCCCTCCGGAGTGGACGCGAAGGCGGAGGCGGTGAGGGCGGCCACGCCCACGGTTACGGAGGCGAGCCAGGTGATTGCTTTCATCATGCTAGTATGCGCCGCCGATCCGGATTTTATTTCGAAAAAATTCGCGAGTGAGGGCCTTTGTGGTTAGCGACGGCCATGCAACCCAAGCCCCGTTTGATCCTCGCGACCCGCAACGCGCATAAAACGGCGGAAATCCGCGCGATGATCGGCGACCGCTTCGAAGTCCTCGACGCCACGGCATTTCCGGAATTCCCGGAGGTGGAGGAAACGGGAACGACATTTTTAGAAAACGCACGGCTGAAAGCGCTGGCGATCAGTGGACAAGTCGAGGGCTGGGTGCTGTCCGATGATTCGGGTCTCGAGGTGGATGCGCTCGGCGGCGAGCCCGGGGTGTGGTCATCGAGTTATGGCGGGGAGGAAGGAAATCACGCGAAAAACAATGCGCGACTGCTCGCCGAGATGGCTGGCAAAACGGACCGGACCGCTCGTTTTCGCTGCACCATGGCCTTGGCGAGCGGCGGGCACGAGACAGCGAACTTCAGCGGGATTGTGGAAGGACGACTGGTCAACTCGCTAATCGGCACTGGCGGATTCGGCTACGATCCGTTGTTCATTCCGGCAGGGTATGACCGCACGTTTGCGGAGCTGGGAGACGAAATCAAGAACACCTTGAGTCACCGCTCGCGGGCCTTGGCGCAGGTCATCGCGTTTCTCGGACGATGAAATAGTTTGTCTTCCTTAACTATTTTTGAAAAACATCGCGGCGTGAAAAGTTTTCGCCTCGCGCTGCTTCTGCTCATGCCGTTCTTCGGCTTTGTCGTTTCCTGTTCGAACCAGGTAAAAGCCAAGCATCCCGTCTCCTATCGTTTTCAAAGCGGCCGCACCGCTCTCTTGAAAGACGGCATCGCCTATGCGCCGCGAAGAGCCCCCGCTGCGGTGAGACGGGCGATCGCCGCCGGCAATCGCCTGCAGGGGATGCCCTACAAATGGGGCGGCGGTCATGCCCGTCTGGACGATTCGGGCTACGATTGTTCCGGCACGGTATCCTACGTCCTGCGCGAGGCGGGCCTGATGAAAGGGTCCGTTCCCTCTCGGGATTTTTTCAATTACGGCAAAAAGGGTGAGGGCGATTGGATCACTCTATACGTCCGGGACGGTCACGTTTTTATTACAGTCGCGGGCCTTCGACTCGATACCGGAGGCCGCGGTGACAATGTCGGCCCGCGCTGGAAACCGCAGACCCGGCAGGGGAAGGGTCATTTCATGCGACACCCGGCGGGGTTATAGTAATCCAGGACTTCAGTCCGTTCTTCACGTTTGCAAGAACGGACTGGAGTCCATGACTACCATCTCCTCCAGCGATTGAAAAACCTGATCCGCGCCGGAAAAATCGAGTCCCTCCGTCACCCGGTTCGGCACGATCCAGACAGTCATTCCCGCATCCTTCCCCGCTTTCATGCCGTTGAGCGAATCCTCAATCACGAGGCAGTCTCCGGGGAGAATTCCCAGTCGTTTCGCCGCTTCCAAATACAAGTCCGGAGCTGGCTTGATCCGCGGAGCGTCGCCCCGGCAAACCACCGTCCCGAAACGATCCGCAATCGCCAGCTTTTCCAACCAGCCATCCACCCAGTGGTGCGACGAACTGGAAACCACCGCTCGTGGAATGTTTTTGGAAACAAGCCCGTCCAGCAACTCCATCACCCCTAGCATCGTGCCCTCGCCGGCCAATTCGCCCAGGATCTTCTCCTGGCGGCGGGCATCAAGGTCGTGCCAGTCAAACGCTAATCCCGAGAGTTCCTCCAAGTGGGTTTTCGGCGACCAAGTGGCAAAATCCGAGCCGATGCAGCGCGTGTAGATTTCCAGCGGCAAGTCATGCCCGTGCGCGAGGAACGTCTCCAGCCATGCCTGATAGATCGCGCCCTCGGTGTCCACCAGCACTCCGTCGAAATCGAACAGCACCGCGGCAAAATTCATGTCATCGGGATGCCTCGCGGAAAGGTCCGCGACAAGGTCGAAATCATTTCCGGCGGTCCTTGTTTCTTGATGTTGCGCACCCACGCCACGCGCTTTAACCTCGGGCGACCCCACTAACCAACTTATGAAAAAGCTGTTACTATCCTTTGTGATCACCGCCGGATGTTCTGTGAGCGTTTCTGCCGATGAGGCCGAAACCGCGAAACTGATGGAAATTGGCAAACCCTCATTCATGCTGTGCGCGGCCTGCCACGGGATGGATGGCAAGGGCGTCCAAGCCGGTCCGACCAAAATGGCTCCGACGCTGGTGGACTCCAAAATCGCCTTGGGCGACCCTTCGGTGTTGGCGCTCGTCATCATCAACGGCATCCAAAAAGAAGGCACCGAATACCTCGGCATGATGGCGCCGCTCGGAGCCGCTCTTGATGACGAGAAACTCGCCGCCGTGATAACCTACGTTCGAAACTCCTTCGGCAACAAGGCTCCTGCGGTCACGGCTGCGGATGCGAAGAAATATCGCGACCAGTGGAAGGACATCAAAGCTCCGGTCAGCCGTGCAAAGATTGCCGAGCTTTCCGCTCCCAAATAACCGGGTTTTCTAACTTTTTAGCAAAATCGGCGGCCACCGTTCCGGGGGCCGCCGTTTTTTGTCCGGGAGGGTCTGCGGAATTCAGACCCGGACAGGATTGAGGATACAGTCGATGAACAGCTGCATCCGCACCAGTTTATCGGCGTCGATCAGTTTGCTGGCCTCAGGATGATCGAGCCAGCTTCGGGCGATTTCCTCCTCCTTGGAAGACTTGCCCGCCGGTGCGCTGTCGATCCGCGCCAGCTCGGAGAGCAAAGTGGTGAGAGCGCGCTCGCAACCGTGGCGAATGTCGTCATCACCCGGATAGGGGACCGAGTCCCGCCTAAGTTCTTCTAGAGTCCGAACGATTAGCGGAAAGCGCGCCATCGCCCGATTGAGCTCTTCTGCGGTTTGTTTTCGGCTTTTTTGAAGGGGGAGATTTGCGGATTGTTTTGGCATGGCGGTCGGTCAAGTGGGGTTGACTATATTTAATTTTTTAAAAACCGCGAGTGACCAATTCGGCATTCTGCTAGTGACATCTGACTGCCCGGATTGATTTTAAGTTCGCGCAATCTCGGGAAAAGGGGAGTTTCAACGAATGCAGGATCGTGAAGTTTTCATGCGCCGGGCGATCGAACTGGCTCGGCAGGGGATGAATCAAGGAGTAGGCGGACCCTTCGGAGCCGTCGTGGTGGGCGACGGAAGCATCGTCGGTGAAGGCTGGAACCAAGTGATCGGCACCAACGATCCGACCGCCCACGGCGAGGTGGTGGCGATCCGCGATGCATGCGCCAGGCTGGGAAAATTTTCACTGGAAGGCTGTGAAATTTACACCACGGGTCAGCCCTGCCCGATGTGTCTGGGCGCGATCCAGTGGGCAAGAATCGCGAAAATCCATTACGGCTTCGGGACTGAGGACGCTGCGGCCGCCGGTTTTGATGACTCGGAGTTCTACCGTCAGATTGCGCTGCCGGTGGAGAAACGGTCGATTCCAGCTGCGGAACTCTGCCGCGGGGAAGCGCTGGATTTGATCCGGGAGTATTCGGCGCTACCGGGAAGACAGCCATACTGACCGCAGGGAAATCGTTCCAGACGGTGTCTTGACGGGCCACGGGTGGGAGGAAACTATTCGCCATGGCATGGAGGATCGAAGACGCGGTCGCCCACGGCGAAATTGACAATACCGTCGAGGGTCACACGACGGGCCGCATCTGGCTGGCCGATCGGGACGAGCCGTTGATCCTATCCCTTGATGGCGACTGCTGGCGCGACCTCGCCGGGACGCGCCTGCAATTTGAGAACCCCGCACCCAAGGCCGGGCCGGATTCGGAAGCGCTCGACGTGGATCAGGCCGGCATCGTGGGCGACATGACCGCTTCGCGAAAGAACAAGGTCCCGACCGTGAGCGAGGAAGAATTTAATGAACTCTACCACAACCAGCTCGAGATCCCTTATCAGTGGCACAACACACTCTATCTGGAGTGGTTCAGCGAAATCAACGGGCGGGTCGTCATCGAAACTTCCGCCTATCACCTGACGATTTCCCCGCACGAGTGGGAAATGGATCAGGACGCCGAGGATGCCCAAAAGCTGGCGAACCTGAACTCGATGCGCGATTTCATGGCCCAGGTCATCCGGCGCCGCGATCCCGAGGGTCCCGAGCCGGATGTCTCGGAAATCCTCGATGAATTCGCCTGGGAGGAACGCCTCAAGGAATCTGACCGACTGACTGATGCCTATCAGGAAGTGCTGGAGAAATACATGGAGGACGCCGACAGCGAGCAGAAGGAAGCCTTCGTCATGGGTTGGGACGGGCTGCTGGATGCTCTCGCCGAGCGCGACGAGGCAGGCGAGGAAAATTTCCCGGGCGAGTCGAAAAGCTACGGGTCCATGGACCAGGATGACTCCATGGACTTCGATGACGACGACGACGAGGAGGACGAAGCTGACGACGAGTCATTCAGCGACGAAGACGATCACCCCCTGCAGGCGAAAGCCCAGGAACTCGCGATGCGGGCGATGGACGTGATCGAGCGCGATGCCGGACCCGGCACGCCTTCCTATCAGCTCATCACCAATTTGCTTCAGGTCAGCGGGAAACTGGCCGGAGTGCTTCACGGGCGCGGCAGCGGCTACGAGCCGGAAACCGGATTCGTCCTCGCAGTTCTCAAGCGCTGTCTCAACTGGCTCAATGAAGCGGTCGGCGCATGCCAGGTTCTCATGGACTTGGAGCGCGAACCCGATCAACGGCTGGCCCTCGAACAAATCCGCGGTTCGGTATTTGAAATCCGCGATGGCATCGTCGAGCTTCGCCGCGAACTCAAGTGACGCTCGATCACCCACCCAGCTGACCATGCGTCCCTTCATTCCACTCGTCGTCGGCCTGGCAATCGGCGTGGCCGGAGCCGTGCTTTTTCTGCAAAGCATGCCGCCCAAGGAAGGCTCGGCGGAGGAGCGCGCGGGCAAGCTGGAGGTGGAGCTGAAGCGTGCGGAAAATCGCGTCGCCGCCCTCGAAGGCGCGGATCCCCGGGGACGCCGTCGGCCCGGGCGGACCTTGGCGGATGGTGCCCGCAGCATCGCGGAAAATATCCGGGACGGGAAACCCGTGACGCCGGACGATGTTTTTCGCGCCACCCAGCCCTTGATCCGCGATCTCGGACCGTTGTTCGACCGCATGAGGGTGAAAGAATTGCAACGCCAGAGCGACACCAAGGCCGGCGAACTTGCCCGCAAGTATTCCCTCAATCCCGCCCAGCAGGAATCGCTTAAAAAATGGCTGGATCAAAAGGCGGTCGATGACGCCAAGCAGTTCACCGACCTTGTTTCCCAAGAGGGGACGAAGCTCGAAGATTTGGCGAAGGCCTCCATGAAAGTCCAGGTCGATGACGGTTTGGAAACCTTCATGGAGGCCACTCTCAGCGGCGAGAAGCTGGCCGCTTTCCAATCCGACCGGATGCTGAAAAAAGTCGGCAGCGTCCAGCAGGAAGCCGACATGAAGGTCACCCGCCTCGATGGCATCGTCGGCCTCGACGACACCCAACGGGGCCAAATTTTCGGAGTGATGGCCCGCGGCGCGCGCGACTTCGATCCGACGATGCAGTTCGAAGGACTCGGCACGGACGCGGGAGCCCTCACTTCAGGGAAATCCAAACAGGACGCGGTCCTCGCGGTTCTGCGACCCGACCAGCGTGAAGCCTATCAGGCGGAGCAGGCCAAGCAGCGGCTGCAGGCGCAAAAAGAATTGGAAGCCATGGGCCTGACCATGCCCCCCGATCAGGGCGGATTCGATTTCCTCGAATTCTAACATTCATGAGTTCCTTCCCCGCCATCGACATCCGCTCGCTCCGGGTGGATTACGGAAATTTCGTTGCGGTCAATGACCTGACACTCACGGTTCCTCCCGGCGAAGTCTTCGGCCTCGTGGGACCTAACGGCGCGGGGAAAACCAGCACCTTCCGTGTTCTAACGACTCTCATGGAGCCGACTTACGGCGAAGTGATTCTCGGCGGAGTTGACGTGTTGGAAGACATCGAAACCGCACGGCGCATCATCGGCTACATGCCCGATCTCGCACCAGTCCCGTCGGATTTAAAAGTGGGCGAATTCCTCGAATTCCATGCGGCGGCGTACGGCTTAGGAAATCGTGCCCAGCGCCGCGAGGGGGTCGCCGAGTGCTTGGAAGAAGTCGCGCTAACCGACCAGCGCGAGAGCTGGTGCAAGGCGCTTTCCCGAGGCCAGACCCAGCGGGTCGTCCTCGCGAAAACCCTGCTGCACCGCCCCCGCATCCTCATTCTCGACGAACCAGCCAGCGGACTCGATCCGCTGGCCCGCCGCGATTTGCGACAAGCGCTTCGCAAACTCGCCGCGACCGGAGCCACCGTGTTCGTTAGTTCTCACATTCTCAGCGAACTCGCCGAAATGTGTTCGTCGCTCTGTGTCATGAACCGCGGCCGCCTGTTAGCTTCGGGCACCGTGGAGGAAGTCCGCCAGCAGCTCGGGAGAAACGAACGCACGCTGACCGTGAGTGTTCTCGACCGCCCGCGAGACGCCGCCGAATGGTTAAAGTCCCAGCCCTCGGTCCACGATCTTCACGTGGCCGGCCATCAGGTGATTTTCGGTTTCACCGGCACGGACGATGGCCAGGCGGATCTCATGGAAGGTCTGATCCGCCGCGGCGTGCGGATGCGGGCCTTCGAGGAAAAGCGCTCGTCCTTCGAAGACATTCTCGTGGAAGTCGCCGAAACCAACCGCAACTCATGAACCCGCATCCAGCGTCAACCCGGCATCCGTGCTGGAAAATTTGGGCGAATCCCATTTTCCGGCGCTACTGCCGATCCCGCCTCCGCCCTCGTGGCCTGTTGGTCACCATGCTCATCACCGTGCTGATTTCCGCCTTCCTGTTCGCGATGTTCCGGACCTTGGCGATGAATCAGGCTAACATGAACCTGTCGGACGCGGAGCGCGCGGCGCTGATCCCGCTGGGGATTTTCCAGGCGCTGATCCTTTTCGTGCTGGGCACGGCGCAGGTCTCCGGAGGCATGACCGCCGAGACCGACGAAGGCGTGATCGACTATCAGCGGCTCATCCCGATGAGTCCCATTTCCAAAGTGCTGGGCTACCTGTTCGGTCTGCCGGTCCGCGAGTATGTCATGTTTTTCGCGACGCTTCCGTTCACCGGTTGGGCGCTCTGGCGGGGCAAGGTGGAGTGGGCCGTCTGGGCTCCGTCGTATGCGGTCTTCATCACCTCCGCGATGACCTATCATCTAACCGGGCTGGTCACCGGGACCGTCGTCCGCAACCGCCGCTGGGCGTTCCTCGTCTCCATCGGCCTGGTGTTCTGCCTCTACACCGTAGTGCCGCAGATGGCGCGCTTCGGCCTGGTGTTTTTCAAATATCTAACGATCACGCCTGTGTTCATGGAGAGTCTGCCGGGTCTGCTGCCGCGGACCGCCGGAGCGATCGTGGCCACCGGCCAGCAACTCGCTCCCGAGGTGAAGTTCTTCAATCTCGGTTTCCCCGAGGCAATCTTCACAGTCTTCTGCCAGGGCGGATTGATCCTCACCTTCATCGTCATGCTCTGCCGCAGATGGCGGCGCACCGAGTCGCTGCTGTTGGGAAAAATCTGGGCGACCGGCTTTTTCGTGTGGGTGCAGCTTCTGCTGTTAGGTAACGCGCTGCCCTTGATCGAGCCGGGCAATCTCTTCCCGTCGCGGGAGGTCTCGCGGCGCCTGCTGGACTGGAGCGGCTGGGCGCCGAAAGCGTGGGAGGCGGTCGCGATGTCGGGCGTTTACGGCCTCGTCACCTTCGCGCTGCTAGCCGCGATGACTCACATCATCACGCCGTCCGCGGAAATCCAAATCCGCGGCTGGCGGCGGGTTCGCAAGGAGGGCCGGACCTCGCTGCCCGTTTTTGCGGATGCGGCGACGGCGTTCGGCTGGGTCTTCGTGATGGCGCTCGCCGGGGCGGTCGGCTGGTTCGTCTTCACTCGAGCCGTGATCGAATCGCGCTGGTTTCCGGGGCAAGAGGTGCCGTTTTCCGTGCTCGGATATTTCACGGTCGTGCTTCTATCAGGCGGCATGGGATTTCACGCGCTCCTTGAAGCGAAAGGCGGGCGGACCGTGAGCCTCGCCATCATTTTCATCGGCATCATGCCCCTCATGATCGGGGCCATCGTCAGCGCGTCCCAAAACGACCGCCTGATCCCCGCCGCGTCCTGGCTCTTCGGGATTTCACCGGCAAGCGGTCCGATCTATGCGGCCGCCACGCTGCTACCGATCGCCGAGCTCCCCGCAAGCCTCGCCCTTTCGGTTCCCCGGGCGTTCTACTTCTGGCAGGCGGTGTCGATGCTGGTGACGATCTGGCAGGTCGCGCGGCTCCGGAGCGCCAGGAAATCGATCGCAGCCAGTGCGGAGGTCCGCCCGCCCGCCGACTCCGCAACCCACGAACGCCACCCATGAAAACATTCGCCTCTAACTACCAATCGCCGCTGGGCGAAATTCTTCTACTCGCCACCGATGCTGGGCTTAAGGGAGTCTATTTCGCCGGTCAGCGCTATTTCCCTCCGGCAGATTCTAACTGGCTGTGGGACGACGCGGTTTTCTCAGGCGCGAGGGACGCGCTGGATGGTTATTTCAATCGATCCGGCGGGACGTTTTCGCTCCCGCTCGATCTTCAGGGGACTGTTTTCCAGAAGCGCATTTGGCAGGCGTTAGGGGAAATTCCTTCAGGCGAAACCCGCACTTACGCCGACATCGCCCGCCGGGTCGGCGCTCCCACGGCCGTGCGCGCCGTGGGCACGGCCATCGGCCGCAATCCGGTGAGCATCGTTGTGCCATGCCATCGGGTCGTCGGGAGCAACGGCAACCTAACGGGATACGCGGGTGGACTGGACCGCAAGGCATGGCTGCTCTCTCACGAGGTAGTCATGGGCTTCAGCCCGTGAAGAACCATGCGGACTGAAGTCCACGACTACCTTCTAACGGCTCAGTTTCCGCGTGATCATGGCCAAGGCCTCCTGCGCTTCGGAGACCCGCAGGAGTTTGGCCGAGAGGAAATAAATCCCCGATGCCACGCCGATGGTGACGCCCAGATAGATGATTTTCGCCACAAGCGGGGTGCCGGTTAGGTCGGCGAACAGGAATCGGTTAGCTACCAGGCAGACCCCGGCCATGACGACTCCCGCGATCACCAATTTACCCAACAGAATCATCAGTTCGCCAGTCCCCAGATCTCCCGCGAATTTCCGCATTGCAAGGAACAGGATCACGAAATTCACCGACGCCGTGATGCTGGTGGTTAGAGCGAGCGATTCGTGACCCCACATGAGGACGAATACGAAAAAGTAATTGAAGCCGAGATTCAGCGCCAGGGCGAAGAAGCTCACCAGCATCGGGAACCACCGCTTGTCGATCGCATAAAACGCCGGCTGCAGGACTTTGAGCCACGCGTAAAATAGCAGCCCGTATCCATAGGCCCGCAGCGCCCCCGCCGTTTGCAGGCGGTCGATCGCGTCGAACCGTCCCCGCTCGTAAAGCACGCTCACGATCGGTTCCGCCAGCAGCACCAGCCCGAGCGTGGATGGCAGCACCAAGAACGCCACCAGGCGCAGCCCCTTTGCCAGCGTCGGCCGGAAATCCTCGCCGATGCCACTCACCGCGGCGCGTGACAGCGCAGGCAGCGTCACCGTCGCCACCGCCACGCCGAACACGCCGATCGGCAACTGCATTAGCCGGAACGCATAACTCAGCCAACTAACAGCTCCCTCGCCGACGCCGTAGGCAAACATCGCGTTCACCACCACGTTGATCTGCACCACCGACGCCGCGATCACCGCCGGACCCATCAGTTTTAAAATTTGCCGGACACCAGAATCCTTCCACTGGAAATCCGCCACGAACCGATAGCCCGCTTTCCGCAACGCGGGAAACTGACACGCCAGTTGCGCCAGCCCGCCGATCACGACACCGATGGAAAACCCGATCAAACTCCGCGGACCCCACGTCGGATCCATCCAGTAACCGATCCCCGCGCCGCCGATCATCGAGCAGAGATTGAAGAAGCACGACGACAGCGCCGGCATTCCGAACACGTTCTTCGCGTTCAGCATCCCCATCGCCAGCGCCGCCAGCGAGACTAACAGGATGAACGGATACATCACCCGCACCATCGTCACCGTCAGCGCGATTTCCGCCGGATTGTAAACCCGCGGCGAGTTTCCGCCGCGCGCGAGCGAGGTCAGCAAATCAACGATCCACGGTGCCGCCAGAATTCCTAGCAGCGTCACCCCGCTCATGAAAACCGCCGCCAGCGTCATCATCTTGTGCGCCAGCGCCCACGCGGACTCCTCGCCATCCGTCTTCAGCTTTTTCGAAAACGTCGTCACGAACGCCTGCGACAGCGCGCCCTCCGCGAACAGGTCGCGCAAAAGGTTCGGCACCTTGAACGCCAGGTAAAAGCAATCCATCCACTTGCTGCCACCGAACAGCCCGGCGAACATCATCTCTCGCGCCAGCCCCAGCACCCGGCTGGCCATCACAGCGGCGCTGACTTTCCAAGTGGCTTTGGCGGACATCAGGAAATCGGGAAAACGGAGAGGTGCGTCACGAACCGGTTTTTAGCCAGATCCCGAGCCGCTGGCTATCGCGGCTTGATGAAATTTCGGTGAAGAGCGCCTGTTGTCCGCTTTCATGCCAATGCTTCACTGCCCACCACCACCTTCAAAACCGCAAGTTCACCGGGTGGGAGCGTAACTTGGTCGCTCGCGACGTTACCGGATTCCACGCAGACCATTTGCAGGTATTCTTCGTCGCCGAAATCGGCCATTCGCTGGGATTTCTCGATCCATGGATTCCAGATGACGGTGGAACGGGAACCTGATTTCTCGATGCGGATGCGGCGGCACAGGGCGCGATCTTCGATTTCGACAGTGGCCATGGTGTCGCGATAGACGCGATCCGTTTCGCTGGTGATCTGGATCGGCGCGGAATCCTGGGTGTGGGTGGTGGATGTGGTTTTGTCCAGATAGGTCACACCTGACAGGCCGGTAATTGTTATGCAGTCGATGGCACCGATTTGAAAGTAACTGTGAAGACAGGTTTCAAATGTATAGTCGTCCGCGCCGGTATTTCTAACAATGATTTCCATGGCGAGTGTTTCCGCCACCGAGACGATGAACTCCGCTTCGATGCCATCAAGCGGAGGCAGCGATAATGACAATTGAACGGAACCATCCGGTTCGATTGCGATGTTAGAAGCCAATCTGCGGTGCGGGCGAAGCCGTGGGCCGGCTGGCCTTCGCGGTCGCCGAACCAAGGGCAAACGATGGGCACGCCGCCGCGAATCGCCTTGTTGGTTAGAAAGGCGCTGTCGCCACTGAGAAACAGCAATGGCGCTTCGCCCTTTTTCTGAAAATGAGTGATGTGCGCCCCGTGAAGATAGATTTCCGCGGAACTCCACGGCGTTTCGATCACGACTTTCGGCAGACCGCCGTTGCCCTCGCACAAGGCGATCGTTGAAGAAGTTCCGAGATCGCTGGAGCCGCTCATCTGGCTGTTATTTTTTCTTTCTCAGGAACGGCGGAAGATCGAGATCCTCGCCGTCGAAGACGTTCGGAGTTTCGCCCTCGAAGCGGCCGCGGGGAGTGGAATCGAGTGAAAGTTCGCTTTGGGAACCCGTTGGCTTGATGCCGAGCTTGAGCTTGGGAGCCTCGGGCTCGGCGGAACTGGAAGGTGCCTCGCCCACCGTGATGGAATCGGGTGGCTCGTCGTCAGGAATGTCGCTGGGAAATTCCGGCGGCTTGGGTTTGCCCCAGGGTGATGTTTGAGAAGGTCTCCGCTTGGGACCCGGAATGAAGCTTGGCGAATAGGGATCCGGCTCCAAGCCTTGACTGGCTTCGATCGGTTCGGGATCGGGTTCCTCCGCGTCGCTGTAGTAATGAGTGGCGGAATAGAGTGGAGTGGCTTCCGATTCTGGCGCGGGCTCGGGTTCGATTTCGTCGATGAAGGTGAAGGCGTCGAGGTCTGGTGATGGCGCGGTTTCCGCGTTTTCTACGGGCGGAGAATCGGGTTCCGCGAACGGGCGCTCATTTTCTAACAACGTTGGAATTGCGGCGGGAATGGCAGCCTTGCGGAATTTCGAAAGCGGCGAGACCGGAGGGGGTTCGGGAGCAGGTTTGGGTTCTGGGATTGCTTCCGGTTCGGGAGTCGGTTCACTAACAGGAACGGGCGCTGGATCTGCCGGAGGTGCTTCCTCGCGGGTGGGTGCGACCGCGACGAATGGAACCGCTTTTGCGGCAGGCGCGGTGAATCCCTGACTGGGATCCAGCAGCGGACTTTCCTGCGCCCGGTGGCTAAGCGAATCCCGCGGCGCGGTTGCGAGATGGTCCTCGGGCAGCGCGCTGATCAAAGTGATGGAAAGCGAGTCGCCCATCGCCGGATCGACCGAGGCACCAAACAGGACGTGCGCTTTTTCTGGAACGAATTTTTGCAATCGCTGCATCAAGAGCTCGATCTCGAAAAGAGTTAGGTCCTCGCCGCCGGAAAGGTGGACGAGCACGGTCTGGGCGTCCTTGAGCAGCGCGCCCTGGTCTAACAAGGGGCTGTTGAGCGCGTTTTTGAGAGCCTTGGTGGCGCGGTCCTTGCCCGCTGCGAGACCGGAGCCGAAGAGGCAGCGCGAACGGTTAGTCCGCAGCGCGCTCATGAGATCGTCGAGACCGACGTTGATTAGACCCGGTCGGATGACGAGGCGGATGACCGCCTTGATCGACTCGCAAATCATGTGGTCGGCGGCGGCGAAGGCCTCGTGGATGCCTTGCTTGGCGAGAACCAGCTCACCCATGCGGTTGTTGTCGAAGGTGACCAGCGCATTGGACAGGACGGCGAGTTCATTGAGCGCGGTCTCCGCCTGGTCACGCCGCCGCTTGCCTTCGAAGGCAAACGGCATGGTGGCGAACACGACGACGAACGCTCCCTCCTCGCGCGCAATCCGGGTGACGATGGGAGCCGCGCCGGAACCGGTGCCGCCGCCGAGGCCGGTGCAGAGGAAAATGATCCGGCGGCCCTTGATCGCCGCACGGAGTTGTTCCTCGGATTCGAGAATCGCCTGATGGCCGAGCTCGGGATCGCCACCCGCGCCAAGGCCCTTGGTGAGGTTCACGCCAAGCTGGATTTTTTCCCGAGCGAGGCAGGCGGTTAGAGTGCGGAGGTCGGTATTAAGCGCTAACAACTCCGCGCCTTCCATGCCGTCGAGCGCGATGCGCTCCAGCATGTTCGCACCGGCCCCGCCGAGGCCGATGATTTTAACGGCGGAAGTCGGGACCGTTTGGTGCGGATCGCGGATGTAGGGAATCATGGTGGATGTGAGTGTTAGGGATGATTATTTTCCGAACGGCCAGAACATGCGGCCGATTTTTCCGACGACGCCGGGGGGACGGGCGCGCTCGGTTTCGAGAATTTGGGCGTAGCGGATCAGGCCGATGGCCGTGGCGTAGTGAGGGTCCTTGAAACTCGCCTGCACGCCGCTGATCTCCGGCGGCTCGGGGCGGTAAATGTCACGCCCGAAGACGTCGAAGGCCAGCTCGCTGAAGCCGCGCATCAGGCTGGTGCCGCCGGTTAGGAAGACGCCTGCGCCGATGGCTTCGACCGCTCCGGCGGGCAGGCGGGCGCGCACCAGCTTGAGAGTTTCCTCCAGCCGCTGGCGGATGATTTCGTTGAGAATCCCGCGGCCGACCTCGACTTCGGCAAAGCCGCGGTCATCGGTTAGCTTGGCGGTGCCGACCGAGCGCACGGGGTCCGCCGAGGCATCGCCCTCCATGATTTTCAGGCGGTCGGCTTTGGAAAACGGCAGGCCGGTGACAAGGTGGATGTCATTGGTGACATGGTCGCCGCCGACGGGGATGCAGCCTGACGCGGCGATCGCGCCATTCAGATAGAGCGCGTAGTCGGTGGTGCCGCCGCCGATGTCGACGACCAGCGCGCCGCGCTCGCGCTGCTCACGGTCGAGCGCCATCTGGGCGGTGGCGATGGGCGAGAAGACGATGTCATCGACCTCTAACGGCATCTCGCGGACGAGCTTGATGCTGTTCTGAATGCGGGTGCCGATGCCGTGGACGATGTGGAAATCCGCCTCCACGGTTTTTCCAAACAACCCGACGGGAGTGGTCGAGTGCTCGAGGCCATCGAGCCAATAGTTTCGAATGATCGGGTGCAGATAGACGTGATCCTGCGGAATGTGCACCTCGCGCGCGATGGTGCGGGCTTCCTCCACATGCTCCGGGGAAACAGTCGGCTCCCCATCTGGGAGGCGGTAGGTGCCTCGGTGGTTCACGCCCTGAATGTGCGACCCGGTGACGGCGAGGAAAACGCTGCCGATTTCCACATCGCTGGCGTCCTCGGCCTTGGCGAGCGCGTCCTTCAGGCAGGCGCGGGCTTGGGAGAAATCGTAAATTTCACCCTTCCTAACACCCGCGGTTTTTGTCACCCCGATCCCCAGGATTTTTACGGCGCTGTCCGCCTTCACCTCGCCGACCACCATGCAGGTCTTGCTGGTGCCGATCTCGAGTCCGACGTGAATTTTCGTGCGACGTGCCATGGGTGGGTTAGCGAAAAATCAGTCGCGGTTGAGCAGCGTGCTCAGGTCGCGGGCCCGGCGGTCCTCACGAATTTCTCCGGCGCTTGCTTCTCTAACAGGCGTGGCCTTGGGAGCTGCGGTTTCGTTGCGCAAGGTGATGGGAATGTTGTGTTTCGGAATCAGATTGATGGTATCGATGGCGTAGCCGCGGTGGTTGGAGTGGTCCATCGCGGCGCGCAGGCGGCTGATCTGGCGCTCGTGGTCGCCCAGCGCGAAAGTCGCCGAGGTGCCCTGGCGGGTCACGAGCACCAGTGACCACTCATTGACCTGCCTCACCGACTCGATCCAGTGGATCGCCTGCGGATCCGCCGCGAAAGCGGAGTCTAACAAGCGAAAGCAATGCGCCAGCTCCGGATGCCCGACACGCTGGCCGGGGACGATGGGATGCTTCTCGGAAACGGGTAGCTGGACCAGCGGCAGGCTTTTCGCGTCAGCCAGTTGCAGCTCGGGGCAGGGGTAGGCAACCCCGTCGCGATCCACGAGCAGGGCGCCGATCCGGCGCGTGTTAGCGAGACCGGCTTCCGGGCAGGAGAGCCACGCGCGCGGCGTGCGGGGCTTGATCCGCACCACCAGCTTGCCGGGGAGATGACGCTCGGCGTGCGCATCAGCGATCGCAGGAAGAGCCTTGAGTTTTGCGGTGACCGTATCCACATCGATGTCAAACAGGCTGGCTGATAGGTCGATGCCGGTGGCCTCGGCCAGGCCCAGTTCATCGATCACCGGGTTCGGATTCAGATCGATGACTTGCAAGCGGAAATCGGGATTTTTGTAAAACGCGCGCTGGATTCCCAGCCACGCACCCCAGCCGAAGCCTGCGGCGAGCGCGAGGATGCAGGCAATCTTCACTACGCGGCCGGCTAATTTGAGGAAGCCGAACCAAGCGATGCGCGGCGACATGACGCGGACTTCCAGCACCTTCGATTGAGGGCGGCGGCGGGGTTTGCTGGTGCGGGCCTTTGACATGTTAGGAGCGGAGTTGAAGGGAAAGCTCGGCGATGGTTTTGCACAACTCGGGGAAGGAAATGCCGCTGGCGGCGGCGGCCTTGGGCAACAGGCTGGTTTCCGTCATGCCCGGGATGGTGTTGGCTTCAAGCACGAAGGGACGATTCATGGAATCCAGCAGGACATCAACGCGGGAATAAATTTCCACGCCCAGCGAGCGGTGGGCGGCTAGCGCGGCGGCTTGCACCGCCATGGTGGTTTCCAGGTCCAAGTCCGCTGGACAGACATATTCGCTGCCCTGTGTGCCATTGAGCCACGGATATTTGCTGGCCATGTCATACACTCCAGCCGGCGGCACGATGTGGACGATGGGCAATGGCTCGTCGTTCAAAATTCCCACGGTGAGTTCCCTGCCGGAAATGAATTCCTCGATGAGAACCTTGTCGTAGGTTGCGGCCGCTTTTTGCATCGCAGCATCAAGTTCTTCCGAAGTCCGGACGACTTGCATACCCACGCTCGATCCCTCGCACGGCGGCTTGATTACTAACGGAACACCGATCGTGTCGGGAATCATGGCGCCTGCGGACAAATCCACAATTTCCGAGCGGGGAGTCGGCACACCGTGGGCGATGAAGGCGGCTTTTGCCAAATTTTTGTCAAACGCGAGCCGGCTGCTTTTCACGCCGGCACCGGTGTAGGGGACGCCCGCCTTCTCGAGGATTTCCTGCAACCAGCCATCTTCGCCGAAGGTGCCGTGGATGACGTTGAACGCGAGGTCGGTGCCCGGCGGAAGATGCAGGACGGGACTTGTGACATCGACGCCCGAGGCATTGAGCCCCAGTTCGAGAAGGGCCTTAAGGACGGCTTTGCCGGAGGCGAGCGAAACGGCGCGTTCCGAACCCGGACCGCCCATCAGCACTGCGATTTTTTTCCCTGTTAGCATAAGGTTGTTCGTTAGAATGTCGCTTCGTCCTCGCCGAGGATCTTGATCTCGGTTTCCAGCTCGACTTGCCGCTCGTCGCGCGCCTTGTCTTGGATGAACTCAATGAGTGTTAGAATTTCCAGGGCGGAAGCGCCGCCTTGGTTGACCACGAAATTTCCATGCAGCTCCGAGACCGCGGCATGACCGCAGGTGGTGCCTTTAAGGCCCAGCGAGTCGATCACGCGGCCGGCGGGAATGAACTCGGGATTCCGGAATGTGCAGCCGGCGGACGCCGCGATCGGTTGCGAGGCCTTGCGCTTTTCACGGGAGGCATCCCAGCGCTCCTTGATGTTGACGGTGGTGTCGGCCTTGCCTTTGAAGACCGCTTGGAGGGCGAAATTTCGTCGCAGTTCGGTAACGTCGCGGTATTTGGTGACGATTTCCTCGCGCTCGCGAGTGCGGATCACGCCGTCCTCATCAAGGAAGGTCACCCGCACCACCTGGTCGAAGGTTTCGATGCCCATGGCTCCGGCGTTCATGCGGAGCGCGCCGCCGACGTTGCCGGGGATGCCTTCCATCCACTCGAAGCCGCCGATGCCGCTGCCGCCCGCGACGCTGGCGAGCTTCTTCAAGCGCACTCCCGCGCCGGCGGTGACGTGGCCGCGGCCGTCCACGGTGACCTCGGAAAAAACTCCGCCGGTCGGGCGAATGACCGCGCCGCGGATGCCGCCGTCGCGGACTAACAGGTTCGACCCGCGTCCGACGACACGAACCGGAATGCCGCGGGCGCGGCAGTATTCGACGAGGAACGCGAAGCCGTAAAAGCTGTGCGGCTCCAGCCAGTATTGCGCCGGGCCGCCGACTAACAGAGTCGTGTGGCGGCTCATCGGCTCGTAGAGCTTGCCATCGATTTCGCCGGCAGGCATGAGGCCGCGCATCTCCTGTAAAATATTCAAGTCAGCGACGAGGCGGGTCCCGGCCTCGTGGACATTTCCCGCGCCGAGCGTGATGACGAGATCGCCGGGCTGAAGGGCGTGGCCGAGGGCGTGATGCGCCAAGGCAAGGTCGGGGACATAGGTCGCCGGGATGTCACCGTGGAGTTTCATCGCATCGACCAAGGTCTGGCCGGAGATGCCTTTGAGCGGCTTTTCCGAAGCGGCATAAACGTCGGTGATGAACACCAAGTCGGCGGCTTGCAGGACTTTTCCGAAATCGTCGGCCAGCTCTTTCGTCCGTGTGTAGCGGTGCGGCTGAAACAAGACGATGAGACGTTTCATCTTCAGCGAGCGCGCCGTTTGCAGCGTGGCGGCGAGTTCGGTGGGATGGTGGCCGTAGTCGTCGATGACGCGGTAGTCGGCTGATAGATATTTCGTTTCGAAGCGGCGTTTCGCTCCGGCGAAGGTGGCCAGCGCGCGCGAGACCAGCAGGAATTCCGCGCCGCAACTGTCGGCCAGCGCGATGGCGGCAAGCGCGTTGAGGATGTTGTGATTTCCGGGAATACCGAGCTCGACATCGCCGAGAACCTCTCCGCGTTTTTTCACGGTGAATGCGGACGAACCTTTAAGATCGCGGATGTCTGTGGCGGTGTAATCGGCCTCGTCCCAGCCGTAGGAAATCGCATTCTCACGTCCCTTGCACAGCTCGTGGGTCACGGGATCCTCGGCGCAATAAACCAGTTTGCCCGTGGTCTGATCGGCGAGCTGCGTGAAGACCTCGCGGATGTGATCGAGGTCCCGATAGAAATCCAGATGCTCGGCCTCGATGTTGAGAATGACGGAGTGCTCCGGGTGATAGAGAGCGAGCGTGCCGTCGCTTTCGTCGCCCTCCGCGACCATGAACTCGCCGTCGCCCGACCATTTCGCGTTCGCGCCGAGGATCGGGATTTCCGCGCCGACGTAGTGGCTTGGCTTCTGACCAGCCTCGCGCAGGACGTGGGCGGTCATCGCCGAGGTGGTCGTTTTGCCGTGGGTTCCGGCAATGACGATGCCTTTCTTTGTATGGAGAATCGCGGCCAGGCACTCGGCGCGGCGCAGCAGGGGGATCTTGGCTTTTTTCGCCGCCGAGTAGGCCGGGTTGTCGGATTTGATCGCCGATGAATATACGACGATGTGCGCGCCTTTTACGGCAGCTGCGGTATGCGGTGATGAGAAAACCAGCCCGATTCCCTGCATCCGCTCGGTTTCCGCAGTGGTGACCTTGTCCGATCCGCTGACCCGGTGGCCCATGCCTAACAGTAACAACGCCAGCCCGCTCATGCCGGATCCGGCCACGCCGATGAGATGGATCTGGAGGGGGTTGCTCCGGTCGGTTAGGCGCTGGCTGAGGTCGGTCATGGGGGCAGGAGAGTGGCTTCGATGGCGGCGCACACCCGATCCGCGGCGTCCGGGACGGCGAGTGCGCGGGCGGCTTTTGCCATGCGCTTGTGTCTTGGCAAGTCTTGGAGGATCGAAGTTGCCAGGGCCGCGAGTTTCTCCGCGTCGAGATCGCGCTCCTGAACCAAGGTCGAGGCACCGGCGGAGGCGAATACTTCGGCGTTCCGCGTCTGGTGGTCGTCTGCGGCATACGGGTAGGGAACGAGAATCGATGGGTGGCCGGAAATGGCGATTTCCGTCAAGCTGGACGCCCCGGACCTCGCGATGACCAAATCCGCGATGGCATAAGCGGACGGCATTTGATCGCAGAATCCGAGCACCTTGTAGCCCGGTCGATTCGCGGTGATTTCCGAAACCCGCTGAAAATCCAAAGCCCCCGCGATGTGCAGCACCTGCATTTCCGGGGCTAAACTCGCGGCAGCCTCAGCGCTGAGTTGATTCAGCCGCCGCGCGCCCTGGCTGCCGCCCATGACGACGATGGTCGGGCGGGCAGCATCGAGTCCGAACAAATCCGCCGCGTCCTCACGAGTGGGGAGGCGCGTGATTTCCGGGCGGACGGGCGTGCCGGTGGTGGCGGTCTCGCGCTTGGGAAAATACGCTTTCGCCGCGTCCAGCCCGAGAAAAACGCGGGTGCAAAAGCGGCTGGTGAGCACGTTCGCGCGGCCGGGCCGGGCGTTCGAATCATGGATGAAGGTTTTCAGGCCCAGCCGGTGTCCGGCATACACCGGCGGCAGCGAAGTGAAGCCGCCCATGCCAAGTACCGCGTCCGCGCCAAATTCCCTGATGATCGTTTTGCACAGTCCGACCGAACCCCGGAGCTTCCACAAAAACGGCAGCATCCGCAGCGAAAGCGTCGGCGGCTTGGCGACAGCGGGCACGGTCCGGAAGCGAAGATGCGTGTATTTCGCCGAAGCTTCGGCATCCACTTTCTTCTCCGAAATGAGCAGCATGACCTCGTGGCCCCGGGCGCGCAGGGCTTCACCCACGGCGATTCCGGGAAACAAATGACCGCCGGTACCGCCGCAGGCGATGAGGATTTTCAGGGGTTGAGGCACAGGCGAATGAGTGAAAGGCCGCGACCGGGCGTTAGAAAACCAATTCCGACACCTCTCCCGCGAAAACTAAGTAAATCTTAATTACCGGGCAATCCTCAAAACGGTCCGGCGTCTTGAATTTTCTACAACTGACCAAGGACGGCCTCGAAAATGACTCCAAAAAAGTATGGATTTCTGGTCCGCCCACAGCTCCAAATGTTCGAAAATTCCGGGAATGATTAGGTTTCGCGAAGGTTTTTTACTTGTCGGCCCCGCCTCGTCTGCTTTGGTCATCGGGAATTCGAAATCTTTCCACAGCCATTCCGCGTTCGGTACGCAATCCGCTTTGGACGGCAAATCCTTCCTCAAATCCAACATGAGTTATTCAGCAACGCCCGAGCCCGGCACACGATTCGAACATGCCACTCTGGAACGTCGGCAGTTTGTCGGCGGCCTCGGTCTGGCCAGCCTGGGAGTCCTGGCCTCCACTTCGGTAGGGGCGGCGGCCACCTCCAATGCCGCTCCGAAAGTCTTAGTGCAGACCCAGTCTGCCGCGACGGCGAGTCCGCAAAACCCGCGCATCGATCTGACCGACCTGCCTCCTGAATGGGCACGGGCTCAAGGTTCCGTGCTGAGGGAATACACCCGCTATCTTTGGAACCTGAAGTTGAAGAGTATTTCCCCAGCTCAGGTGATCTCGGCTCACGCGAAAAACAAGGGCTCCATCTGGAACACCCTGCCACCCAAATCCTGGTGGACCCGGATGGGCTACACGCTGCGGGTCGCCGACCGGATCGCTTTGGAAATGAATGTGAAGGAAGTGGAAGTCGTTTCGGCCTATCGCGCCCCCGCCTACAATGCCCATTGCGAAGGTGCGAAAGCCCGCTCATGGCATCAGGCAAATGTTGCCGTGGATGTGAAATTCCCAGTGCGCGCCTCGCAGGTGACCGCCACCGCGCGCAATCTCCGCGACCGCGGACTCTTCAAAGGCGGCGTCGGTGGTTATTGGGATTTCACCCACATCGACACCCGCGGCGAGAACATGAACTGGTGATTTGGCGGCGACGGAGCCCTGGCTTCAAAGGCTGTCGGGAAACTCAGTTTCTGAAAATGTTTTTACAAATCCCGCAGGCCAACGGGAAATCCTAACGGAAATCGCAAGGATCGAGGTTGCCTACAGCCTCTTCAGTCGGCGAGTCGATCATCGCTCACTTGGAAAGGTCGGCTGAAGCCCCGCGCTCCGGTTTCTTCAAATCCTTCACCGGACTTACCGGATATTTGAAATCTGCCACCGCATCAGGATGTGCCGGATCGAAGGGCTTCACGTCATCGGCCAGCATCCCGGCCAATGGCAGCTTCTCTCTCCGGATGCCTTCGACGGCGCACTTGGCGATCTCGTGCGGCCGAAATTATTGTGATGCGTCCCGTCCTGAAATGCCGCGTTGAGATCCTTGCCGAGCCCGACATAAAGCTGCCGGCTCATCGCATGAAGATCGATCAGCGCAGTCTTCTCCTTTTCCCCCACGCGCTTCACCGCGTCCGGATATCCTGCTAGAGTGTCATTCCTGACTCCGCCTTTGCGTTCCATCGAGGTGACCAGCACTGCGGTGCCGCCTTTCCCTGAATGCTTTTCACAAGCTTGCCAAGATTTTCCTCGTAGTTCTCCAACGCGCCGGGTGCCTTGTTCTTCATGTCATTGTGCCCGAACTGGACGCCTTCTTCCGGTCCTTCAGCCCCACCCGTCCACCTGAATACTCCGCCTGTCGGACATTCACCGTGAATTTCCGGCTAACCTGTTTGTTGTCCGCGGTCTTTACGTTTTCTAACATCAACCGCTGCGGCTCGAACTTCACCGTAGTGTCCGACTTGCCGGCCGGATCACTCAGCAGCACCGTCACATCATAATTTCCCTGGGGCAGCACCACGGAGAAATAGAATACACCCTCGCCAGTGACAAAATCACCTTTGACCGGATCCCTTCCCCGGTCCTCCGCCTTGGGCGTGAACCCGAGATAGAAACCATAGCCCTTGTCCCGGGTGAAAACATCGGTGGAAGTGACTGCGATGAATCCGGCTGATGTGTTAGCGGTACCGACGTCGAACCTCATCACCTGAACGGGCGCGGCGTCCGCCAGACCGGCAGCGAGGGCGAAAAAGAGTGTGGCGGTGCGACTGGTCATTCCCGAAATTATAGGTATGGATGAGTTCGTCACCAACTCCCGCATCCTCCGATTGGAGCAGGAAATTGGCGCTGTCGTCCTTGAAACAGACTATCCCACGGCATCATGTCTTCCAGGGAAAGCCTAACTCAGCGAGCCGTTCGAAGCGTTCAGACCTTAACTTCCCTTCCTTGAGGGTGCGGTTCTGGACATAGCACCAATTCGAAAGCCTGTATTCATGCTTGTTAGGATGCTCCTTGTGGCGCCAGCCCACAGGGACTTTGCAGTCTCCATTCTTGTCCTTGTAATCGACCAAACACTGAAACTGCTGCTCCCAATAGTCGTCACCCCTGATCTGATCCGCCGCCCAGACAAATCCCAAAGCCGAAAGCCGGGCAATCCTATCAGCCGAAAGACGGCCTTCCTTCTCCGCCTTTCTCTGTAAAGAGCACCAAAGGCTCAACTGCTTGGTGTCATCTTTAAAATAGCTGGGGACAATGTGGCCATTCGCTTTCTTAAATCGCACCAAAGCGTCGAAGCGAATGTCCCATTTATCACGGCGCGATCTCCAGCTTACACCCAAGTCCTCCATTTTCCTGACCTTGGACTCTTCGAGATCACCACGGCGATAGGCGCTCAGTTGTTTGCTGAGCCACCGGGCAAACTCGATATTCTCCGGCCATTCATAAGGAACATTGCAATGGTCGAATCTTTGCTTATACGCCTTGAGTTCCTCAAACCGTTCTTCCCAAGCCATTGGCACCACATCCCAAATCATCCCGACTTGCTCCAATGTCTTCTGATGCTCCACGCTTAGCAGGCTTTGGCGATAGGCAGTTCGCTGCTTGGACAACCAATCTGAAAGTTCTCGGAATTCACCATTTCTGGGGACCTTAAGATTAACATTCGATTCGAAGTAAACGCGCGCCAAATCTATCATTCTGGTCCAGTCGCCTTCCGCTCCTTGCCACACGAAACCAAGATCATTCAACTTCGATTCATCCCCAGCGAACAGCATCCCTTCGATACGGCTCCGCCGCTGTGCTGACATCCAACGAATCAAACTTCGCTCTTCCGGTGAGTTCTCGTTTTCAGGAAAAACCCCGTGCAGTTTCAAGTAGCTAGAAAGACGAGCATACTGCTGCTCCCATCTCCGGCGGTCCGGTGTCCAAGGAAAACCAATTTGGTTTAGGGCATTCATCCTTTCCGATGAAAGTGCGCTCTGCCGATAACTGCTGCGTTGCTTCTCAATCCAATTTGCCAATTTGGTTTCCTCAGCACGCTCGTCGTTGGGGTCCCAATGGCCATTCGTTGAATGATAAACTTTGAGGTTTTCGAAATGAGTCGCCCATTTGGTATCGTGAGGTTCCCAGTCAAAATCAACTTCTGAAAGTCGCCTGATCCGCTCGGGATCCAACTTTCCTCGTCGCTTGGCGATACGCTGCGTCGAAACCCACCGCGCTAGTGGAGCGTCCTCCGGACTACCAAGAGGAACAAGTGTATGGCTATGTTCAGCCTTGAATTCCAAAAGACGTGCGAACCACGTTTCCCACACCGGTTCTCGATCCGTGGTCCACGTGAACCCTATCTCATCGAGTTCCCGCTTTCTATCCTCTTCGAGAAGACCGCCTGCATTTCTATTTCGCAAGTAACCTACCCATTTCGCCAAGGCGCGGTGTCGGCCATCTTCGGGAACATCAAAGTTGCCGGATTCTCGGAAAAATATCTTGAGTTCACCTATCCATCGCTGCCAGCGATTCACGTTAGGCATCCAGTCGAATTCCAGCTTTTCCAGCCTCTCCCGCTTGGACGGATCCATCTTGCCTTTGCGTTCATACGCTCTCTGTGTTGAAACCCATCGTGCCAAGGGTTGGTCGGCTTCATAGCCGTATGGCACCGAACTATGGAGACTCTGTTTGAAAAAGGCCTCAAGATGTCCATACATTTCTTCCCAATTCCGCCCCTTCCGAGGTTCAGGGAAGAACCCCAACTCATCCAGCGTTAGGATTTGCGATTCACTCAAAAGACCTGCGGCCTGATTCCGTTTCGTCTTGGCCACCCACCTTGCCAACTCGGCGTTGCCGATAATCACGTTGCATCTGCCATTCGCTGAATTGTATTCAGCCAATTCCTTGATGCGTGTTTCCCATTCCAAATCCGGAGCCTCCCAATCGATCGCTAGGGCGTCCAACTCCAGAATTTGTTCGGGAGTGAGTCGTTCTGACTTTTTGGCCATTCGGATTTCCTGAAGCCATAAGGGAAGCTCCGGGCATTGCTCCCAGCCAAGCGAGACATTCCCATCACCTTGTATCCTGAAATAATCTTTTAGGATTGGGAAAAACTTCTTCCACCGATCCTCGGGTGAACAAGTCGCCAGCCCGATCAGCGTCAGCGCTTCAACTTGGTCGCTGGAAAGACTCCCTTTGCGCAGGGCCTTCGGTTGATAAGACACCCATTTAATCAATGGATTGTTCTGGGGGACATCGCAGTCCCCATTTTCATCAAAGTATTTCCGAGCTTCTTGAAATTTTTCCCACCATTGAATCACCCGAGGCTCCCAAACAAAATCAATCGAATCCAGTTCTGCGATCCTGTCGCTGGCCAATTTCCCCTCGCGGCGAGCCAGCCGCTGATTGGTCACCCAGCTAGCAAGGGGACGATTCTTTTCCCATCCGGAAGGAACCAAGCAAGTTCTATTGGCCACTCGATACTCCTCCAACAACTTGAACATTCTATCCCAATTTCCATCTATTGACGTATTCTCGTCCCGGACTCCGAGAGCATTCAGTTTTTTTCGCTGACCTTCGGTCAACTGATTCCGCTGCATTGCCAACCGCTGAGCACTTACCCAAGACGGCAGGCCAACACCGTATTCGAGTCCCTTTTCGAAACGGCAGTGTCCGTATTTCTCATGAAACTTTTGGAGTTCGGGAAAGCGCGAATCCCAGATCTGCGATTGGGTCTTTACCACCGTCCAAGGAAATTCAATTTTATCTAGCAGTAGTATTCTTTCGGAAGAAATCGCTTTCTTCCTGAACATCGCCCGCTGCCTTACGACCCACTCAGCCAAAGTTTTGTTCTCAGGCCATCTCACAGGAACGTGGCTATGCTTATTGAGTTTGTGATACTCCAAAAGCTCCTGATAGCGTTCGTCCCAGGTTCCGGGCGCTGGATTCCAATTGACCCCTAGATTCTCAAGTAATCTAACCCGGTCCTGATCAAGTAGCCCTTTACGAAACTCAGCCCTTTGCGTGCTCAACCAATTGGCGAGAGGATGACCTTTCGAGTTGGTTTGGGGGACGTTGCAATGCCTATGAATTTTTTTGTAATCTACGAGTTCGAGATAACGAGATCTCCACTCAGCTTTGTTCGGATCCCAGTTGAAGCCAATTTTGTCCAAAAGCGCAATACAGCCTGATGATAGCCTACGGGTTCGTCGTTTCACTCGCTGTGTCACGACCCACTTTGCCAGAGGAGCATTTTCTTGGGAGCGAGCGGGAATGTCACAGGTCGAGTGTTTTTCACGATATGCAACCAGCTCGCCATACCGCTCGTCCCAGACATCTCCTACCGCGTCGATGCATTTGGCGGTAATGCTCCGCCTGATTTCTTCCAGCGAGATCTGCGGTCCAAGAATATCGACCATTTCCCTGAGTCTTGTGTCATCGAAGCCAGCAGTTCTTCCACGCTCCTGCCGCAAAGTCGAAATTTCTTGAGCGAGGATTTCATCGATCTCTTTCATTTGGTGGATTACTTCCCAAACATCTTTGAAATCGCTTCGACGGACTGCATCCTGAACCGACTCTCCACGGGCCACCTCGACATAAAGTGGAACGAGGATGTATCCTCGCTTCTTGCCCTTTAGCTTTCTCATCGCCCTGCCCGTTGCCTGAACAATATCGACCAGACTTCGCTTCGGAGACATGAAGGCCACGAGGTCGACAGCGGGAACATCAACCCCCTCGGTGAGACAACGTGCGTTCGAAATCGTGGCGAGTGGAGCATCGCGGAACGCCTTCATCGTCTTCTCCCGCTCAGAGGTGACCATGTCTCCGTTGACGTGGAATGCGAGAAAGTCCGGCAGGTGGGTGGAAACGCCCTCCGAACCGGGTGAGACAAACGACTTCGCCGATGCAACTGAAGTATGGAACGTGAAGGCCTTTTTGATCGGATACTTTTGGACTGCCGCAGCTAGGGCGATCTGATTGGCGACCTGCCGAGCTTTGACCTCGTCACCATCGACGATCACGATGCCGCGCCGCAGCCTCGCATCATTGAGCATGTCGGAGGTGACCACCGAGATCACAATCCGGTAGTTGCAGATGATGTCCCGGCGGACAGCCTCCGTGAATGGTAGCAAAAATGCCACTGGCCCATAGGTCTCCGGCATGTCCATCGAGAACACCAGTTTGGCGTCGCCCTCTTTGTCGCGCTTGGAAATGTTGTAATGACGCGGTGTGGCCGTCATGAAGAGCCGCTTTTTGATGGCGACATTCGCGTCATCAAGGGCAAGGGCGGATCTCACTCCATTTTTTCCTGCCGTCTTATGGGCTTCATCGAAAATCCCGAGGTCGAATGGAGGAAGACCCTTGGTCCCCTCAACGAGAACCTTGGTGGATTGATATGTGCTGAACACGAGCTTTACACCCGTGTGATGGTGGGCCAAATAAGCCCTCAATGTTTCGGCGTCCGTAGTAACGGGAAAGTCGAGGTCCCCCGGACGGACGTGAACCTCATCCATTTCACGGCTCACTGTGGCATCAGAGCAAACGCAGATGAAACTGACACCGCCACGCGGCCACGAAGTGTTTCTCATCCACTGGTGCAACGTTTGTCTGACCAATGCCAATGAAGGGAGCAAAATGAGAATCGTTTGCGCATTGAGGCGTTCCGCAGTCCATAGCGCAACGAGTGTCTTTCCCGATCCACACGCCATGAGTGCCAGGGCTCGATCCACGTCAGCCAATGTTCCGACAATCGAGGACACTGCCTCCACCTGATGAGGATCCGGAGTCGCTATCTGACGAGCTGCTTCGAGTCCATTGAGCCACGCCTGGATATTCGCGAAATCAGATGCAGTTAGTTCGTCCAAATCTGCTCCACGGATTGCCATGAATCCAGCTCGAGCGCTCGCGGTATCGTTGACGTCGGACGCGTTGGTGAAAACCAGACGGCGCTGAACCCTGTCAGACAGACCGAAGAAATTGCCCAGATCATCCCAAACTATAGGTTTACGGTCGTGCCGAAATTTGACCTGGTAAGCCGTGAATTCACCGTCCTCTGCAAGAATCAGGCCATCTATTCCTTTGTCCCGGCCGGGAAGGACGAGACTATATCTAATATTTAGGGGTTCAGAGCCGAGCGGCCAAACATCCTTCGCTTGTGGAACCCGTTGAGTGGACAAATACGCCTCGGCGAAGACTTCAAAAGCAGCGCCACGGTCATGCGGCGTTGAAAGCGCTGAGATCCGCGTTTCCAGCTCGCGGAAATTTGATAGATCGGCGAAAAAATTGGCCGAGTGAAAGCGATATGCGTCTTTGTGGCGAGGTGGGGACACGGTAGGTTGCGCTCTCAGCTATGATTAAATCGTTATGTCATATCGAAGGTTGGCCTTGCTCGAAATGACTTGCTCGCCTGAGCGTAAGCGTTTGGAAAACGGTTCCGAGTTGCAACGCACCCGTACCATCCCAATGAGGAACATCACTGCCGTTGTAAGTGTTTTCACCCATCGGTAATGCTGCTAAGTTCAGTCAGCATCGTTCTCGATTGGCGGTTCTTCCTCACCAACTGATACCGGCGCTCCATCCTCGCCATCCGGGATGACTTTGGAAATATCCTGGAGCTTTTCGCTGCTCTTGAGTGTCAGAAGTTTCACGCCCTGGGCATTGCGCCCCGTTTCGCGGACTTGGGAAGCGCGAATCCGGATGCTCTGGCCGCTGGAGGTCATAAGCATGAGCTCGTCTTCCTCGGTCACGGTGACGGCACCGACCACGGGGCCGGTCTTGTCGGTGACCTTCATGGTGATGATGCCTTTTCCGCCGCGTGACTGCTTACGGTAGTCTTCGAAGGTGGTGCGCTTGCCGATGCCGTTCTCCGAAGCGACTAACAGAGTCGAGCCTTGAGTGACAAGCGCGAGCCCGATGACGAAATCGGTGGCGCTCGGGCGGATGCCCATCACCCCTGCGGTGCCGCGGCCTAACGGACGGGTGTCGTCCTCGTGAAAACGCAGGCTCAAGCCTTCGTGGGTGACGAGTATGATTTCATCGCCGCCGGATGTGAGACGAACTCCGATGAGCTCGTTGTTCTCCTCAAGATTGATCGCGATGATGCCGTCCTTGCGGTAGTTGCGGAAATCGTTGACCGCGGTTTTTTTCACCTTGCCGCTGCGGGTGGCGAAGAAGACATAACCGGCTTCCTCGCGGAAGGTGATGTCATTGCCATTCTCGTCCACGGTGCGTTCGAGACGGAGGAGAGCCGCGATTTTTTCCTCGGGTTTCAGGTTGAGCACGTTTTGGATGCTGCGTCCCATCGCGGTGCGGGAACCCTCGGGAAGTTCATACACCCGCTCGACATACATGCGGCCGGTGTTGGTGAAAAATAACAGATAGTCGTGCGCCTGGACGCTGAAGAGGTGCTCGATGAAATCGTCGGCCTCGTCCTTTTTCGACTGCCGCGTTTCCATGCCTTTCAAGCCCTTGCCGCCGCGGCCCTGGACCCGGTACTCGGTTGATAGAGTGCGCTTGATGTAACCGCGATGGGAGAGGGTGACGATCATCGCGTCATTGGCGATGAGGTCTTCCATGGCGACCTCGCCCGCTTCCGCAACGATGGAGCAAAGCCGCGGCGAGGCGAATTTGTCTTTGATGGCACGGAGCTCGTCCTTAATGATGACGAGCACCCGCTCCTCGCGCGCGAGGATGTCCATCAGGTCCTTGATATCGATGAGGACGGCGTCGTATTCGCCTTTGACCTTGTCCTGTTCGAGGCCGGTGAGTTGATAGAGACGAAGCTCGAGAATGGCGTTCACCTGGCGCTCGCTGAAAGTATATGTATCGCCGGAAATGGACGCTTGGGAGCGAATCATGATGCCGAGCGATTCGGCGGTTGCAATGGGGAAGCTATAGGCGGCTAGGCGTTCTCGGGCTTCGTCCCGGTTTCTCGAAGAGCGGATGATTTTGATGAAATCATCGAGATGTCCGAGTGCTAACAAGAACGCTTCGAGCAGTTCGGCGCGCTCCTCGGCTTTGCCTAACAAATAGCGGGTGCGCCGGATGACGACCTCGCGGCGGTGCTCGATGTAGGCATCGATGCCTTCCTTAAGTGAGAGCTGCTTGGGGCGGTTCTTGTGGATGGCCAGCATGTTCACGGAGAACGAGGTCTCCATGGAAGTGAGCTTGAAGAGCTGCGCCATCACTACCTGCGGGCGGGCGTCGCGCTTCAACTCGATCTCGATGCAGGTGTCTTCGGCGGACAGGTCCCTCATCCCGGAGATGCCGGTTAGGGATTTCTCATTCACCAGCTCGGCGATGCGCTCCTGAAGCGTGGCGCGGTTCACGCCGTAAGGGACACCGCGGATGATGATCATCGAGCGCCCGTTGGCGTTTTCCTCGATCTCCATTTTCCCGCGAAGGCGCATGGAGCCGCGGCCGGTGCGGAAGTATTCCTCGATGCCGCGGATGCCACGGATTTCGCAGGGAACCGGGAAATCCGGGCCTTTGATATAGTGCATCAATTCCGGCAGCGTGATCTCCGGATTGTCGATCTGGGCGCAGATGCCATCGACGACTTCCCCCAGGTTGTGCGAGGCGAGGTTGGTGGCCATGCCGACGGCGATGCCGGTGCTGCCATTGAC
>JANMSI010000106.1:0-5477 GCA_031389115.1 Akkermansiaceae bacterium
CCGCCCCGTCGGTGACCGCAAAATCAAATCAAAAAGCGACCATCGAAATTGTGCGGGAGTTCATTTACCCCACGGAATATGAGCCACCCCAACTTCCGAACAGCACGGGCAGCAGCTTTGGCGGCGGGATTCTCGGTGGTGGCGGCTTCGGCGGCGGCGGCGGCGGCAGCTTCCCCGTGACTCCAGCAACACCTACGGCATTCACAACGCGTAACACCGGCGTGACTCTCGAGATCGAACCCACCATCGGTGAGAACGATTTCGTCATCGACCTCCGCTTTGTGCCGGAAATCGTCGAGTTCGAAGGCTTCGTCAACTACGGCAGCCCGATTCAGACTAGTTCGACGGATGCGTTGGGAAATCCTGTGACGAACGTCCTCACGGAGAACCGGATCGAAATGCCGGTGTTCTCGTCCCGCCGGGTCAACACCTCCCTGACCATTTATGATGGTTACACGGTGGCGGTTGGCGGCTTGATCGCCGAAAACGTGCAGAACGTGGAGGACAAGGTGCCGATTCTCGGTGATATCCCAATCATTGGCCGTTTGTTTCAAACCAAGGCGGAGAACCATATCAAGAGCAACTTGATCATCTTCGTCACGGCGCAGATTATTGATGCAACCGGACGTCCGCTCCGCGGTGCCGATGCGGGTGAATCGATTCCAGTTCCGACCAGTGGGTCCGACGATGGGGGTGCTTCCATGCTTCCTCCGCCGATCGACCTGCCTGCGCAGTAATCGCTCGAAGCGTAACTCAACAGCGGGGTGAAGGAGCAATCCTTCACCTCGTTTTGCTTTTCGAAGCTAAGCGGGTGCTAAGTTCTGATCTTGATCTGTTGGCGTGCCCTCCTGATTCTGCGGCGATGCAAGTGATGGCACTCACCGGGGGAATCGCGTCAGGAAAATCGACGGTTTGTCGTCTCCTCCTTGAGTGGTGGCCTTCGGCCGTGATTTTCGATTGCGATGCTTCGGTCCACCGTCTGCTGGACTTGGACGCCGGAGTGGCGGAAGTGATCGCTGCTGCGTTTGGCGATGAGGCGATCAATGCCCACGGAAGGTTTGATCGTTCTTTTCTACGAGGTCGGGTTTTCTCTGACCCAGTGGCACGGCTTAAGCTGGAGCGCATCCTCCATCCGAGGGTACTTCAGGAATGTCTTGATTCCTTAAACCTGGCTGTTACACGGGGGGCGGAATTCTTCGTAGCAGACGTTCCGCTCTTGTTTGAGACGGGATTCGATTTCGGCCAGAATCAAGTGCTGGTAGTTGCTTCTTCCCGTTCCACCCAAATCCAGCGGCTTAAGGCGCGCAGTGGAATCGATGATCTTCTGATCGAGTCCATCCTCGCTGCCCAACTTCCGGCCCAGGAAAAAATGTCCCGCGCGGATGTGGTTTTTTGGAACGAGGGTCCGCCCGCCGTCCTCCGATCCCAAGTCCGCCGTTTCGCCCAAGCATTTCTCATGACTCATCCTAACGACTCCGAAGCCCAAGAATCCCAAGTGGCACCTGCCGCCGCCACGATTTCCTCCGTGCCCGCCTCCATCGATATCAATCAATTCCGACTCAAGTCGCTTGCTGAATTGCAAGCGATGGCCGAGGCCGTTCCCGCAAGGATCCAGGGCGGCATTCCAAAAAGCCAGTTGGTTTACGAGTTGCTCTGCTTCTACGGCCACGAGGGAGCCGGCCTGGTCTGTGAAGGCATCCTCGAACAGGCGAAGGACAACTTCGCGATGCTGCGGGATCCCCACCGCAGCTTCCGGCCGGGACCGGATGACATTCACCTCAGCTCGAACCTCATGCGCGATCTCGGTCTGCGGGTCGGGCAGTCGCTCAAGGTCCGCGTGCGCGCGCCGCGGGAGCGGGACAAGTATCTATCGGGCTACGAGGTGATCGAAGTGGAGGGTCAGCCTGCCGCGGACTATCAGCCGCCGACGGAGTTCGACCGGCTGACACCGCTTTTTCCGGATCGGAGGATTCACTTGGAAGGGGAGGGCAATGACTTTCTCGGCGTGCGGGCGATCGACCTGATCGCTCCGTTAGGCAAGGGCCAGCGCGGAATCATTGTCGCTCCGCCACGTGGCGGAAAAACAATTCTGCTCAAACAGATCGCCCGCTCGATCCGACTGAATCACCCGGATGCGGAGCTGATCATTCTGCTACTCGATGAACGGCCCGAAGAGGTCACCGATTTTGAGGAGACGGTTGGCTCCCAGGTTTTCGCATCGACCTTTGACGAGTCGCCGCGTCGCCACGCGCAGGTTGCGGATCTGGTCATCGAGCGGGCCAAGCGACTTGTCGAGCGTGGCAAGGATGTGATCCTCCTGTTGGACAGCCTCACGCGTCTCGCCCGCGGACATAATTCCGCGATGCAAGGTGGTCCGATCGGATCCGGGGGTGTTAGCCCGGCGGCGCTGCAGAAGTCCCGCAAGTTCTTCGGCACGGCGCGCAACGTCGAGGAGGGCGGCTCTCTAACCATTCTAGCAACCGCCTTGGTGGAAACGGAAAGCCGGCTTGACGATGTGGTGTTCGAGGAGTTCAAGGGCACCGGCAACATGGAGGTCAGGCTTGACCGGGAACTCGCCGAGCGACGTGTTTTTCCGGCGATTCACATTCCTCAGTCCGGCACTCGCAATGATGACCGGCTCTATCATCCGGATGAATTCCTGAAGGTGGTGGACATCCGCAAGCAGCTCGCTGGGCTGCCCATCGGCGATGCCATCGAGACCTTGCTGACAAATCTCAAAGCCACCAAAACCAACGCCGAATTGCTGCTCCGCGGACTGCGTTGAGACAGATTCTCAGGCGGAAAATTTGAAGCTTGCGGAGGGCGTTTTTCCCCCAACTGCTTCGTTGACACTGCAAGGTCGCCTGAATAGCCTCCCGCGCCTTGTGCTGGGCTGGGTCAATGATTGCCCAAGTTCCAGCAGTCAACGCTCTAAACTCGATACACCACAACGATGGCAACTAACAAGAAGGCCGCAAAACCTGCAGCCAAGAAAAGTGCTCCGAAAGCCGCCAAGTCCGCGGCCACGAAATCCGCAGCGAAACAGACCGTCTCTAGCAAGAAGGTCAAATATGTTTACAATTGGGGCGCGGGCAAAGCCGACGGCAACGGCAGCATGAAGCCACTCCTCGGCGGCAAGGGAGCCAACCTAGCAGAGATGACCCGCATCGGTCTGCCAGTGCCTCCGGGCTTCACGATCTCCACCGAGGTCTGCACCTACTTCTACGATAACACCCGTACTTACCCGGTCTCGCTCCAGGCGGAGATGGAAGCCGGCGTGAAGAACATGGAAAAAATCATGGGCAGCAAGTTCGGCGATGCGAAGGGCATGCCGCTGCTCGTGGCCGTGCGCTCCGGTGCGCGTGACTCGATGCCGGGCATGATGGACACCATCCTCAACCTCGGCCTGAACGACCAAACCGTTCTTTCCCTCGCCGCCGTCACCAAGAACGAGCGCTTCGCATGGGATTGCTATCGACGCTTCGTCCAGATGTACGGCGACGTCGTTCTCGGTGTGCAAAAAGAAGAAGGCGAAGACCATGAGCCTTTCGAAGTGGAAATCGAATCCTTCAAACACGACAAATACGGCAAGGACATCGTTGATTCGGATCTAACTGCCGATGACCAGAAGGAACTCGTCAAACGGTTCAAGGCCCTCGTCAAAAAGCGCACCGGGCACAGCTTCCCGAGCGATCCATGGGACCAGCTCCGCGGTGCCGCCGGCGCCGTCTTCGGTTCGTGGATGAACGACCGGGCGATCGTCTATCGCCGCAAATATAACATTCCCGCCGCCTGGGGCACCGCCGTGAACGTGCAGGCCATGGTCTATGGCAACACCGGCGATACCTCCGGATCCGGCGTCGCTTTCACCCGCGACCCAGCTAACGGCAAAAACGAATTCTGGGGTGAATATCTCATCAACGCCCAGGGCGAGGACGTCGTCGCCGGTGTCCGCACTCCGGAAAACGTTAGCACCCTCAAGGCCGCGATGCCGAAGCCGTACGCCGAGCTGATGAAGGTCCGCAAGATCCTCGAATCGCATTTCAAGGACGTGCAGGACATCGAGTTCACCGTGCAGGAAGGCAAGCTGTTCATGCTGCAAACCCGCAACGGCAAGCGCACCGCCGCCGCCTCGCTCAAGTTCTCGATGGACATGGTGAAGGAAAAACTCATCGACTGGGAAACCGCCATCCTGCGCAACCCGGCAGAGCAGTTAGAGCAGCTCCTCGCCCCGATCTTCGACCTTGCCGATGTGGCGAACGCGAAGGTCCTCGCCACCGGCTTGCCCGCCGGCCCCGGAGCGGCTTCGGGAAAAATCTATCTAAACGCCGAACGCGCCGTGCTCGCCGAAGCGCGCGGTGAGAAGGTTCTGCTAGTCCGCACCGAAACCAGCCCGGAAGACCTCCGCGGCATGATCGCGGCGGAAGGAATTCTAACATCCAAGGGCGGCGTCTCGTCCCACGCGGCGCTCGTCGCCCGCCAAATGGGCAAGGTCTGCGTTTGCGGAGCTGCGGGTGTCGATATCAACTACGACAAGAAAACCGTCACCGCCTCCGGCCAGACCTTCAAGGAGGGCGATTTCATGAGCATCGACGGCACCAGCGGCAAGGTCTTCGGCGGCGAGCTGAAAACCGCGCCGTCGGAAATCATTTCCGGCATCGTCAGCGGCGACAAGGCGGCGATGGCCACGGAGAAATTCAAGGGTTTCCAACAGCTCATGAAATGGTGCGAACAAGCCACCCGCATGTCCGTCCGCACGAATGCCGACACGCCGGAGCAAACCCGCATCGCACTCGCGTTCGGCGCCCAAGGCATCGGCCTTACCCGCACCGAGCACATGTTTTTCGAAGGTGACCGCATCGACGCGATGCGCGAGATGATCCTCGCCACCACCCTCGAAGCGCGCAAAGCCGCCCTTGGAAAACTCCTGCCCTATCAGCGCGAGGATTTCACCGGCATCTTCACCGTGCTCAAGGGACTCCCGGCGACGATCCGTCTGCTAGACCCGCCGCTCCACGAGTTCCTCCCTCACAGCAAGGAGCAGCAAATGGACCTCGCCCGCAAGTTGGACGTGAAGGTGGAAACCATCATCCAGCGCGTTCAGGACCTCCACGAGTTCAACCCGATGTTAGGCCACCGCGGCTGCCGTCTCGGCATCGCCTATCCGGAAATCACCGAGATGCAGGCCCGCGCCATCTTCGAAGCCGCGGCTGACGTGGCAAAGAAGAAGATCAAGGTGAAGCCCGAGGTCATGATCCCGCTCGTCGGGTTCAAGCGCGAACTCGACCTCCAGGTCGAAGTCGTCCACCGCGTCGCCGCCGAGGTCCAGAAGGAGAAGAAGGTCAAACTCTCCTATCTGGTCGGCACCATGATCGAAGTCCCGCGCGGTGCTCTCACCGCCGACCAGATCGCGGAAAATGCCGAGTTCTTCAGCTTCGGCACCAACGACCTCACCCAGACCGCGCTCGGCATCAGCC
>JANMSI010000113.1:0-26597 GCA_031389115.1 Akkermansiaceae bacterium
GTCGTCGGTGCCCGCGATCATTTCTGCGCGGGTGCCCGCCATGCTGCCATTGTGTCCCCAATAACTCGGGGATGAGTAATTGTCCGTATACCATCCGCAGCCGTAGTTCTGCCACGTGTATCCAGACGACGATCCCGGCGACATGCGGGTGCGGAGCGCGGTTAAACTCCCCGGACTCAGGATGTCCGCGTGGCGGCTATCGCCATCGACCCGGCGGGTCAGCAGCAACAGGTCGGACGGCCGGGCGATCCAGGCGGTGCTGCCGTCCATCCGCCGCGGGTCGATGAAATAGGGATCATAGGAACCCGGAGGATTTGGATAGTAGGTAACTTCGTTGAATTTTTTCGCCGCCAGGGTGCGCTCACCCACGGCCATGCGATAGGAGCCGGTGATGCCACATGGGGCGAGCACCTGATTCACCGTGTAGTCTTCATAGGTGTCGCCGCTGAGTTTTTCCACCACCCGGGCGGCCACGGTGAAGCCGAGATTCGAATAGCGGCCGACGGTTCCCGGGTCCGCCGTGACGGTCACGTTGTCGAGCTGCCAGTCGATGAATTCCTGATGGCCCGATCCCCAGGACGGCTCGCTGTCCCACCAGAGCTTGCCATCCTGCGGCCAGCCGGAAACGTGATGGAGCAGGTGGTTGATCGAGATATCCTTTTCCCGAGTGCTGAGCGTGGTGGTGCCGTAGTCGCTGCCGAACACCGCGCCGGTGCCGAAGACCTTGCTATTGAGGGTGCGGCCCGGAAAAGCCGCGAGCGCGTGGATCACCGACACCCCGGTGACCGCCTTCGAGACGCTGGCGATCCGGAACCGATGGTCCGCGCCCGCCCATTCGTTGGCCGCCACGTTTGCATGCCCATACGCCCGGTTGAAGATGAGCCGTCCCTGATAGGAAATCGCCAGCGAAAGCGCGGGAATTGCATCGTCCGTCAGGGCGGTGTTCACCAGTGAGTCGATCTGCGCGATCCGGCTCGCGGGCAGGCCGCCGTTTTCCACCCAGATGGCGTTGAATTTCACCCCGCTGCCCGATTCCCAGCCTTGTTGAAACGAGGGTCGCCAGCCGATCCCGGTTTGGTTCGAGTCGGCTGCGAAATAATTCAGCTTGTCCATGCCGTGGATCGAGCCCCAGCCGCCAGCCTGCGCGGGCTTGCGCCAAACCGCGGTGTAGCGGTCGCTGGAGCCGAACGCCGACTCGTAGCCGCAGACATTCACCAGCCTCCAAGTGCCCGCGCGAAGATTAAAATCGGCCTGATACTCCGCCGCCGTCATGTCATAGGAAACGGTGGTGATCGGGGCGAAAATTCCTTGGTTCCACCACGCGCCATAGCGGATGTTGATCCCGCTGCGGAACGCACAGAGGTTGCCCAGATAGTAGCCCGTGGAAGACAGCGATCCGTCTGCCGCCTGATGGGCGGATGAGGAGTCTCCCACCCGCAGCACCTGCGCGAGGCCGTTCGTTTTACTATAGATGGCATTATAATAGTCCGTGCCACCGAAGGCATAGCCGTTGAGCCAGACCATGCGCCATCCCTGGGACTGCAGGGTGGCGTTAGTGCTGCCAAGCTGGCTTGCCGTTAGACCGATCTGCACTTGCTTGGGAAATGCATCGGTCGCCTTTCCCCACAGCGCAGAATAGCGAACCGCGCCAGCCTCCTCATAGCCGGAGACACAAACCGGGACCAAGCCATATCCCGGGTTTGAAAACGTCACGAGACGCGATTGAAACGTGCTCGCTGTCAGGCCTGTCAGGCTCACCCACGGATCCCGCGCCGAGGCGGAAATGAGAAACAACGCCCATGTAACGACAACGGCCAACGTTTTCATGGTAATCAATAAGCGATCCTCCGCCCGTGGTGTCAAGGTTGCCCTGTTTTCTCAAATCATCGCTCATCGACCGCATCGCAAGAGCAAGAGATCTATGAGAGATGAACGATGATGGATGATCGATGAGTGGAAGAAACGTGGGACGGGCTTCCCCCTTGTTGTCTGAATCATCGATCATCTCTCATCCTTCATAGATCGCATCGCCGCAGGCCTTGCGCATCTCCCGCCTGCGGCTTACGGCTGGGCCATGGATCTTGCCGAATTTCGCAAAGAATATTCCGACCGTGGCTTGCAGCGGGAGGAAATGAACGCCGACCCGGTCGCCCAGTTTTCCGAGTGGTTTTCCCAAGCCACCGAACTCGGCCTGCTCGAGCCGAACGCGATGACGCTCGCCACCGTCGATGAATCCGGCATGCCCTGTCAGCGCACCGTGCTGCTCAAATACTACGACAGCGACGGCTTCGTGTTCTTCACGAACTACGGCAGCCGCAAGGCGATGCAAATGGCGCAGAACCCACGCGTCAGCCTGCTATTTCCGTGGATCACGTTAGAACGCCAGGTGATCGTCCAAGGCACGGTAGGAAAAATCAGCACCGCCGAGTCGTTGAAGTATTTCGCCTCCCGCCCGCGCGAATCGCAGATCGGCGCGTGGGTTTCTAACCAAAGCGAAGTCATCACCTCGCGGAAATTCCTGATGCAGAAGCTCGCGGAAATTAAGGAAAAATTCGCTCATGGCGAGATTCCTTTGCCCTCGTTCTGGGGCGGCTACCGGGTCGTCCCGCAGAGGATCGAGTTCTGGCAAGGCGGCCCCGCGCGGCTGCACGACCGGTTTCTCTATCAGCGCGAGAGCGACGCCTGGAAAATCGAGCGGCTCTCGCCGTGATCGCGTAACAAGGGGCGTTAGACCGGCAATTTCAACAATGCGCTTGGAACGACGGTGGCGGGCCGTAACATGCGGCCCATGTCGGCACTGGCGTTTGATTTGATCATCATAGGGGTTTATTTCGCCATCATCATCGGCATCGGCTGGCACTTCAGCCGCCGGAATCACAACGTGTCGGATTTCGCGCTCGGCGGACGCTCGATCCCGTGGTGGGCGGTGCTGGCATCGATCCTGGCTGCGGAAATCAGCGCGGGGACGTTTTTCGGCACGCCGGGCGAGGGCTTCCGGCTGCGGAACTACACTTACGCGCAGTTGATGGTCGGCTACCTGTTAGCGCGGCTGGTGGTGAGCGCGGTATTCATCCCGGCGTTTTACAAACACAACGTGGTGAGCATTTACGAGTTTCTGGAAATCCGCTTCGGTCCCCGCACGCGGAGCATGGCCAGCGCAATCTTCCTGGTGACTCGCTCGCTGGCCAGCGGCTCGCGGCTGTGGGTGCCGACCCTGTTGATGGTGGTGATTTGGAACCAGCTCAACCCCGAGCGACCGCTTGGCACCTGGGAACAATTCTGGGTGACCGGCGGCGCGTTGGTGCTGATCACCATTCTAACCGCCGCCTACACCGCCATCGGTGGGATCAAGGCAGTGATCTGGACCGACGTGCTGCAGATCGCGGTGCTGTTCGGCGCGCTCGGCTTCTCGGTCTGGTATCTGCTAGGCCACATCCCCGGCGGCTGGGAGGGCGCGAAAAGTCACCTCACCGGCGCCCACGATTTGAAGCTGTGGGAGTGGCAGGGCGACGTGCCGCCGACCGCCGAATTCGTGGAAAAATATGGTTCCGCATGGGGGAGCATCAAGAGTGTGCTGGAAAGCGAGTTCACGGTGTGGGCGGCGTTGTTCGGCTCGCTGTTCGTGACGCTCGCGACGCACGGCACGGACCAGGACATGGTCCAGCGGATGCTCACGGCGAAAAACAAACGCCAGAGCGCGGTGGCCACCATTCTATCAGGCCTCGCCGATATCCCGGTGACCTACGCCGTTCTAACCATCGGGATTCTTCTATCCGTTTACTACGGCCATGTGGTGAGCGATCCGTTGCTGCCCGTGACCGCTAACGGAACGCCGGACAATACCCGGATTTTCCCCTACTTCGTGGTGGACGTCATGCCCGGCGGCCTGCGCGGCCTGGTAGTGGCGGGTGTGCTGGCGACCACGATGGGTTCGCTCGGGACGGCCATGAACTCGCTGGCCACCAGCTATTCACGGGATTTTCATTTCCGCTGGTTCAAAACTCCGGCGGACGATCACGCGCGGGTGCGCATCATCAAGCTGAGCACCGTGGCCTTCGCACTGGTGCTGATCCTCGTGGGATTGGCGACGGCCTTCGTCAAAGCGCACAACCCGGGGTTGAGCATCATCGGCATCATTCTGGGAAGCTTCGGTTACACCTACGGCTCACTGTTAGGTATTTTCATGGTCGCGCTTTTCACAAAATCCCGGGGCAGTGAGACGGGAAATCTGATCGCGATGGTGGCCGGAATTGTTTTCGTCGCGTATCTCAGCAATCTCCCGAACGACGTGTGGAAAATGGTCAGCGGGCGGGCGCTTTACGAAAATTTTGCGTGGCTGCCGGTCATCGAATTCCCGTGGCGGATCATGGCCGGCACCCTCCTCACCGTGGCGGTGGCGCTGTGCTTCAGCAGTGTCCGGAAACCGATCCTAGCGGCGAGTTAGGAAAACCTTCGTATGTCTCTGATACTGGCGGACTCAGAGGACCGCGACTTCGGTTTTGAACGATTGAAAATGTCCTGAAACGATATTGTCACATCCCAACTATTTGATTGTCAGTCAGAAACACAAATTTCCCAAGACTCGGGACCGCGATACTAAGCAAAGATGAACCAAACCTCGGTCAAGGTTTTTTAAAAATCGAAGCGTGGAACCCTTGTGGAATACGAACCGCCGTAATCATTGGTTAGATACCTCAGAAAAACTTTTCCAGACATCGTTGCAGCTGCCCATGTTTGCCACCTCGCCAACAATGCGCCACACGGGAAAGTGGGTATCGGGCGGCGTCAAATTTTATTTTTAGATCGATCGACAATGGAACCGGAGGAAGTGGCAACGCAGGACAGAGTGAGTGATATCGGAGAATTTCCGTTGGAATCTGGAGGGTGGGATCAAGTCTGCGTGGCTCTGCGTGCGATGGTCAGTCATGATGCGTTTCAGCGCTGGTTCCGCGCCGCCCGTTGGCTGGGAGTCGAGGACGGTGTCGGGTCGATTTCCGTTCCCGGAGAGATCCATCAGGTCTGGATCGAGACGAATTACCTGCCGGAACTCACCATGGCGGTGACCGGGTTTTTTGACGAAGTGCGGGAAGTCCGTATCGTCGTGGGCCAGGACAGCGACGGCTCTAACATTTCCACTCCCGGTCCGTCGAATCACTCCGGCTCACACCCACGCTCCAGCAAAGCGGCGACGCTGGAAGGCGAGGCGCTGGACAAGCGCACCAAGGCGGCCGGCCTTAATCCCGCCAATACGTTCGCCAGTTTTGTCGTCGGGGCTAACAGCCAGTTCGCGCACGCCGCCTGCGAAGCGATCGCCAAAAAATCCGGCATCGGTTACAATCCCCTCTTCATCTATGGCGGACCCGGCCTCGGCAAAACCCACCTGATGCAGGCGATCGGGCACGAGCTGCTGCGCCGCCAGCCAGGATCGCGGGTGGTCTATCTAACGTGCGAAAAGTTCACCAACGAATTTATCGATGCGATCCGCCGCGGCGACATCGAGAAATTCCGCCGCCGCTACCGCAGCTCGGATGTGTTGCTCATCGACGATGTGCAGTTCCTCGCCGGAAAGGAGCGCTCGCAGGAAGAATTTTTCCATACGTTCAACACCCTGCTGGACGGCCGCAACCAGGTCGTGCTCACCAGCGACCGCCCTGCGTGCGAAATCAAAAGCCTGGAGCCGCGGCTGATTTCCCGCTTCGAGTGCGGGCTAACCGTCGAGATGCAGCCACCGCAACTGGAGACGCGGATGGCTATTTTGAAAAAGAAGTCGCTCGACTGGAAGGTCCGCGTGGACGAGTCGGTCCTGCGCTTTCTAGCGGAAAAAATCCGCACCAATGTGCGCCGCCTCGAAGGTGCACTGATGCGGGTGGCGACCTACGCTTCGCTTGCTGGCGAGAGCGTCAGCGTGGAAAAGGTCGAGCATCTGCTCAAGGATCTCATCCGCGAGGAGGCCAGCCGCCAGGTCAGCATCGACTCCATCCAAAAAGTGGTGGCCGAGCATTTCGATGTCCGTCTGGCCGACATGACCAGCCGGCGGCGCCCCGCAAGCATCGCGTTTCCCCGGCAGATCGCCATGTATCTCAGCCGCTCGCTCACCAAGGGATCTCTCATGGAAATCGGCGAGGCCTTCGGCGGCCGCGACCATGGAACGGTCATCCACGCGTGCAAGAAAGTCGTCGAGCGCATCGCCGACGAACCCGGGTTGAAGGAAAGCATTGCCCGCATCGAATCGCAGCTCAGGCGTTGACCTGCTGACAGTTTGGGATTGTTCACAAAAGCTTGCCAAGGGTCATTGAAAGCGGAAACTCGCCGCACAACACCCCTGTTAAAGCATTTATGAAGTTTCGCATCTCCAAGGAAGCCTTCCTCGACGGCCTGCAAAAAGTCCAACACGTCGTCAGCTCGCGCACCACGCTCCCGATTCTCTCGAATGTTTTGCTGGTGGCCAAGGATGGTCGCATCCAATTCACCACCACGGATCTGGACGTCGGAATCACCGGTTCCGTGGAGGCTCAGATCGAAAAGGAAGGGGCCACCACGTTGCCCGCCAAACGCCTCGTGAGCATCATCCGCGAACTGCCTTCCAGTGAAGTGGAGGTCTCGGTGGATTCAAAAAACCACGCTTCCATCCGCAGCGGCCCGTCGTTTTTCAAGATCATCGGGCTCGGTGAGGCCGAGTTCCCGCCGCTCCCGGATTTCGAAGGCGCGAAGATCTTTAAAATCCCGCAAGTGACCCTGCGCGACGGCCTCAAGAAAACCTCCTACGCGATTTCGACCGACGAAACCCGCTACGTTCTCAACGGGATTTTCACCTCCTTCCGTGACGGAAAAATGACGCTCGTCGCCACCGACGGCCGCCGCCTCGCGATGGTCGATGCCGACCTCGAATTCCCCGCTTCCCATGAAACGGATGTGATCATCCCGACCAAGGCCGTGCAGGAACTTCAGCGTCTGCTAGGCGATAGCGGCGAAGTCATCGTCAAACTCAGCGACAGCCAAATTTCCTTCACCGTCGGCGACAGCCTGTTAGCTAGCAAGCTGATCGAGGGCAACTATCCGAACTACCGCCAGGTCATCCCCGGCGATAGCAACGAGCGCGTGGTCATCGGTCGCGAGGCGCTGCTAGAGACCGTCCGCCGTGTCTCACTGCTCTCGTCCGACAAGTCGAACTCGGTGAAACTCGTCTTCAGCGAGAACCACATCGAAGTCACCGCAAACTCGCCCGACGTCGGTGAGGCACAGGAGTCGATGGACGTAATCTATCAGGGTCCGCCGATGCAGATCGCCTTCAACCCCGAGTTCCTGCAAGCCCCGCTCCGCGCCTTGGACAGCGCCGATGTTTATCTCGATCTCATCGACGAGATGAGCCCCGGCGTGCTGCGCATCGAAGGGACTTTCCTCTACGTCCTCATGCCAATGCGCGTGACGAACTAAGCGGGAGTTCCCATTCATCCGAAGCTCAGAACGCCTGTCGCACGACAGGCGTTTTTTGGCGTTCGCTGATGCCATTCACCGCTCGCCTTCCCTCTTTGGCAAAAGTTAGGCTTTCGCCATCTTCTTCGTCGCCCTCAGTTTTGCGGTGATGGCGATGATCGCGGGGTGTGAGAAACGCCGTTCTGCGGTAATCGCGTAAAATCGTGTTTCCACCTCGCTCGTCCGGCCGATCCGCACAAAGCCATACCTTTCGATCGCCTCCGCCACTACTACGGAGGGCACGGCGATGAAACCGTTCCCGCTGGTCGCCACGATTTTTGTCAACGCGGCATCCTCGAACTCCGCCACCACGCGCGGTTGCACGCCGACGCTGCCGAACCATTTTTCCAAGTCACGCCTCAGGCTGCAGTTCTGGGTCGGCAGAAGAGCGGCAGCCCCGTCGAGATTCCGCGGAAACTTTCCTTTAAGCTTTTTCGCGAATCCAGGCATCGCACAGAAGCTGATTTCCGAGGTGCCTAGCAGATGATTGAAGACCTTGCCCGCGATTCCAGGTGAGGCTGGCTCATCGGACAATACCACGTCGATCCGGTGGGTGTTGAGCTGGGAGACGAGATCGGCCAGCTTGCCCTCGTGGCAGGTGAGCCGCACCGGCGGCTGATGTTCCAAAACCGGCCGCAGGATGTCGTAGCTCATCAACTTCGGAAACGAGTCCACGATGCCGACGTGCAGGCGCAGCGCGCGGACGCCCGGCGCCTGCTTGGTGGCGCGCAGGATCTCGCCGCCGAGCGTGAAAATTTCCTCCGCGTAGCCATGGACCAACTGGCCGAATTCGGTTAGCTCCAGCGAGCGCCCGCTGGGCCGGAACAGCGTCTCGCCCAGGCTCGCCTCCAACAGCTTGATCTGAGTACACATGGACGGTTGCGAGACCCGCAGCTTCTCGGACGCGCGCCGCAGGCTGCCCTCCGTGGCAACCGTCCAAAAGTAGCGGAGGTGGTGATAGTTGAGAAATTCTGCTGAGGGTAATACTTCCATTTTTTGGAATGTTACGTGTCAGTTTTCATATTAGTCAAACTGTTTTCATTGGCGCAGGGTCTGCCCGTCAACCAGACCCTACCTACCATGAAACTGACTCTGACCCACCGCAACCATGCTCCTTCCAAGTCCATCGTCGAGATGATCGAAAAGGAACTCGAATCCCTGAAACCCGACCTTCAAATCGATGAGGCCAGGGTCCACCTGGAACGCAGCCTGACCGACAGCCCGCCCTTTACCGCGTCCTTTCACTTGGTGACTCCAGGGCCGGACGTGATGGCGAGTTCCACCGACCACACGCTGCGGGCCGCACTGTTGAAAGCCGTTGCGGAAATAAAGGAAAAGATCGACCACCGAAACCTGAAGCGTGCCCGGCGACGGGAGGAGGCTCCCGCCATTGAGCTGACACGTCGCCGACCTTCAGGCGGCCAACGCCATTGACCCCATCGTTGTTTACACCCAACTCTTGCCCGTTGACCAAATCCACCCGAAGATGAATACGACGACCCACACACCACTTACCACTCTTGATATACAATGACCATGCTCTCACTACTCGCCACCACCGCAGATCCCGCAAGCTTGAAGATGTGGGCTTACATCGGCTTTATCGCGCTGGTGATGGTATTCCTCGCCCTTGATCTCGGTGTTTTCCATCGCGAGGCCCATGAGGTCAGCATGAAGGAATCCATCACCTGGTCCTGCATCTGGCTCGCCTGCGGAATTTCGTTCACCGCCTTTATTTACTATGCCTATCAGCTCCACTGGCTGGGTTTGGGATTGGAAACTCCAATGTATGTGGGAGGGGCGATTGTGCTGGGGGAGGTCACAGGGGCCACGGCGGCGATCCAGTATCTAACCGGATACGTGGTAGAGAAGTCTCTGGCGATGGATAACATTTTCGTCATTGCGATGATCTTCGGTTATTTCGCAATTCCCGCGAAATATCAGCACCGGGTGCTGTTCTGGGGAATCATCGGCGCGCTCATCATGCGTGGTGGCATGATCTTTTTGGGCGCTGAGCTGATCATGCGTTACAATTGGATTCTCATCGTCTTCGGGATCTTCCTGATACTAACGGCCGTCAAAATGGCGCTTATTAGCAGCCACAGCGATCCCGGGAACAACCCTGTTGTGAGAATTGCAAAGCGCTTCTTCCGCACGGTGGATTTCTATGACGGGCAGAAGTTCTTCACCCGCCGCACGGTGGCGCCCACTTATATCAAGGATCCGAAGACCGGCATGGACATGCACGCCCCTGCCGAGCCGGGCACTCTATCCGCGCGGTGGGCCATCACTCCGCTGTTCCTCGCGCTGATCATGGTGGAAATCACGGACCTGGTGTTCGCGGTCGATTCGATCCCCGCGATTTTCGCAATCACACCCGATCCTTTCCTCGTCTTCACCAGCAACATTTTCGCGATCCTCGGCCTGCGCGCCCTCTATTTCTGCCTGGCAGCGCTGATTGCGAAATTCCGCTTCCTCAAGCCCGCCCTGATCCTGATTCTCGCCTTTGTCGGCGTCAAATTGCTGTTGCTCGCAGCGCCGCCGTATCTCAACGATTTCGGCTTCATTGCCAGCGAAATGAAGAGCATCAAGATCGATCCGATGATTTCGCTGGCCGTTGTCCTTGGCACGCTCGTCGTGGCATCGGTGATGTCCATTCTGATCCCCACCAAGGAATCCAAAACTCTGCCATGAACCCGACCACCACCCACGACTCTCTGCTGGCAATCTGCCTCTACGCCGCCTTCTCCAATGGCGAGCAATCCGACGCCGAGCGCCAGGAAATCGCCCGCTATGCCGAGGAAATGGACGCGGACAACCTCGCCGTGCTCTCGCGCCGGATCCTGATGGGGAAGCTCTCCATCGAGGAGGTCTGCGGGGGGCTCAGCACCAACCAGGACCGGATGCTTGCCTACGAAATGGCGCGCGCGATTTGCGAAGCCGATGGCTCGATTTCCGCCGAGGAAGAAGAATTTCTCACGGAATTGCGCCGCCGGCTGGCCCTTGCGGAAAGCGAGTCAGGCGCCGTGGACGAGGAGGTGGATGCCTGTGCCCTCGCCCCACTTGCGTCGAAAGTGCAGGAGACGACCGCGCCCGACAGCGGCAGCATGATTCTTAAATACGCGATCCTTAACGGTGCTCTCGAATTGCTGCCGCAGACCCTGGCAACCGTTGTCATCATCCCGATGCAGATGAAAATGGTCTATCGGATCGGGAAGTCCCACGGGGTGGAGCTGGACCGCAGCAATATCAAGGATTTCCTCGCCACCGCTGGCATCGGGCTCGGCTCCCAGATGGTCGAGGGCTTCGCCCGCAAGCTGGTCGGCAAGTTCGGCCGCAAACTTGGCGGAAAAACCATCGGCGGCGCCGCAGACCAAGTCGCAGGGTCAGCGTTGACCTTCGCCTCGACCTACGCCATCGGCCACATGGCGCAGAGCTACTACGCGAGCGGCCACAGCCTCACGGCCCCGGATTTGAAAAAGCTCATCGGGCCCCTGCAAAGCCAGGCCCGCGAACTCCACACCCGATACCTGCCAGAAATCCAGGAGCGGGCCAAGACGCTCGACTCCGCCGCAATCCTCGCGCTGGTCCGGGGCAGCACACCGGTTTGATGGCCCAGTTGTCCATGCTCAGCGCTTTGCCGGAAACCGCCGGGCGCATCGTGTCCGCCCGCTGGTTCCAGCGCTTCGTCATTCTGACGATCCTGCTGGCCGGCGTGCTGGCCGGGATCGAGACGGACGCGGCCATGTTGGCTAGCCACGGCCCTGTGCTGCGGGCGCTGGATCGCATCGTGCTAGGCGTTTTCATCGTCGAGTGTCTGCTGAAAATCGTGGCGTGCAGCCCTCGGCCTTGGAATTACTTCCGCGACGGCTGGAACGTCTTCGACTTTGTCATCGTCGTCCTCTGCCTGCTGCCGATGAATTCCCAGTTCGCCGTGGTCTTGCGGCTGGGCCGGACGCTCCGCTTGCTCCGCCTCGTTTCCGCCCTGCCGAAGCTCCAGCTTCTGGTCGGTGCGCTCATCAAGAGTTTCAGTTCCATGGGATACGTGGGAATTTTACTGGGCCTCATGTTCTACATTTACGCCATCGCCGGCGTGCATCTCTTCGGCGGCCACGACAAGGAGCACTTCGGCAGCCTCTCGCGGGCGTTTCTCACGCTGTTCCAGACCATCACCCTCGACGATTGGAAATTCCTGTTCGTCAGCGCGCAGGGATCCTCACCTGGCGTCGCCGCAGTCTATTTCGTCACCTTCATCCTGCTGGGGACCATGATCATGCTCAATCTATTCATCGGCATCATCATGAACAGCATGCAGGAAATGCACACCGAGCTGGATGAATACAACGCCGCCAAGCGCGCCTTCGTCGAGAAAGGCAGCGCCCTGGCAGACATCACCGCTCTCGATGGGCAGATCGCCTCCTTTCAAGCCAATCTCGCCGAACTGCGAATCAAACTCCAGAAAGACACCCCGTAACCATGGAATTGCTAGAGGCCATCCGTGCCAATTTACTGTCACCCGCCGTCCTCTTCTTCGTCCTCGGAGTCATCGCCGCCATCGTGAGGAGCGATTTGAAATTTCCCGAGCAACTCTACATTGCCCTCACCATCTAGCTGCTCGTCGCCATCGGCTTCAAAGGCGGCGTCGCCATTTCCGTAGCCGGTCTAGAAAAAGTCTGGCTGCCGTCCCTCGCGGCGATCGTATTGGGCGCACTCATTCCGCTGTGGACCTATCCCCTGCTTCGCAAAGCGGGCAAGCTCAGCGCCGTGGATGCCGCTGCCATCGCCGCACACTACGGCTCGGTCAGCGCCGTCACCTTCATCGCCGCGACGGATTATCTGAGATCCATCAAGCTGCCCTACGAGAGCTACGCCGCCGCGTTTCTGGCAGTCATGGAAGCCCCGGCCATCCTCGTCGGCGTGGTGCTTGGCAAGCTGGCGGCTCACAAAACGGACGCCGGCTCGCTCAAGATGGCGATCCACGAAACGCTTTTCGGACGCAGCATTTTCCTGCTCGTCGGCGCCCTTCTGGTAGGTGCGCTGTGCGGAGAAGTCGGGCTGAAAAAGGTCGAGCCACTGTTCGTCGCACCTTTTCAGGGAGTCCTCGCTTTCTTCCTGCTCGAAATGGGCGTGGTCGCGGGAAAACGCATGGGCGACCTGAAAAAAGCGGGCGTGTTTCTCATCGCATTCGGCATTATCGCTCCGCTCGTAAACGGCTCGCTCGGAATCCTCATCGGCAAGCTCGTCGGCCTCGAACTCGGCGGTGCGACCTTGTTCGGAGTCCTCGCGGCCAGCGCCTCCTACATCGCCGCCCCTGCCGCGATCCGGATTTCCCTCCCCGAGGCCAACCCCACCCTCTATCTCACCGCGTCTCTGGCGATCACCTTCCCGTTCAACATCACCCTGGGAATTCCCATCTATCTCGCGATGGCGCGGATGCTCTATTGAGGGGCTGGGGCTAGTAAAGAAGCTCCTTCTGACATCTATCTCCTGTCTCCTTCGGAATAGTCGATGATGTTGATGGAGAGGTCATCCAAGGCCAGATCTCCGCCAGCGTCATTTTGGATTTTCACCCCACCGATCAGCAATCCTGGGGAAGCGACCAGCGACGCGACCTCGCTGCCGGCCGTCTCTGTCAAGTTTCCGCGTTGCAGGCTCACTCGTCCGGTGGCGCTCTCGTAAAAAAGGGTGAGCCGATGTTTCTCCAGCGCGGAGATCGTCGAGCCAGCCGACTCGTTGCCCGTGACCTCATCGCGAATGGCCCACTGGTGGGAACCCGTCGCGCGGGCGACGAGGCTTAGCTTTGGAATCCCTTTTTCATCGACGAAAATGATTTTCTCCCATCCTCCAAGTCGGGTTTTTTTGTCGCCGATGTTTTCGGGCACTCCCGTGGAAATACGAACCATGTAGTTGTGCCGCAGGCCATGGGATCCCATCGGCCGACACGTGTTGCGTATCGAGCGTGTGCCGAAAGAAGTGTCGATCATTCCGTTTGAAATCAGAATCTGGCTTTGGCCTGGATCTGCAAAGGAGTCTCCTGACAGATGATCCCATTTTCCGCCTACGTCGGCGGCTTTCCGCTCGAGAACCGTTCCGTCCGGCTCATTGAAATCATCGGCAAAAATCAGCCGTTGCTTGGGCAGCGCCCGAGTGAAATGGGACGGATCGAATTCGACCGATTTCTCGCCCGCTTTCCCCCACCCGACCGAGTGACCGGCGTCCACGGTTTTCAAAGTGCCGTCGGGTTTGGAAATCCTGACCTGCCCTTCCATCACGCGGGTTTCGACGAAGCCGCTGGCTTTCACATCCACGCCGAACTTGGTCCCAATGTCACGGATCACACCAGCCGGGCAGTGAACCTGGAAACCACTCCCGCCGGGTGAAACTTCGAAATAGGCCTTACCTGCAAGCATTTCCACATTTCCTTTCGAGTCCCGGAGACGCAGCCGGGCCGGACCCTCGGCAAATACCTTGGTGTAAGGACTGAGATCCGCGGCCACGATCCCACGCTCGACTTCAAGGGTCTGCCCGATTTTCAGGAGGGTTCCGCCTTCGGCGCCATTCACCCGGAAGCGGCTGTCCGCTGAAGACTCCAAAGCGACCGGAAAGGATTTTTTGGCAAATCCCACGGATAGCATCAGCGCGACGGCGGCCGCGGTTGAAATCGCAATCAGCGGTTTGACGAAACCCGCGAGCCTGAATCGCCGGAGATGGGTCACCTGATCTCCAGACTCGGCGTAGGCGAAAATTCGCTGCGGTGCTCCGTATTTCTCGGCGAGCAGGTGATCCAGGGCAAGCAGTTCGACATACTCACGCCGGGCATCGGGATTGCGACCGAGTTCGGCCTGGAGTTGTAAAAAATCCTGCCGCTCGATCGTGCCATCGAAGAATTGAAAGAGAAATTTGGTGGTGACTGCAGATACCATCAGGGTCGGTTGAGAAGGAGTTTGCCCTCAATGCAGCGGCGCAGGGATGCCCGCAGTTGGAAAAGTCGTGCTTTGAGAGTGCCGACGCTGCGCCCGGTATTCTCGGCCAGCGCGTAGAGCGTTCCGTCCGACCAGTAGTGGTGACGGATGAGTTCCTCGTCTTTGGGCGTGAGGGTTGACAGGCACTCGGCCAGGGCTCGCCTGCGCTCGGGCAGCTCGTCGATCAGATCCGGCAGCTCGGTCGCGAGGCTCGCCAACAACTCCGGCTCGAAGCTGAAGCACCTGTTTCTCGACGATTTCCTGAGGAAGGCTTTCACTTCAAGCTGTGCGACCCGGAACGCCCATGCCTTGAAGCTCGTGCCCGGCCGGAATGCGTCTCGCTTCCTCCACAAAATCATGTTCACCAGCTGACGGATGTCGCCCGCCGCATCGGAATCGCCACAAAGCGCACGGATGTAGAAAAACAGATCGCTTTGGTGGTCTGTAAGTTGGCGGACGAAGTCTTCGAGAATATTCTCTTTAGTCGGCATGGGTGTCAGTGAAAGCAGTGGACGGACCCTATGCCCCATCCGGTTTAGTCCCTACTGAAAAATGTCCGTCATTTTTTCCCAAAAGAAGCTAAACCTCAGTAGTTTCCCTGACGTAAGTTGGCTCGAATGGAAATACAAAAGCTTTTAGGAAACGCCGTCCACCTTGCGAATCCAAGGCTCGATCACACGAAAACCCCCTCTCACCGAGTGGGATTTTTTTTCTCGGTCGTCACGCTCATCGTTTTCCCGACCATGGGATTTGCTGCGGACGGGGCACCAGCTTCGCCAGACACCGCCCGTCACTTGGAAATCGTCCGGCCCTTCGTGAAGACCTACTGCGTCGAGTGCCATGGATCCCGGAAACCCAAGGCGGACCTGCGGCTCGACAATCTTCCCCCGGATTTCACCGATCCTGCGATCGCCGCCAAATGGGCGGAAGTGGTCAGCGCGATCAACACCCACCAGATGCCGCCTGAGGAGGAAATCCAGCCCTCCTCGGACGAGGCCGGAAAAGTCGCGGCATGGCTGGAATCTGAGCTTTCCCGAGGAGAAATCGCAAACCGCAGCACGCGGATGGTGCTGCGCCGCATCAATCGGGCGGAGTATGACAACACGATCCGCGATCTCGTGGGTGTGGACTTTTCACCGGCAGGTGCGTTTCCGGAAGATCCCCCGGCAGGTGGGTTCGACAACATCGGCAAGGCGCTCACGATTTCGCCGCTGCAAATGGAACTCTATTACGCCGCTGCCCGCGAAATCCTGGACCGGGCGTTGGTGGAGGAGCCGCAAGCGCCGCCGGTGATGAAATGGCGCATCGAGCCGGAGGAGGACACCCAGGGCGGCGACCGCACGTTCATCAAGCGCGATGACAAACGCGTGCTGCTGAACAAGGGGAACAATCGCTCGGAGAATGGTTTCACGTCGATTCATCATCCGGCGGAAGACCGCGGGATCACGTTCCGGCTCTTCAAGGTTCCGAATGAAGGCAACTATATCCTGCGCTTCCGCGCGGCGGGGCGGATTCCGGCACGGGCGGAAACCGTGGAGGCCGCGCGGCGACTGCTGGACAAGAGCCGCCTGGAAGACGACGCGAAGGAACCGAAAGGCCAGAAACACCGCTTGGAGGAACAGGCTGGGAAAATGAAACATTTCGCAACGGCCCGGACCTACGACTACGGCCCGCCGCGCGTGAAGATCACCCAAGACCTTGGGGGGACGCCCAGAACCATCGCGGAGATGGACATCCCGGCGCCGGAAAACGCTCCCGCGATTTATGAAGTGCCGATGCATTTCACCACCCAGGATGCCGCGGTTTCGATGTTCCAAGGCTACGAAGTCACCCAGTGTCTCGAAAATTGGACGATCATCAAAAATGATGAATTCGCCCGCCCGCTGCTGCTGGTGGACTGGATCGAGCTGGAGGGGCCGATCCATCCTGCGTGGCCGCCCGCAAGCCACAGCCGGATTCTTTTCGATTCGCCGGTAAGGGATAAGGACGAGAGGGCGTATGCCCGGGAGGTCATCACCCGCTTCATGACGCGGGCTTACCGGCGGCCGGCGTTGCGGGATGAGGTCGATGCGAAGCTGGCACTGTTCGAGAAGGTCCGCGCGGACAAGCCGACCCTCGTGGAGGCGATCAAGGTGCCGCTGGCGGCGGTGCTGACCTCCCCGCATTTTCTTTATTTGGTGGAACCTGAAGCTGCGGAACCGCGGCCACTGACGGCATTCGAGCTCGCCTCGCGACTTTCGTATTTCCTGTGGTCGTCGATGCCCGACGATGCCCTGTTTCGAGCCGCCGCCTCGGGTGAATTGACGAAACCGGAAGTGCTGTCTGCTCAAACAAAGCGCATGCTGGCGGACCCTAAGAGCGAGGCATTTGTGAAAAACTTCGGCGGCCAATGGCTCGGCTTGCGGAAGATCGGGACCAACCCTCCCGCCAAGAATCTCTATCCGGAATATGACCGACACCTGGAGCTATCCATCGTCCGCGAAACCGAAGGCTTTTTCTCCGAAATCCTCCGCCACGATCTGGATGCGAGGAACCTCGTCAAAAGCGATTTCGTCACGATCAACGAACGGCTCGGGCGCTTCTACGGCATCCCGGGGGTGAAAGGCGACGCCATCCGCCGGGTGCCCACGCCGCCCGGAATCCAGCGCGGCGGCCTCGTCACGCAGGCGTCATTTCACGCCAACACCTCCAACGGCACCCGCACCTCGCCGGTCGTCCGCGGCGTCTGGGTGCTCAAAACTCTTCTCGGCTCGGACCCCGGATTGCCCGTGGCGAATGTCGGCGAAATCGCCAACGCCGTCCCCGGCATCGACAAGGCAACCGTTCGGCAACGGCTGGCCATTCATCGGGAAAATCCATCCTGCGCCCGCTGCCACGACAAGATCGACCCGATCGGCCTTGCCCTAGAGAACTACAACGCCACCGGTGAGTGGCGGGACCGCGAAGGGCATGGCTACGGCGGAAGGATCGAGGACAACGACCCGGTCATCGACACCCGCGCGAAAATGCCCGACGGCACGGAAATCGTCGGTGTCGCCGGACTCCAGGCCGAGCTGCTGCGCCACGAGGATCTTTTTCTGAACTCCCTCGCCAGCCAGGTCGCCACCTATGCTTTGGGGCGCGAACTCGGCTTTTCGGATCGCCCGGCCATCCGGAAATCCGTGGCCATCATGAAGGAGCATGACCACACCCTCCGTTCATTGATTCTCGCCATCACCCAGTCCGATCTCTTCCGCACGAAATAATATGAACCCGCTTTTCCACCAGCCACTCGCCCGCCGCACCGTCCTTCGCGGCCTCGGCGCCACCATCGCCCTGCCGTTTCTGGAAGCGATGATGCCACGGGCTTACGCCGCACCCTCGACCTTCCGGCCACTTGGCAGCTCCGGCACGAAACCGACCCCGCGCGCCATCTTCTGTTACGTTTCGAACGGAGTGAACGGCATGGAATGGGTCCCCGCCGCCAAGGGCGCGGGCTATGCCCTGTCCCCCACCCTCGAAACTTTGAAAGCCCACCGGAACGATTTCTCCGTGCTCACCGGACTCGGCCATCCGCACGCTAAGGGCGGTCACTCCGGCGCGGATACCTGGCTTACCGGAGCCGACCTCCGCGCGGTGCCGGGCAAGGACTACACGAACACGGTTTCCATCGACCAGGTGATCGCCGAGAAAATCGGTGCCAAGACCCGTTTCCCCTCGCTGGAAATCGGCGACATGTCCGGCACAGGCGGCGCGAACCACAGCCACACGCTCGCCTTCGACCGCAACGGCACGCCCCTGCCCACCGAAAACAACCCGCAGTTTCTCTTCAACCGGCTGTTCGTCCCCGACGACGCCTCTTCCCGCGAAGCGACGCTCAAGCGCTACGCCGAAAAACGCAGTATCCTCGACGACGTGCTCGCAGAGGCCAAAACGCTGGGCCGGAAGCTCGGCACCGCCGATCAATCCAAGCTCCGGGAATACTTCGACTCCGTTCGCGAAACCGAACTCCGCGTCCAGCGCCAAGTCGAATGGATCGACGTTCCAAAACCGAAAGTCGATCCCACCGGCCTGCAGCTCAACAGCAAGCCCAACGACAACCACGACCGCCCGATGTGGCTCGATGTCATGCTGGAGATCAGCTACCTCGCCTTCCTCACCGACGCCACCCGGGTCATCACCTTCGAGTGGGCGCGCGAGGCCGGCGGCATCGCGCCCGGCGGCGAAAATCACCATGAACTTTCCCACCACGGCGGCGATCCCGGGATGCTCCAAAAGCTCGCCAGCGTGGACCGCGCCTATCTCGGGCGGCTTGATCGCTTCCTCACGTTTCTCAAATCCACGGACGAAGGCGGCCGCCCCATGCTCGACCACACCATGGTCGTGTATGGCAGCGGCATGAACAGCGGTGCCAAGGGCGACCACTCCCCGAAAGACCTCCCGCTGCTCGTCGCCGGCGGCTCCGCCTGGGGCATGAAACACAACCAGCACCTCGCGCACGATCCCGAGAAGCATCCGCCGCTCTCCAACGTTCTGCTAACCGTCGCCCAGAAGATGGGCGTAGAGACGGAAAAATTCCAGGACGCCACCGGCACGCTCACTGGGCTCGTCTGATTCGTGGCGGCGGTTTCCAACCGCCAAGCCTGAAGCTTGAACCAAAAAGCCCGATCTGCGGGATTTCCGCAAACCGGGCCAATGCCGCCCCGGCCCGACCAGACGGACACGGGGCAGATTACAATCAGGGCGTCACTCTTCGAAAACGCGGAAGAACACCCGTGGCTGACCGAAGAAGGCAGGCAGCGCGGCGACATTGACCGTCGCAACGGTCGAGACCGCCTGGCCGTCGATCGCAGTCGCAATCACCGTCCAACCCGCCAGATTCGTGGAAGCTTCGATCCCGTAGGTGAGGCTGTCCTGCGACGCAAACGTCAAGGCGACCGAACTGACCGGATTCCCCGTCGTCGTCACAGAAGTGATCCGGAAATTACCGGCGGGGGCGGCCACCAGCTCGAGTCCATCAGGCGCGTCCCCCACCAGCCGGAATCCCGCCGGCGGTTCCGTGCCGTGGAGGAAACTGCCGGCAGCGACGCCGAGTTCGTAGTTGAAACCGCCATTGATTTCAAAGTGAACGAATTCCAAGTCGTAGTCGCCCGCCGCCAGATTGATGACGCCACGGGTATTGGCATTGCCAGTTCCACCGGCGAAGAAGAGCTCGTTACGATTCGACATCGTCCAGCGTCCGTCCTGGTTGTTTCCGACTTGGCTGGCCGTGTGGAAACCAGGATTTGGATTACCGTTCACTCCCTTGATCCGGAAGAAGAAGCCGTCGTCACCGTTGCACAGGAAAGTGTAGTCTCCGGCATTAGCGACCCGCACCCGGCCTTTGTGGATGGTGACGACGTTGTCATCGTTCGTTCCCACCATATCGCCCGGGAACGGCGAGTCGCCGGGGAAAATTCCTTCCCCACCGTTGTCGGGGTCCCGGTGGTTGATGGCCGCCACTGAGGCGTCGAACGTTTCGATACCGTCCGGCAGCCGGGTGGTGGCCGCCAGGAAATCCATGGCGTTGCCCACATTGTTCAGCGGCGAAACGTTAAGGTAGCTGCGGACGCCGAAGCTGGCCGCGGCCCCCCCGGGTCCGGGAAGGTTGGCAGGATAAGGTTGGCGATAGGGCTGCGCGGTCACGAGTGGATCGGTCGGATTCCCAACCAGCGTCCACGTATCCGTTTGCCGTTCGAAGGTGAATTCGCCGGCTGCCCAGGCCACTTCGTAGTGCCCGGAACCTCCGCCATCCCAGCCGAGGTACGTAATGCTGTAGGTGCCCGCCGCATCGAATTGATAAATTCCGCGGACCCCCGTTTCGGGCGTCGATTGATTAAGGAAAATCGATGTGTCATCCGCCGGATCGACCGCTCCACCGCCTCGGGTCCGGAGAAACCGGCCGCCACCAGGGCCGCTGACCCGCATCGCGAAGCCATCATCGCTGTGAACCGAAAAAGTGTAAATTCCTGGAGCAGGGACGTTCACAACGGTTTTTCCGACAACCACCCAATTCTGATCCTCAGGCGCGTTGGATACGATGGCGATGTCGTTGTTGAAATTCCCCAGATTTCTCACATTGAGAGAATCAGGGTCTGTCGCATTAAATACCGGACGGGTGGCTTCGACGAATGGCTCGGTCGCCGCCTTTGCAATTCCGGCACTGTCCGCCAAATTCCCAGCGATCGCTCCATATTCCCGGATACCCCACGAGCCGAGACCCCCGGCAACACCTGGCAGGGTCTGGGGAATATAAAACGAGCGGATATCACCGGTAAAACTCTGAGTCCCACCACCGATTAGCGGAACTTGGAGGGTGTAATTGTAAGTCACGTTGTCATTGATCGGTGAATTGAAAGCGACCGTCGTGACCCCATCCACCTTGGACACGGAAGTGGTCAACGGGGTGCCGTCGAGCGTAAAAACAAAAACCCCGGCCGGGTTGACTTGAGCGGAACCGACGTCCCCCACCACCACATTTCCACCGGTGAAATTCAAATCATCGGAAACGAAGATCACTTGCGGGGGCGCACTATCTGCCACAAGCGATGCGTCATCCACGTTGAGAGCGTAGCCGAAGGACTCGACAACGACACCAACGTGAGTCGCACCCGTGGGCGCAAAACCCGTCACCGTGAATTCCTGGTAGCCGCCGCCCGGTGCCTCGTTGTTATAGTCGGGTCCGGCGATGGGCTCGCTGAATTCGCCCAGAGCCAGCGGAATGTAGCCGCCCGTGTTGTTATCGAAGAATTGTAACTTTAGGGATCCAAAGTTTTGGAAGAAGGGCGACACGTCGGTGGCCCACACCTTGAACGTGTACGATTCGCCTGGGATTGCGGCGGGTCGGGATGAGGCGAGGGTGGACAGGGCGCTGTTGCTCAAGCGAGCGGTCGCTCCTCCAGTTCGCGGATTGCCTTGCCCGTCTCCGCTGGAGATCCAGACCCAGTCATCGTTCCGCGTGATGTTCCATTGGTTCACGCTGGTCGGCGCACTGCCGATCCCGAAGAAGCCGAAGTTTTCCTCGAATCCCGGGTTGGCGGTCTCGAGAAGATTCTGAGCATGCGCCGCCGTCCCAAAAAGGGTCGTCGCGGCGAGGATTTGGATCAAGACACGCCCGAAGGCGGGAAATCTTGGTTTAGGGGTCATGGTAGGATTTTACTTGGGTTGTGGACCGCAAACCTTTGCCTCCGGAACTTCGGATGAAGATGTTTCCAAAGAGGGGAAGATCGGTTCTTGGGTATCCGAAGCTTGCGAGCCCGCCCCGCCCGGTCAAGGCCATTTTCGAACATTGCTTACAGTGGTAGGAGAGCCCGGCGGTCGCTTGGGCGGCATTCGACCCGGTTCCGGACGACAAGCGGGTGCAGAATTTCGTGATCCACCGTCAGGTCTGGTAGGACGGCACGGTAAACACGTGGAGCCACTGGGACCGTCGGACTGCTCCGACTTGTCGGAGTGGAGGCTGCTTGTTGAAAGTCACCCGCCGTGTGTTTGACTGCCCCGGCCCAAGTTCCGCATCCTCCGTTACCTCATGTTCAAATGCATTTCGGTTCCCTGGCCACACGAAGACCCATCCATGAAATTCAAAATCCCACTGTCCCTGAACATCCGCACGGCTCGCACCTTCATTCTCGGGCTGGCGGGCGCCTGGCTGATCGCAACGATCCTTCCGGCGGCTGAATCTCCCAATCCACTAATCCACCCCTGCGACAAACCCTTCATCTTTGGCTTCGGCTCGTGGGAAAAGGCGAAGGAGGCGTTCCCTGCCAAGGCCGACGGTCTTCATATCAGCGCGACGAGCGGCCAAGGCGGAGCGGGCTTCGCAGGTCTAAACGTGGACCTGACCGGCTACGGCGACTGGTCGCCCGCGATGAATTTATCGGTCAGACCGCAAAACAAGGCCACCGCCTTGAACCTGAATCTCAGCGATGCCGATGGCACCAGCCACGCCTTCAAATTCGACTTGAGCCAGCTCAAGCCCGGCGTGCCTCTGCAAGTGGTGGCGGAGTCCGGCGCGTCACTGGCCGACCCGCAAAACGTGGAGAAGCCCGGCACGACGCCCGGCTTGGCGAACGTCGCGAATTTCATCGTCGGCGGCGATTGGAGCGCCAAGCCGGTGGAGGTCGTGCTTTCCGGGATCGTGCTCGTGCCACCGTCCGACGAGTTGCGCGCCGGTCGGACGAAGTTGCAGGAGATCAAAGCGAAGGAGACCGAGACGGCGCGCCTGGCGGTCGAAGCGCAGGCAATGACCCGCCAGAAACTGCTGGAAACCGGCGCGGCGCACCCGGCGGACGGGCCGGCGGTGAAGCTCGTTTGCGCCGTGGCGCCGGATGTCATCGCCATCACGTTGCAGGCCGGTCAGCACGTCAACAATCAGCTCGTGCCCTACGTGGCCGAACCGGGCGACGAGATCATGGAGGAGGAAAAGGACAAGCCCCAATACGAAGTGAAGGACGGCAAGGTGGTGGAACATTTCCAGAAAGCGGTCTTCCGGACGGTCAACAACCAGCGCGCCAAAGCGGGGAACCTCTCTTTCGATAGCAAGTTTTTCGACATCGCTGGCCAGACAAAAGGCCAACTGCTGGACGAAACGGTGGTGGATTTGCCCGCAGCTTACTCCATTCAGTCAGCCGATGACGCCGCCTACGCGAAACCGCTTTCGCCGGTCCAGGTCTTCCGCAAGGGCAAGCCGAATGGTAACAGCAAGCCGTTGCCTTTCCTCTACACGATTTCGCTGAAACTGCCGTCGCCGCTCAAGGACCGCGCGACTTACACGATTCGTTTCGCGGGCGTCAACACGTCCAAGGAATCCGTCACCTACGTCCATCGCCCCCGCGAAACGCGGAGCCTGGCGTTGCACGCCATCCAGACCGGCTATCGCCCGGATGATCCCTACAAGCGCGCCTATCTCTCATTCTGGATGGGCGTGGACCAGGCCGGGAAACACGGCAGTTGCACGCCTGAAGTGGCAGGCTTCGAGTTGCTCGACGCCGCTGGCAAGACCGTGTTCACCGGCAAGGCGGAACTCGCGAAGCAGTTGGGCGAAACGGAACAAATCAGCATCCACGAAACGGTGGACTACACGAAGGCCGCAGTGCAGCGCCTGGACTTCAGCGCCTTCAACACGCCGGGCGAATACCGCGTTTTCGTTCCCGGCCTCGGGGTGAGCGGTCCGTTCCGCATCGCTGCCGATGTGTGGGAAAAACCGTTCAAAGCCGCCATGCAGGGGATCCTCACGCAGCGGCAGGGCATGAAACTGGGACTGCCCGCCTCCACCTATGTCCGCGAGCGTCCGTTTCATCCCGACGACGGCGTGGAGTTCTATCAGATGACCATCCCCGTGCAAGGAGGGCAGGAAGGCGGAGAAGGCGGTCGCGGGGGTCGCGGCGGCAATCTGCAGGAGCTCGCCAAAGCGGGAAAAATCGAACGCGTCACCGGCGTGTGGGGCGGGTATCAGGACGCGGGCGATTGGGACATGCTCAGCCATCATCTCAGCGCCACCTACGATCTTCTCGGTTTGTACGACCTGAACCCCGCGGCATTCACCCGGATGAAGCTCTCGCTGCCGGCGACCGAGATGCGGAACCATCTCCCCGACATCCTCGACGAGGCGCTCTGGCAGATGCCGTGCTGGCGGAGTCTCCAGCTTCCCGACGGCGGGGTGCGCGGCGGCTACGGCTATGGCTGGGGATGTCCCCCGGCGGCCACCAGTTCCATGATCAAAAGCGTGGGCGTCTATGCGGTGGACCCCATCACGACGCTGCACTACGCCGCCGCCGCCGCGCGGGCCGCGCGGGTGCTCGCCGCCTTCGACAAAAAACTGGCTGCGGAATATTTGGAATCAGCCCGGCGCGCCTGGAACTGGGCGGAAGCGCACTCGCAGGAGGACGACGAGATTTACAAGAAGGTGATTTCCTTCACCAAGGAATTGCCGAAGGACCTGCGGGATCTCCGCGCTATGGCTGCTGTGGAACTGTTCGCCGCCACCTGCGAGCCACCTTTCGATGCCGCGTTCAAAGAGTCGTCGGAATTAACCAAAAAAGGCGAGCTGCGCTATCTGGACCAACCCGGCGCGGACTTCGCGTATGCGCGTTTGCCGGATGGCGTGGGCGACCCGGAACTCAAGAAACAGGCGGCCCTGGTCATCGCGACGTACGCCGACCACGCCATCGAGTTCAGCCGGAAGAACGCCTACGACATCATCGCGGGCCATCGCACCGATACGCCGATGATTTTCGCCGGCCGCTACTTCAGCACCCCGGCTGCGGGCGGCATGGCCCTGATCCACGCCTACGAACTCACCAAAAAGCCCGCCTACCTCGCCGCAGCGGTGCAAGGCGCGAACTACAGCCTCGGCGCGAACCCGGACAATCTCTCGTATTGCACGGGCGTCGGTTACAACGCGCAGCGTTTCACCTTCATCGTGGACGCGCTGGTCACCGGCCAGCAGCCGGACGTAACCGTGGGCCACATTCCCTACGGCCAGGGCAACGAGGGCAATGAGATGAGCCGGCCGATGAACTCCTGGGTGCAGCAATGGTTGCTGAACTTCGGGCACGCCAAGAAGATGTTCCCCAATTGGTTCGACTGGCCGGTCAACGAGCAGTACATCGACTTCGCCCTCTACCCTCTCCACAACGAGAATTGCTTCAACCAAACCACCGTGCCGGCCGCCTGCTACTGGTTCTGGCTGCACACGCGCTGATAAGCAAATCTTTGGACTTTTCCGACATGTCTCCGCAATCCGATTTAAAAAGAACCCAACACCATGAACAGCTTCCACCTCACCCGCCGGAGTTTCTTCAGGCGCACGGCCCTCGCCGCAGCCGCCACCGGCGTCCCCGCCTGGTTTCTTGAGCAAACCCTCGATGCAGCGGATTCGCCGGTCCCGATACTGGCCAACGACAAGCCGAACATCGCGCTCATCGGCTGCGGTGGCATGGGCCGGGTGGATGCGAGCCTGGCGTCCGTTTTCGCAAACTTGGTCGCGGTGTGCGACGTGGATGCCAAGCGTGCCGGGATGGCTTCGCAACAGTTTGGCGGCGCGAAAATTTTCACCGACTTCCGCAGGCTGCTGGAGCACAAGGATTTGCACGCGGTCATCAACGCCACGCCCGATCACTGGCACACATTTATCAACATCGCGGCCTTGCGCGCGGGCAAGGATGTCTATTCCGAGAAGCCTCTGACGCTGACGATCGACGAAGGCAAGCGCCTGGTGGAAGAAGTGCGGAAATCCAAAGGCGTGCTGCAAACGGGCAGCCAGCAGCGCAGCGATGCGCGTTTCCGCCTCGCGTGCGACCTCGTGCGGAATGGCCGCATCGGCAAGCTACGCCATGTCTCGGTCATTCTTCCCGCTGGCTTGCGCGATGGACCGTTCGCGTCCACACCCGTGCCGACTGAGCTGGACTGGGATCATTGGCAAGGTCAGGCCCGCGCGACCGATTTCATCACGCAACGGGCGCACGGGAAATTCCGCTACTGGCTCGACTACTCCGGCGGCACGCTGACCGACTGGGGCGCGCATCATCACGACATCGCGCTCTGGGGCATGGGCCTCGACCGCACCGGCCCGGTGTCCATCGAGGGCAAGCGGTTGGTCGAGGAAATCCCCGGCGGCTATGACGCGCCAAGCCAGTACCGGGTCGAGTATGCTTATGCAAATGGCGTGACGCAAACGACCGAGAGCACCCTGCGCAACCGCTTCGACGGCTCGGTCGATGAAACCCAGAGCAAAGATTTACCGCTGCACGGCGTGAAGTTCGAGGGCAGCGATGGCTGGATTTTCGTGAGTCGCGGGGTGATCGAAGCAAGCCGCAAGGAGCTCATCGAAGAACCGCTCACGACCCGCTCGGTCGAGCTGGATGTCAGCAACGACCACATGGGTAATTTCTTCGATTGCATCCGCTCGCGAAAGGCTGCCATCTGCGACGCTGAGATCGGTCACCGCTCCGTGAGCGTCTGCCATCTTGGCGTGGCGGCGATCCGCCTGGGGCGCAAACTCAACTGGAACCCTGCGCTGGAACAGTTCTTGGACGATCAGGAAGCCAATGGCTATCTGGCCCGCGAGCAGCGCAAGCCGTTCACCTACGACAGGGCATAGCTTCCGTGCCACGTTTTCAGGAAAGTGGATCGGGTGTGGACAGA
>JANMSI010000121.1:0-7141 GCA_031389115.1 Akkermansiaceae bacterium
CGCTGATCGTCACGCTGAGCTTGATGATTTTGCTCACGGTGATCTCCGTGGGGCTGCTGTCATTGGCCACCATCTCGCTTCGCAGTTCCGCCGGCCAATCTGCAAACAACGTCGCCAAGGCCAATGCACGGATGGCCCTCATGTTCGCCCTGGGGGAACTGCAGAAAACCGCAGGCGACGACCGCCGGGTGACCGCCGACGGCTCCATTTTCGCCGGTGCGACGCATCCCAACGCAGTCGGAGTGTGGAAATCCTGGTCTCCGAGGCAGGCCGAGTCTCCCACAAAAGCAGCACCGAATTACGCGACTGCAAAGACTGATAATTTTGTGAAGTGGCTTGTTTCCGAGCCAGACCCGACGACCCTCGAAAACAACGATTGGGCTAAAGGTGGCGCGCTCGCCGATCCCGTGAATCTTTTTTCTGTGGCGAAGAATGGCTTCGATCTGGCGGGATCGAAGGTGGAAGTCATGAAAAGCACCGCTTCCTCAGGCGCTTTCGCCTGGGTGGTTTCACAAAGCGCCACCAAGGCGAAGATCAACATCGGCGGCCCTGAGGACAAGTTGCTCGTCAACAACGTCCAAGTCCAAGCCCAGCCGCGCCCCTCGCTCGGACTTACCAGAAAATTCAACGAGCCTACCAAGGACTGGAACGAACGCGCCCAGCGAGTCTTGAGCATGTCCCAAGCAAAGCTCGATTCCGTATGGAAGGAAGGTATTTCCACCCAAGCTGGCTCCGACTTTACGACAGAGGGCCTCGGTCTCATCACGGATGTCGTGAATGGCGGACTTAAAACCGACCTGAACCTTGGTTTCGAACTGGAAGACGGTCCATTCAACGAGGACCAATGGGCAGGCGTTAAAAATCCATTCAGAGCGGTCAACGCCCCCGCCTTTGGCACAATCGCCAGCTACAAGGGTGAACGAACGCTCTTCACCCCCCAGAATCAGACTGGAACCATCACCGCCAATTTGAGTTTTGACCCTGCAAACGTCTTTTTTGAGTTTCCAGTGGCGGCGGTCCCCACGTTCGCCACCCTTCGCTCGTTTTATCGGACACCGTACCATCTCTACAACACAGCGGACGGGCCCACCGTGTTTGAACGCGGCTCGGACCACGTGGCCCTCACCCAGAGAGCTCCTTCTACCGAGGTAAGTCCGTTCTCAACCCCGGGTGCGATCTCTAAAGCGATCAAAACTCAAACCGGCTATCGACCGGTTCTGGACCGAATCCTGTTTGTCTTGAGCGCCGGGCTGGGCCCCGACAAGAGTCCACGCTTGGTAGTCACTCCGATCATCACGCTTTGGAATCCCTACAACACCGCCCTTGAGATCGAAGGTGCGGTCGCCTACCCATGGATCGATTTTCCATATCAAATCACGTGGAAGTGGCCCGGCAAATCACCGGGAGCCGCCATGTCCACGTTGATGGGCCACCAGTTTCGTGCGAGTCGGGGCCACGGCCGCAGCGTCAATCCGTTTTTTTATGCGGCCATCACCCACGACGGCAAGGAAGGTGCCGCCTCTCCCATTCGTTTTCAACCGGGGCAGGTGAGAGTGTTCGCACCGGCACAACCCACCCACAAGAATTATAGCGCGGGAGGATCCATACGGGAGCGTACTCTCTTTCTCCGGCCGGTTGACAATCCAGACCAACTGTCGGCAAGAGGTGGTCTGTCGATCCCGATGTGGAACATCACGGGGAAACAAGGTTTCGAAGACAAGGTTACGGGGGGGCCTATAACCGTTACATTCGCGCCCTCAGGAGGAAATTACCCTTTCTTCATCGCCTTGGAGGATGCACTACGGGCTAAAGGTGCCAATCCGGATCACAAAGTCCGCGGGGAAATTGTCGGAGATGTGCAAAGTGTGAACGTTGAGAGAGATGTGGCCCTCAACAAGCCGATTGAAAGGGTTTACTCCTTAGCCGATCTGACCGCTGAAGCGAAGCCCTTTGGAGTTCTCGAAACCTATCATCGCACTGCGCTTGATTCCGCGTCGGGCAGCCGGTCGGACTTGGTATTTACCAACAATCCACGGCAGCAGTTCATGAATTCATACGTCGCGCAAGGGTCGTTTAAAAAAAGTCCGCACTATGAAAACAAACTTCGCACGATCAGTACGTTCGACGACTTGATCCAATCGTCGAACGGGAGTTCCTACTACGGCGCTTCCAACACCACCTCCGGCCAAACCCATCTTTCGTTCTTCGAAGTCCCGCGCTCGCCGATGCTCTCCCTTGCCGGGTTCCAGCACGCGGATCTCTCGGCGAGCTCCTACGCGGCGGCCAACCAGTTCGGCAATAGTTGGGCAAGTGCGTATCTGGCCCGGAACCAGACGGCTTCTTTGAAAAGCGCCAACGACGTGAGAAACCTCCCTGCCTATGATCACTCCTACCTTTCGAACGAAGCGCTCTGGGACTCCTTCTTCTTCAGCGGGGCGGCTCCGGTTATTTCACCTGCAAGCAGCGGTGGCTCGCGCACGGTGTGGGACACCAAGATTGCGAACGTCACCCGCTCGCTGAACAATACCATTTCGGATTTTGTGAAAAATCCTGAGCAGTCGCCGATGAGAAATCCCCGTTTCCGACTTCATCGCAGCTCACTCAGCCCGGAGGAGCTAATCAAAGATCTCCAAAGTCCATCAGGGTGCGTCAAAATCGCGGGTCACCTGTTGATTGACGGTGCGTTCAATATCAATTCCACCAATGAGGACGCCTGGGCGGCCGTGCTGTCCGGCCTGCGCGCCAAGAAATTTGAGGTCGCCGGCACTGAAGCATCATCCACCGGCACCCCGTTCCCGCGCTTCCGCGATCCGGTGGGCAAGCAAAACGACAACTGGCATGGCTATCGTTCCCTGTCCGACTCCGAGATGAAATCCCTTGCAACCAACATCGTGAACGAGGTAAGGCTGCGCGGACCGTTTCTTTCCCTGGGTGAATTTGTGAACCGCCGTCTGGAAAACTCCGACTTAGGATTGAAGGGCGCGCTCCAGAGCGCGATCGACGCTTCGAACCTTAACGGCGCGGCCCTGTATGAATCCATCCCGCCCGCCGACCTCTCCAAGTATCCTGCGGCCACCAACATCTCACCGGCCAAGACCGGCGTAGGAATTCCCGGCTACCTAACACAAGCCGACATGCTGCAATCCATTGCCTCAGTGATTACGCCCCGCTCGGATACCTTTACAATCCGTGCCTATGGTGAGGCCCGCGATAAATCCGATAGACTCCTGGCAAAAGCCACCTGCGAGGCTGTCGTTCAGAGGACTCCCGATTTCGTCGATCCGTCGGATTCACCCTCGACCGCCTGGGCGGAACTCAGTGAAGTGAACACCCTTTTCGGCCGCAGATTCTCGATTGTTTCCTTTCGTTATCTCTCGCCATCCGAGACCTGACCTCACAAAATTCCGTAACCGCCAGAACATGAACATCTGTTTGCTCCCGCTAATCGTATCAGCGCTATGTGTCATTCCGTCCCTAAATGCCTATCCGCTGCGGGTGCTGGCCTGGGACGATACCATCTCAGCGAGAAAACTGGCTATCTCCCATTCGAAAGGCACCGACGAACTGCTGGACCTGGATTCATTCAAACGATCCAAAACGTACCAGGTCTCCCCGGGAGAGGGGGCGTCCGCCTCCATTCAATGTCTTGATCGGAAGGCTCCCGATGGCAAGCCGCTGGATACAGAGATCAAGATTCCCGCCGGAATCAACAAGCCTCTGCTGATCATCATGCCCGACGTGAAGGCTCCCAGCGGCATTCGCCTCATGGCCTTGGAGGACGACCTCGCCGGCTTCAACTGGGGGAGCATCCGCCTCGTCAATGCGACCGGGAAAAAACTCGTTTTCAAATGGGAGAAAAGCATGATGGAGGTCCCCGCCACGTGGACGCCCGTGGATGCGGCCCCGGGCGGCTCGGATCGCAACATTCAGGTCCAAGTGTTCCTCCGTGACCCACCGAGTCCACTGCTGTATTCCTCCGTGTGGGAACAACGCGGCTTCTACCGCAAACTCGTTTTCATCGTGCCCGGGGCAGATCCCCGCCTCCCGTCGATCGAGTGCAAGTTTATCAACGAGGACCGGCGGGTGGCGGCCGCTGAGGAAGCCGCCAATAAGGTGAGATAAATTTCTCCCGGAGAGTGCAAACCTTCGGCGTGAATGAAAGGATGGGAGTTCGCCTCCGTTGACGATCCATGAAAAATTTCCCCGGTCTGGTTCTTTTTCTCGTCGCCACAGGTTTCGCCCAGGAAGATCCCGCCCGGCCGATCGCCGCGACCGCAGCGCTAGATCCCGCCCGCACCGCCGCGCAAATGGTGGTCCCGTCGGGATTCCGGGTCGAATTGATCGCGAGCGAGCCGGACGTCGTGCAGCCCATCGCCTACACCCTCGACGATCGCGGACGCCTGTGGGTGCTTGAAAACACCAATTATCCGGAAAGTCCGGGCCAGCCGAAGGATCGGATCCTCGTGTTAGAAGATGCCGATGGCGACGGGAAATTCGAGAAACGCACCGTCTTCTGGGACAAGGCGAGCTTCAGCAGCGGCATCGCCGTGGGCTTCGGCGGCGTTTGGCTAGGCTCGCCGCCGCACTTGTTGTTCATCCCCGATCGGGACGGCGACGCGGTCCCCGAAGGCGCGGCGCAGGTCGTGCTCGACGGCTGGGGTGCGGAAGACACCCACGAAACGCTGAACAATTTCATCTGGGGACCGGACGGCTGGCTGTATGGCACGCAGGGGATTTTCACGGAGTCCAAGGTCGGTCCGCCGGGCGAGGCCGCTGTCAAAAGGGTTCCGATCAACGCCGGGGTCTGGCGCTATCATCCCGTGCACAAGACTTTCGAACGCTGGTGCGAGGGCGCGAGCAACCAGTGGGGCCTCGACTGGAACGACCACGGCGAAGCGTTTTTCGCCGCCTGCGTGATTCCCCACATGTGGCACGCCATCGAGGGTGCGCATTACAGCCGCCAGGCCGGGTCGCACTTCAATCCGCACGTTTACGAAGATATCCAAAGCATCGCCTGGGGCCGGTATGAAAAAGCCGGCTACTGCGGTGCCATGTTCTATCTCGGCGGCGCGTTCCCGGCGGAGTGGCGCGACAATTTTTTCTTCCATGACGTCCACATGAACAAACTGCGCTGCGAAACCTTCGACCGCGCAGGATCGGGCTACCGCAGCGTGCGCAAGGGCGACTTCATGCACAGTCCAGACGCCTGGTTCCGCGGCCTCTCGCCCCAATACGGACCGGATGGCGGCGTCTTCATTTCCGACTGGTACGACAAGGTGCCCTGCCACCAGCAACGCGCCGTCACGGATCGTTCTACCGGCCGTTTCTACAAGATCGTCAATGACCGGGTGAAGCCCCGCACCGTGAATCTATCCGCCGCCACGGACGCCGAGTTGGTGAAATGGCAGCTCGACCCTAACGACTGGTACGTCCGGCACGCCCGGCGCTTGCTCCAGGAGCGCGGCCCCACTCCGGCCACCACCGCCGCGCTTGAGGAAATTTTGCTGCAAAACCCGGACGACACCCGCCAGCTCCGCGCGCTCTGGGCCCTGCATTCCCAAGGAGCGCTCACTGAGGCCACCGGGTTGCGCACGCTTGCGGCGAAATCGGAATTCGTCCGTGGCTGGACCGTCACCTGCCTCACCGAACGGGGAAATCCGAGCGCCGAGATTCTAACACGCCTCGGGGAGCTGGCAAAAACGGAGCCGTCGCCCGTCGTCCGACTCCGCCTTGCCTCTGCGGCGCAGAAACTTACGCCTGCCAGCCGTTGGCCGATCCTCACCGCCCTCGCCGCCCATGCGGAGGACGCCGACGACCCAAATCTTCCACTGATGGTTTGGTATGCCTCGGAAGCCGCCGTCGCGGCCGACCCGGTGCGTGGCGTGGAGTTGTTTAAATCGACCCGCCTGCCGCGCGTCCAGCAACTCATTGCCCGCCGGATCATGGCGGCATCCCTTGCAGATCCCACGCAATCCTCCGCTGCGGTGGGTGCGCTCGTCGCCGCGCTAACGGATTCTGGATCCGCCACCCGCGCCCATGGCTTGCGCGGGATGATTGCCGCCGCCAAGGGCTTTCAACGCCTGCCCGAGCCTGCGGGCTGGGTGCCGGCGTTCGAAAAGCTCAACACAGATCCTGACGACGCCGTCCGCCAGCAGGCCCGCACCCTCGCCGGATTGTTTGGCAGCGGCGCCGCGCTTGATGAGCTCCGCAAGGTACTGGCTAACAAATCCGCCGCACCCGGCTCCCGCCGTGAGGCGCTCGGAACCCTAGTCACCCGGCGGGATGCCGCCACGTTAGATTCGCTCTTGGCGCTGCTGGCGGAGCGCGGTCCGTTGCGGCTGCCGGTCCTGCAGTCGCTGGCAGTGTATGAAGACGCCCGCATCGCCCCCCGGTTGATCGCAGCTTACGACACCTTGGAAACCGGGGAAAAATCCGCCGCCCTCACCACGCTCGCAGCGAGGCCTGCCAGCACGGAAGCCCTCTTCGCTGCCTTTGACGCAAAGACCATCCCCGTCAAAGATCTCACTGCTCCGTTGGCCCGGCTGATCAACGGTTACGATCGCGAGGACTTCACCGGTTGGCTCACGGAAAATTGGGGTTCGATGCAGCACTCGAACGCCGAACGCCTGGCGGACATCGAGCGCTACCGGAAATTTCTCGGTGAGGATGCCATCCTCCGCGCGGATGCGAAAAACGGCCGCGCCATCTTCGAGCGCACCTGCGCGGCCTGCCACGTCCTGTTCGGCCAAGGCGGTCACATCGGCCCGGACCTCCCCGGTAATTTCACCGATGTGGACTACCTGCTGCAAAATATCCTCGATCCCAACGCCATGATTGGCCGCGACTTCCAACAAACCTTCATCACCACCAAGGACGGCAACCTCGTCGCCGGAGTCGTAACCGCAGAGGACGCGCACACGCTCACCCTCAAGACTCTGGCCGCACCCGTCACCCTGCCGAAGGAAGCGGTCATCAAGCGCGAGCTCAGCCCGTTTTCGATGATGCCGGAGGGACTGCTCAACGCCTTGGAAGAACCCGAGGTCCGCGACCTGTTTCTCTACCTGCGCCAAGCCAAAGCACCCTGAGGAAGCGGGAAAAGTAGGGTTTCTCCCCATCGCAGGGAGTCCATCCGCGGTGCAAG
>JANMSI010000178.1:0-31870 GCA_031389115.1 Akkermansiaceae bacterium
GGAAGATTGCCCGGGCCACGTGGCGGGGGCATTCTGCCCGCAGCCTCTTGATATTTACACACCCTTTACCCAAGCGACCCCCAAGTCGTGATAGAAAACCACTCCCCATGAGAACCTTCGCCCTCCTCTTTCTCGCTCTAACCACCCTCTGCTTCGGCCAGGAACCCGACGACCGCGTCATCCTAGTCCCGCTCGGCAAGGCCCCCAAGGAGGCTCCTCTCTTCTTCTCCGCAGCTGCGGACGTAAAAGCCCAGGTCGGCCTCACCTCCGTCACCACCGACCAACAAATCGAATTCAAGATCCATCAGGGCAAACCCGAGACCCTCACGCTCGCCCTAACCGGCGCGGGCGAGGTGCTATCAGTCACCGGCCCAGGCCTCCTCGATTGGTCGGTTAGGGTGGCCGAGGACGGCTCGCGCTTCCTCGACGTTCGGCCCGTCCTCGTCGAAGGCACGCCTCTAACCACCCTCCAGGTGCAGGTGAAAACCCGCCTCAAGATGGAGAAGGATACCGCCAGCCTGCTGCTGCCCGGCCCCGGCCCGGCCACCGGATTTTCCGTAGCGATTGCCGTCGCCACCGATCCCGGAGTGGACCTGCGGCTGCTCAAGGCCGACGGCTTGTTCCCGGTGGATGCCGCGAACGGCCGCAAATTCCTCGGTTACGGCCTGGCAACCGTCGAGATCGCCGTCAGTCCCGGCGGCTCCAACTCGCGCGGGCTGGAACTGATGGATGCCGCCCTAACCGGTCGCCTCGCGCCGGATGGCAACAGCGTTTCATTCCACCTCACCGGCAACGCCCGCTCCACCGCGAATGGCTCGGCGGCGGAATTGTTCAGCGGCGGTGCGGCACTGTCAGGTGGCGTCGCGGGCGATGGCTGGCATGTGGTCCTGCGGGCCAAGGGCGGTTACGATCTGGTGGCGGAGGATGGCGGCGATTTTCCGGTCGCCATGGATTTCGTCGTCCCGGTGACCCGCAAGGGCGACTGGCGTCTGCTCGATTTCAAGCTGCCTGCCGGCGTCGTCGTCCCGGTTAGAATCGAAGGTCTGGGCGATGGCGTCGCCTTCGACCGCGCGCTCGTTGTGGTGCCGGAGCGTGCCGGCGATGCCTGGCGCGGGTTTCTCCCGGCCAACGGCATGGCCGCGATGGCCTGGCGGTCCGCGGGCGCGGTGGCCGATGGCGCTTTGTTTTTTTCCAGCACCGAGTCGAGCGACGTCCGCATCGGCAGCGGCCTGATGCGGCAGCTCACGGTGATCGATCTGCGGGTTCTCCAAGGCAAGCTCGCCAATCTATCACTCTCGCTCGACGGACCCGGTGAGGTGCTCGCGGTGACCGGCGCGCCCGTGCTCGGCTGGTCGGTGGTGGAGGATGCGGGCAAGCGGCGGCTGGAAGTTAGACTGAGCCAGCCCATCGAAGGCAGCGGCCGGATCGTGATCGAGGCGCAGGCCGCGCTCGGCGGATTTCCCGTGAAATCGGAAGCCTTGCGGATGATTCCGCTCGGCTCGCTGCGCCACAGCGGCTGGCTGCGGGTGGCCAACGAAGGGGCGGTTAGAATCGAAGTCGCCGATGCCAAGGGCTTGATCCAGCTCGCGCCGGGCCAATTTCCCGGCGGTGTGGATGAAAAGCTGCGGCAGGTCTTCGTCTATCGGTTTCCTTCGGCGGACTACAACTATGCCATCCAGGCGGATCAGGTTTTGCCCGAGATCAGCGTGACCGAAGTCACCGTTTATGAGCTCGCCGAGACGGACCGCCGGGTCTTCGCGGATCTGGAGTTGGACATCCGCGAGGCTCCCTTGCGCGAGTGGGAAATGGAGATTCCGGCCGACCATGCCGTGGCCTCGGTCACCGGCGCGGAGGTGGTCGACTACGCGGTGGCCAGTGAGATCAAGGACGGCAAGCGCCGGCTCAAGATCATTTTCAAACAGGCGGTCATGAACCGCCAGCTCATCAGCGTGCGGCTTGAGAAAAACGAGGCAGCCAAGGCTGGCGCGTGGGAGCTGCAACCGCTTGGATTCCCCGGCGTGAAATCGCGGCGCGGTTATGTCGGTGCCGTCGCGGCGGCCGGCTATCGGTTAGTGGCCGGCAAAACGACCGGAGTGGCGGAAGTGCCGACTACGTTTTTCCCGAAGAAGACCGCCGGGCTGCAACAGGCATTCCGTTTGCGTGAAGGCGCCTGGCAGGTCGGTCTGGATGTCCAGGCACTCGGCCAGAGCATCCAGGCGGACGTCTTCCATCTCTACTCGCTCAAGGCGGGAGCGGCGTATGGCAGCGTGCTGATCAACTATTTCGTCGTCGGCGCACCGGCCACCGAGTGGAAGATTTCCGTGCCGGACGACATCGGCAATATCGACGTGACCGGCCAGAACGTCGGCCGCGATTGGCGGCGCGAGGGCAACATCGTGATCGTCCCGCTGTCACGGCCGGTCCTTGGCACCGGCACCGTCCTGCTCACTTTCGAGCAACCGATGAGCGCCCGCGGCGGCGATCTAACGCCCGGTGTACTTCGCCCGCTCGACGTCCAGGCGGAGCGCGGCTATGTCCAGGTGGTCAGTCCGCTGCAGGTGAAGTTCGCCAAGCCTGTTAGTGAGGGGCCGCTGCTCGCGATCGACCCGACCGAATTGCCGGCCGAGTTCCGGTTGCTCAGCAGCGCGCCGACTCTGGCAGCGTGGCAATACACGGCGCGCGACTTCAAGATCGCGATGAAGATCGAGTGGTTCGAGCCGGGTGAAACCGTCGGGCAGGTCGTCGATTTCCTCAGGCTCTCCAGCCAGGTCTCGCGCGATGGCCAATGGGTGACCGACGCCCGCTTTTTCGTGAAATCCAAAGGCCGCAGCGCCTTGCGGGCGACCCTGCCAGCCGGTGCCGTGTTGTGGGAAGCCAAGGTCAACGGCGAGTCCGTGAACGCCCGCTCCGACGGCGGCGAAACCCTGGTGCCGCTGCCGTCGCAGGTCGATCCTAACAAGGCCGTGGAGGTCACCTTGCGTTACGGAGCCCGGTCGGAAAATCCCCGCCACCCCCGGCTGGCAGCGCCGATTCTGGCCGCACCCGTGGTCATCGGCGAGTGGACCGTGACTGGCGACGAAGGCCGCCAGTTAGTCCCGCGCGGGGGCTCGGCGGAACTCGTGCGCCCCGGCCTGGCCGAGAGCGGTTGGGAATGGCTGGCGAGACGTTCCGGTGGCGTTGGCCCGCTGTTGGTGTTAGGTCTGGCAGCGGTGATACTCGGCCAACGGAGGGTGTTGGCTCTTGTGTTCGGATTGGTTTTCATCTTGGCGGCTGTGTGCCTCGGTCTATCCGCCGCGGCGACCAGCCGGGGCAATGCCGCGCTGTTGGAATACGCCGCGCCGGTGGTGGCGGCGGGCAGCGAGGTGGCTGTGGAAATCGGCAACTTCGCGCCATGGTACGCCCGGACGGGGTGGGGGATGTGGCTGGTATTCGTGCTCGGCACAGTCATCGCCGTGCGCGGGATTCTAACGGGATGCCTTGAGAAGAAGGCGGCGGGCAGAATGCCCGCGCCACTGTGGCCCGGGCATTCAGCCCGGAGCCTTTACAGCCGCTGGTGGCGGATGGGCGGGGTCGCGCTGGTGGGAGCGGCTTTCCTCTCGATCCGCGGCGGCGCACCCTTATTCTTCGGCATCGCGGCTTTGATCGCGCTGGCCTGGTGGCTGCCCCGCCTCTGGCAGGTCATGCACGAAAGGCGCAAACCCAAGATCGCCGAAGCGGTCGCGGCCCTCCTCATTCTAACCGGCTTCAGTTTCAATGATGCCCGCGCCGCGGAAATCCCCGGCCTCAAGCCCGCGGAATCGATGATTCATGATTGGCAGATCCGCGATGGCCGCCTGCGCGGAACGCTCGACGTGACACTTCGAGGCGAGGCCGGTGACCGGTTCCTGCTATTGCGAGGCCCGGCCGTATTGAGTGGCTTTGAAGGAGCCGGACTGCGGGTAGTGAAAGCCCCGCTCGACGGCGCGGAAGCGTATTTCATCGTCGCGGAAGCAGCGGGTCGCCTAACCGGCAAGGCCACCTTTGAAATGCCGCTGACCGATCCGGGAAACGGCTGGAAGCTCCCCGGCGGTCCGGCAGCGATGCGGCAGGTGACCTTGCGCTGGGACCAGTCGGGTTGGGAATTCTTCTCACCCGGCGCGGCGAAGGTGACCCCGCTCGCGGGTCTAACCGCCAATGAAAGCGGCGCGGTGCTGGTGCTCGGTCCGGCGGATCCGGTGACGCTCCAGGCCCGCCCGAAACAACGCGACGTCGGCACCGAGGAGACCAAGTTTTTTGCCGAAGTCTCCAACCTCTTCCTGCCTGGACCTGGCGTGGTCAATGGCCGCCACCGCGTCTCGATCCGTCCGGCGCAAGGGCGGGTTTCGATGTTAGTGATGACGGTGCCCGAGGGCTTCACCGTCAGCGACGTGATCGACGGGCCGGTCGGCTCATGGCGTTTCGATCCGGAGAAGCGCGAGCTGCGCGTGCCGGTCGAGCCCGCGCAGGACCAGGCGTTCGGTCTAACCATCGAGACCCAGCGCGGTGCGGGGACCTTGCCGATGGACCTCGATCTCGCCCCGGTCCGCGTGATCGGCGCGGCGGGTGAGGTTGGATTTCTCGCCCTCGCATTCGGCGAGGAAGCCCAGCCGGAAACCGTCAATGTCGAAGGCCTGTCACGGGTGAATCCCGAGGATTTCAACAGCAAACTCCTGCCACGCGACAAGGAGGGAAATCCGCTCGCGCTGCTGCAACATGCGTTCCGCTACGGCACGGGCGCGGTCGTGGCCCACGTGAAAGTCGCCGCCGTCGCTCCCGAGCTGCGGGCCGAGTCATGGCAGCTCGTCTCGCTCGGCGAGGACCGGCTGGTGGTGGCCACCGATCTAACTGTCACGATCACCCGCTCCGGCGTCTTCCGGCTGGCGGTCGAGGTGCCGGAAGGCTTGGAAATCGAAACCGCCACCGGCGAGGGTTTGAGCCATTGGACGGAAAGCAGGATTGACGGCAAGCGCGTGATCACGCTGCATCTAACCGGCAAGACCATGGGCAAGCGCGAGTTCAGTCTAACGATGACCGCGCGCTCGCCGGGAGCGCAGGAAAAATGGCAGGTTCCGCGGTTGGCGTTGCGCGAGGCGTCGCGGGAAACCGGCGTCGTGACCGTCGTCCCCGAGCGCGGCCTGCAAGTCCGTGCCGTGGAACGCAGGAACATTTCCCAGCTCGATCCGCGCGCCCTCGCCGATGCACCGAAAGATTCCGCCCGCGCGGCGGCCCGGCCGGGTGCGCTGGCCTATCGGTTGTTGCAAAGCGATTGGTCGCTCGGCCTCGCCATCAGTCGCCTCGACCCGTGGGTCACCGCGCAGGTGTTTCACGAAGCCACCCTGCGCGAGGGCCAGATGCTCACCCGCCTGGTCATCGGTTATAAGATCGAGAACGCCGCGCTCAAATCGCTGCGTGTCCGGATTCCCGGACTCGATGCCACCGCCGCCGCGACCGTGCGGGCGAATGGTGCCGCCGTCGCCGATTTGGTGCCGGTCGCCGGTCAGGAAGGCGCTTGGGACATCAACTTCCAGCGCGGCGTCGCGGGGGAAACCAGCGTCGAGCTGGAGTATCAGCGCGCCAGCAAGGACGACGGCACGGAGTTGATCCAACCCATCGTCCTGGAGCAAGTCCGCCAGCTTTCCTACTTCGCCGCGATCCGCGCGGGTGGCCGGCTGGAGTTGGAAACCGGCACCTTGCCGCGCGGCTGGCAGCGCGCGGATTGGGCCGTGGTGCAATCCTCGCTGGGCCAGGCCGCTGGAAATGTCGCCCCGTTGATGGCGTTCCGCGTGGCCGACCCGGAAGGGCCGCTGGCCATCATTTTGAAACGCCACCAGCTCGCCGATTTGCAAAAACTCCGCGTCGCCGAGGGCCTGCTAACCACCCTGATGTCGCCGACCGGTGACGCCCTAACCGCCGTCGATCTGAAAATGCAGGTCGTCGGCAAGGGCACTTTGCGCCTGAAGCTGCCGAGAGGCACCGCACTCTTCAACGTGCTCGTCAACGATGAAGGCGCCACGCTGGTTAGAGAGGGCGACGAGTGGTTGTTCTACGTTTTCCCGTCGCCCGAGGTTGGTCGCCCGGCTGCGGTTCGTTTCGTTTATTCAGCAGGCACCAGCAAAGGCAAACGGCTCGAAGGACCGATCCTCAACGTGCCGATGGAGAATCTAACCTGGCGCGTGCTGGTGCCGGAAGGCTGGAAAATGACCGACCACGGCGGCGACTTCGATTTAAAGCAACAAACCGCGATGGGCTCGTTCAAGCTGGAGGACTATCAGTCGTTCGTGCGGGGCAAGAAGGACAGCGACTCGAGAAAAGCCGTCGCCTTGTTGGACCAGGCAAACACCTGGCTGAAAGCTGGCGACCAGGAAAAAGCCAGCCAGGCTTTAAGCAATGCAGTCCGCAGCAACCAGCTCGACGCCGCTTCCGGCGAGGACGCGCGGGTCCAGCAGCGCCAGCTCATGACCGAGCAAGCCGTGCTCGGCCTCAACACCCGCCGCCAAAAGCTGGAGCTCGACAACCGCAGCGCCGCCCCGGCGGCCGACAACGCCCAGCTCGACCGCGCCGCCGAAGCCAACCCCGTCCTGCGCGGCGGCTACAACTACGATCCCAAACAGTTCGACCGCTTCCTCGAAGGCAACACCGCCGATGAGAACGCCGCGCTCAAGGAAATCGCCAACCGCATCGTCACCCAACAGCTCGCCGCCGAGCCCGCGCCGGTCGCGCTCGATGTCACGCTGCCCGAACGCGGCACCGTTCTAACATTCGGCCGCAGCGTGCAGGTCGATGGCCAGCGCCCGATGGCCATCGAGCTGAAACTCAAGCGCTCGGGCAGCGGCTTCGCCTGGCTCGCCGTCCCGCTCTGCCTCCTGCTAGGCGTGATGGGCGGGACGAAGGCGTCGAAACTAACAAGATAGCTTCAGTTCAATCGCTTCGAGTAACGAAGGCAGGTGATTTTCGATTACGTCCCAAAGAATCAGATGGTCCACCACATCATAGCCATGCGCGATGATGTTGCGCAGCCCGATGATCCGATGAATTTGTGGAATGGTGGAAGACTCGTCGGGAAAATCGCGACGTAGACGCGCCAATGCCTCACCGATGATTTCAAACTCCCGCTCGGCAATGAGTTGTAGGTCTCTTCGAGAATTGAATACCGCCTCGCCGATACCATCGCAAAATCCCTGCATTTCAATGATGGCCAACCGGGCGTCATGCAAATGCTTTTCAGGTAGGTGCGGCATACAGGATTTTCCGGGATTTTTGCAGTTCGTCCCGCATCACGGGGTTTCGGATGGCTTCGGCGCTGACGAGATCCACTGAACGGTGGAACATTCCTTCGAGCGCTTCTTTTAGGTCCATGTAAGCTGTGAATCTCCCCTTGGCTTTCGGTTCACGGAAGGTGACTGCCAGATCGATATCGCTTCCCGGTCCGAAATCACCGTCTCGCAAAGCCGATCCGAAAAGGACCAACTCCCGCACGCCGCAGCGCTCGGAAAGTCGTTCGATCTCGGTCATTTCGCGCTCTGTAAGTTTCATGATGAAGTGATGTTACTGGTTTCACGCCAGAAACTCCACGAGAGAAAATATTTCGTCGCCGCCGAGTGTGCGTGGGGACGGGATGTCGCCTTCCTTTCTTCACTTCGATGTTCAATGTTGGGCGTTCGATGTTCGATGCTCCATCTCACTCGTAACGGACTCTCCAAAACCGTTTCGGCTCGGTGGTGGGGACGGCGAAGGGGCTGACGGCAGCGGGGACGTCCGACCAGTTCAGCATGTCGGTGGAGGTTTGCAGGACGCCGCAGCCCCAGGCGAGGATCACGGCTTGCGCGATGGTGAGGCCGACCGCGTCGCGGTGGAAATAGGCGGTGATGGAGGTTTCCTCGCCTCCCGCGCCGGTGGCGGTGATGGTGATGGAGTGCGCACCGTCCGCCAGGGCGGAGAGGTCGATGCTGAAGGCCGGGTCCGCGACGTTCGGATTGCTGACGATCACGGGCGGGCCGCCGTCGAGCGTGTAGCGGATTTCGGTAACGGCGGTGGGGGCGCTGACGATGGTGCCGGTGATGGCGGCGTTCGGGCCGGTTAGACACTCGGGAATGATCGTCTGGAGCCGGAAGTCGGTTTCGATTTCCAGCCGGCCGCGGGCGGGCACGGCGATCTTGATAGGCAGCAGGTCGATGTTCGATCCGGCGGGCTGATCGCCGGGATTGATCCGTGGATAGATGATCCAGTTTCCGGCAGGGATGAGCGTGCGGATGGAGGCGGTGGTTGCGGCTTCCGCCTGGAGGGTGGGCCAGCCGAAGGCGGCGAAGCTATCGATGGCGACGGAATTGAGCGCTTGAGCGGGATCGTCGATGACGCGGCGGATGTCGGGCTGATAGATGGTGCCGGAGACGGCGCGGATGCGCAGTTTCACCTCGCCGAACTCGTGGGAGACCGGTGCCACGGCGGTCGCGTCCGAGGCGATTTCCCGGCGGAGGCTGGCTTCCGGCGCGCGATCGGAGAGCGTGCTGGAGGAGTTGAAATAGGTGTCAGCGGAGTTGCCTTGATTGATCATGGTGAGGATCAGCGAGCTGGCTTTCCAGAAGGACGCCTCGCCGTTCAGGCCGCCGAGCGCGAAGTTGAAATTTCCGGTGAAACTGCCGGCACTGTAGCCGCCGGGCAGTGGCAGGAACGACAGCCCGCCGGACGCGGTGGTCGTGGCGGCGGTGGCCAGCGCATCGACACCGGTGGCGAAAAGGACGGAACCTTGGAACCACTCCGCGACATCGCCATCCGGCAGACCGTCGCCATCGGTATCGCCGCTGGTGGAGCGGACGACGTGGTCGAGCATGGCGGGCTGGCCGGGGATGGCGGGCGGGCCGGCGAGAGTGAGTGCGCCGGTTAGATAGCCGGGCTCGATGACGAAGGTGTCGCCGGTGGCGAGTGTGCCGTTAGGAATTACGGGCGCCGGATTCCCGCCGCTGCCGAGGATGGGGGTGCGGAGGAATTGCAGGCCGTAAACGCCGGCGGGATTTCCTGCGACGGTGCGGCGGAGGAAGGTTTCCCCGTAGGCGCTGTAGTCGCCCTCGCCGGGCGGAGGGGTGGGCAGGAGATTGAGTGCGGTGAATGCGCCGCTGGCCTCGATGGTGAAATTCGTGCCGAGGAAGGGTTTTTCCCGCTCCCAGTTCCCGTAGCCGTCGCCGGTGCCGAAGACGACGCGGATGAGCGGGTAGTCCGGCCGGGCGTCGTTAGGCACGGGAGTGGGGGCGTAGATTTCGAAAAATCCATCCGGCGTGGTGGCGGGCGCGGACGGGGAAACGGCAGCGAGCGTGACGTCGAACCGGCCTGATAGAGCGGCGGTGGCGTTGTTCGCGGAGTTGATCGTCACGGTGACGGACTGCACGGTGTCGGCGGGGAGGGGGTTGGTGACGAAATTCCCGACGACGTACTTTTTCCGATACTTGCCGCCGGCCGGGTCACTTCCGCCGAGGTCGGCGTAGAGGGTGAAGCGGGTGTGGGAGCCGCCGCGGGCGAGGAAGCTGGCACCGGTCGCGCCGCTGGTTAGATAGAGATTTCCGGGGGCGAGGGTGGGGTTGTCCAGGTCCTCGGAGAGGAGCAGGCCGCCGTCGAGCGCGATGGGGGCGTTGAGCTGATCGACGAACGTGAAATTCACGAGCGTGGCCGTGTTTGTGACAGTCCATGGCGGCGGTGGGCCACCGACGGTGGAGAGGCCGGCGACGGCGGGGAAGTAGTATTGCTGGCCGCTGTCCAGCTGGGCGAGCACCTGCGCGGAGTAGGTGAGTCCGCCGGCCGTGTCGTCCACGGTGAAAACGGTGGGCGCTGTTAGCGGGCCGGTGGCGTCGTAGTTTTTCAACGCTTGCCGGGCTCCGCCGGGAGGCGCGGGAGCGGTGGTGGCGGTGACGAAAATCCGCTTGAGGCCGGGGCCGCCGGGCGCGGTCATCGGGCCGGTGACGGCCGGGTTGACGTTGTTAAAAGTCACGTCGAGGTCGATGTCCTTCGGCGTGAAGACCTGGGCATGGACGGTGGCGGCGAGGGCAAGGCAGGAAACGAGGAATGGTTTCATGATGGGCTGTTAGTTGGAAGTGGCGGCCCCGCCCGGGAGGGTGAGCGCTGGGCGCTCAGGCGGGGCCATACCCAGCCATAAGGATTTTTCCCCGGCAGGTGGCGCGGCGGCGGGAAGAATTATTTATTTCTCCCTCCGCGGGCAGGAAATGACGAGGACCTGGCCTTCTCTCGGGGACGCCGCCGACGGGCTGATCGTGACGGCGAGGCTCTGGCCGTCCGGCGAAAAGGTGAGGCTTTCCGTGACTGCCGGCAGTGGCAGCCGCATGACTTCGCGCCGCGTGTCGAGCCGCCAGAAGCGCAGGCCGGCGCCGATTTCCGCAGAGACGAGCGTGCGGCCGTCCGGGGAAATCGCGAGGCCGGAGACTTCCGAGAGGTGGCCGCTGAGTTTCGCCACGACGGTGAAATCCGGCAACCGGCGCAGGTGGATGTGGCCGTCGTTGCCACCGGTGGCGCACAGGCTGCCGTCGGGAGAAAAGGCGATGGACTTCGCCCAATGCGGGTCATTCGGCAGGCGCGTGGTTTTCCCGCTGGAGAAATCATGGACGATCAGCTCGGTCCAAGTGGCCGCGACGAGGAAGCGCCCGCCGGGCGAGAGCGCGGAGGCGTTTGGCGAGGCGTGGCAGAAGTTCTGGATTTGCCGGACGGCTGTGGTGGCGAGATCCACGGTGGCGGCGCGGCCGGTTGCGGAGAACTGATAGTAATGCCGCGCGTCGGTCGAGAGGCCGTGGTGGTGATTGCTTGCAACGGCGGGCCACGATTCGGCGGACAGCGGGAACGCTGCCGGGGCGCGCGCGGCTTGTTGGGTTGTTAGCGTCCGGGCATCGTTGTCCCGCCAGACAAGCGTGCCGGCGGCGTCGAGGCCTAGCGGATAGAAATTCGTGGCGGCGGGCGCTACCGAGCCGTTGGCGAAATCCCACTCCGCCGTGCGCCAGCGGGGTGAGGTTTCGCAAACGAAAAGCCGCGCGGAATCTGCGGTGAAGACCGGGCGGGCATAGCGGAAATGCGCGTGGCGCGGCAGATTTTCCGCCGGGGCGTGAGGCAGCGGCAACGGATAGATTTTGAGCGTCCCGTCCTTGTCGCCGGTTACCACGAGGTGGCCAGAGGGATGGATCGCAGCGGCCCAGATTTCATTGTCGTGGGCCAGTGGCAGGATGTCCGGCGGCCCACCGGCAAGGGGCAGGACGCACAGCGCCCGATCGGAGGAGGTGGTGAGCAGGGATTTGGAATCCGCCGAAAACGTGGCCGACCAGACGCGGGCGGTGTGAGTGACTGGAAGAATTTCCTCGCGCCCGGAAACCAGGTCGAGGCGGTGGACCTGCGCTTCCGCGGACGCAGTCGCGGTCACGACCTCCGAAGAATCCGGGGCGAAAACCAGGCTCCAAACGCTGCCGGAAGTGGCGAACTTTCGCGGCGGCGAATCCGGCAGCGTCAGGTCCACGAACATCCCGCCACGTTCGCCGTCAGGATGTCTCTGCCCCGGAATGCCGAAAGCCAGCCAGCGCGCATCCGGCGAGATCGCCACCGCACGCGCCGGAAGTGGCAGGGTCCGGCGCAGGACTGGAGCCTGATTTTTTGCGAGATCCCAGATGCCCGCCTGTCCGGCAGCCTGATAGTAAAAAGGCCAGCCTGTGGAAACCGCAAGCACGCCGCCATTCCCGGCCAGGGAAAATTGCCGACCCGGGATCTCCCACAGCGGTGCGGTCCCGCCCCGACGGCGGCAGCGGATCCGGTCGCCTTCTGCGGCGATAAAAGCGCTTCCGTCCGGCATCCACGCGAGTTGGTGAATCCGGGGGCTGCCGGGAGGAAGGATCTCCGCATTTCTAACGAGGCGGCGGTCATTTAAACCCCACGAAACCAGCGAACCGTCGTGACCCGCGCTCAGCAAGGTGTCGCCCGCCGGAGACCAGGCCAGCGCTGTGAGGATGTGCCCGTGGGCTCCGGTGGAAAACCATTCGCGCGGCTTCAACAGCGCTTCTAGCAGGAACCATTCATAGCCCCGCAGGTCGGACTCGGCGCGGCCCGGCCGGCACGCACCTAGCAGTGCGCGGGCTTGTTGGCGGTTCCCCGCATCCATCGCCGCCGCCGCAGCCGCGAGATTTCCCGAGTAGAGATCGACCCGGCGCTGCTCCGCGACTTTTTGAAAATCGCTCGCGCTGTCCGCAGCCCGCTGCCACCCAATCAGTGTAATGGCGGTGCCAGAAACGATCGCCAGCAGCAGCGCCAAGACCAGCGAGGCGATCGCCGGTTTGCGCCGGATCCATTTCGCGAGGTGGCCCATCGCCCCCGGCGGCCGGGCGCGGATCGCTTCGCCCCGGAGAAAGCGGTCGAGCTCATCCGCCACCTCGGCCGCGGCGGCATAGCGTGCGGCGGGCGAGGTTTCCATGCATTTCAAACAGATGGTTTCCAGGTCCAGCGGCACGGAAGGATTTAAGCGCCGGGGCGGCACCGGCTCGCCGGCAGCCACGGCCGCAAGCAAGGCGGTGAGGGAATCCGCCATGAACGGCGGCCTGCCGGTTAGACAATGATAGAGGACCGCGCCCAGACCATAGACATCTTCCGCGACCGGGTCGCTATCGGCCGGCGATGCGATCCTTTCCGGCGGCAGATACGGCGACGAACCGATGAGATCGTGGGTGTTTCCCCGGCTGGATTCCAAGTCGAGAAACCGCGCCAAACCGAAGTCGGTCAGCACCGGAGCGTTGTCCGGGCCGATGAGGATATTCGAGGGCTTCAAATCCCGGTGCGCGACTCCGTGAAGATGGGCGTGCGCCACCGCCCGGGCCACTTCACGCACGAGATGAGCGGAAAATTCCACCGGCAGTCGCCGCTCCGCCAGCCTCTCGGCAAGCGACGGACCATCGATGAAATCCATCGATAAAAACGGCTGGCCGAGCGCCTGTCCGATTTCATGAATCCTCACGATCCCCGGATGTTTCAGGCTCGCACCGGTCTCCGCCTCCCGCTGGAAACGCTGCCGGAACTCCGCCGAAGCGAAGGCCGCGCCGGGCAGCACTTTGAGGGCGACGATCCGGTTCAATCCTTCCTGCCGCGCCCGATAGACGACTCCCATCCCGCCGCGGGCGATTTCTCCCAGCAGCGTGTAGGAGCCGATCCGCTGGCCATCTTGTTCCTCATCCTCCGGCGCATCTGTTAGCACGCAGACCGCGCACAGCAGCGCGCCCGCACCTGCCGGGACGGGACTGCCACATAGCGGACATCGCCTCGGGACTTCGGAATCGTGCATGCTCTCGACCATACGGAATTTTTCCCGGCAAGTGGCGGTTTCCCTAACCGCGCAAAAGTTCTACCAGATAGGCCATCTCCTCCACCGCCTCGGCGGGTGAGGCGACGGTGTCCGCGATTTCACTTTCCAGCAATTCCTTGAAGCGACGTCGGGCGCGTTTCGCGAAGCTCTTCACCGCGTCTTCCGTGCAGCCCAGCTCGCTGGCCACAGTCTGATAGCTGGCACCCGCGTCCCGCCCGGCCACCCACTCGAACCACCGCGCCTTGCCCATCGCCGCATATTCAGAGCGCAGCGCGACGGTTGCCCGCGCCACCAGATCGTGCGCCCATTGCCGGTCGTAGGCCCGCTCCGGTGAAATTTCCGCCGATGCGGGAAGCCGGTAAGCTTCGATGAAATCCGCGTCGAACGACAACTGCGCCACGCCGCCACCGCGCCGCGCGGCCCGCGCGCGGTCGCCCTCGTCCGCGATGAAGTGCTTGAACGAGGTCAGCAGAAACGCCCGGAATTTTCCCCTCGCCGGATCTGCCACCCGCAGCGTGTCGCGGGCGAGCAGCTGCCCGAAGAACGCCTGGGTCAAATCCTCCGCGTCCTCCACCCGGCGACGTTGGCCCAGGCAATACACGAACAGCGGCTTCCAATACATTTGGCAAAGCCTCCCCAAAGCCGCCCGCTGCGGTGGATCGTCCGGCCCGCCGGCGCGCAGGACTACGGACCACAGCGTGGTTTGGAATTGGGAATCGCTGGCTGGTTTGCGCTCCATCACGGGTGGCCCTCCTCCTCCCAGGCCCGTTTCAGCGCGGGGCCGAGGGCGCTATCGAGCGCTTGCTGCCAGTGGTCGCTGGATTGGATGACGGGCAGCTCGGGCAAGATCCTCGGTGGGAAATGAGTCGCCGCGGCCGGTGCGTGAGCGGTGAAATATTCGCCGCCGCCGGTCGCCGGACCGATGACGCGGTGGGTGGAATGTCCCAAGCCTAACAGTGCAGTGTGGACCCAGCGGGCTCCGAGAAAAGGGCAGAGGATGTTGCCGTGCGCTTGGATCGGGAACGCATCGAAATTTCCGCTGAAGTCGATTTCCCAGCCCTCGCTGCGGAAAACCGTTTCGTGGAATTGCCATTTTCCCGCCAGGCGGGGGAGCAGCCAAAAGCGAACGGCTTCGTGCGCATCATCCGGCTCGACGGCTAGCCGGAGCCTTGCATCCGCAAGCCAGCGGAGTTGTCGAAGCGTGGTCACGACGATGGCCCGATAGCGGCGGGCGGCTTCTTCCGGGCCGTGATCGGCGGCCATTTCCGGCAGGACGTTGCCGGGGAGGGGTTCCTGGATTTTCAGCGTGAGCAAACGCACGATGGAAGATTTGTCTGGCCTCGCGGGCACTCCAAGCCCGGATTACTTAGGAAACCCTTATTTTCCGTGTATTAAAACAATCTTGCCCCATCCCGTCGGTCGGGGGATGCTGTGGCCGCAGAAAAGCTGATGGCCATCAAGGATAACAAAAAGCGGGGAGAACTCCCCGAACCGACGCGGTGGTCGAACGAGATCACCGGCATCGTCTGGATCACGGCGGGATTGCTGCTGCTGCTCTCACTGGTGAAATACAGCCCGGCGGACCTACCAAAATGGGGCCTGCTGGAAGCCTTTGCAGGGAAATCCGGTGCCAAGGGCGAAAACCTGATCGGCCCGGTCGGCGGAATTTTAGGATTCCTTCAATTTCTGTTGTTTGGTGCGGTCGGTTACTTTTTGCCGGTGGGATTCATCTGGTTCGGGGTGATCAAGCTCGCCTTCGACACGCGGATTTGGCCGCGGGCGGTGCTGGGGTTTTGCCTCCTGCTGATCGCCGGTGCGGCCTGGCTCGATGCGGCGGATTTCTTTTTCAAGGAATGGGCGGAGAGCTGCGGCTTGGCGAACAGCCCCGGCGGAGTCATCGGCGACGGGGTGAGCGGCTTCCTCCTAACACCAGTGATCGGCCGCGCCGGCGCGCTCATTCTAACTGGCGGAGCGTATCTGGTCGCGATGATCATGCTCACGGGCCAGCAGCCCGTTCGTTTCGCGAGAATCTGTTATCGTCTGGCCTGGCGGAAGCTCCATGAGTGGCAGGCGACCCGCACCGCGAGCGGAAAAATCGCCGCCCGCGAGGCGGAGATGCTCGCCGAGCGCGAGCGCCAGCGCGAACAACGGCGCAAGGACCGCGAGTCGTCGAAACCCACCAAACCTCTCGACGAGGATCCGCAGGCGCTCCTGCCGCTGCGCGAAATCCCCACCCCGCAGATCATCGACGCGTCGCAACGGCGCGCCAACGAGCCGCACCTGCCTGGGACGAAACCCTTCGAACGCAAGCAGCAGCCGGCAGGACACCAGTTTCTATCCGTCACTGGATTTGAAAACTACGAGCTACCCGGCTTCGACCTGCTAGACATTGACGAGACCGTGGAAGCGCCCGAGGCAAATCGCGAGGAACTGCTTTCCACCCAACGGACGATCATCGAAACGTTGCAAGCATTCGGCATCGAGGTCACGGCTGGCGACATCACTCGGGGCCCGACCATCACCCGCTACGAAATCTATCCGTCCACCGGCCTGCGGGTGTCACGGATCTCCCAGTTAGAGGCGGATATCGCGCGCGCCACCTGCGCCGAGCGCATCAACATCCTCGCGCCGATCCCCGGCCGGGACACCGTGGGCATCGAGATCGCCAACTCGCAAAAAGTCGCCGTGCCGCTGGCGGAATTGCTGCATGACCCGGAATTTCGCTCGGCGAAAAAGAAAATCCCCCTCGCGCTAGGCAAGGACGTTTACGGCAAGACGGTCATCGGCGACCTCGCAGCGATGCCGCACTGCCTCGTCGCCGGGGCGACCGGCTCGGGTAAGTCGGTTTGCATCAACTCGATCATCGCCTCGATGCTCTTCAAGTTCGGCCCGGACGAGTTGCGGTTCATCATGGTCGATCCGAAGGTCGTGGAAATGCAGATGTACAACCGCCTGCCACACCTCGTCGTCCCCGTCGTCACCGATCCCAAGAAAACCGTGGCCGCGCTCAAGTGGGTGGTCAACGAGATGGAAAAGCGCTACCGCATCTTCGCCAAGATCGGCGTCCGGAATTTCGATAGCTTCAACTCCCGCCCGCGTCCGGAAGCCGTCGAGGTTGAGGTCGAAAAAGAACCCGAACCCGAGGTGCTGGTCACCGACGAGGAACTCGAAGCGATCGCCCTCGCCCTGGAATCCGGCGAACTTGGACCCGAAGCCGATCTCGACGATGAGGAATTTTTCGAGGAAAAAATCCCCGACCGTTTCCCCTACATCGTCGTCCTCATCGACGAGCTCGCCGACCTCATGCAAACCGCGCCCGCCGACGTGGAAATGTGCATTGCGCGCATCGCCCAGAAGGCGCGCGCCGCTGGCATCCACCTCATCATCGCCACCCAGACCCCGCGGGCGGACGTGGTCACCGGCATCATCAAGGCGAACATCCCGTGCCGGATCGCGTTCCAGGTTTCCTCCGCGCTCGATTCGCGCGTCATCCTCGACACCAAGGGCGCGGACAAACTCGTCGGCAAGGGTGACATGCTCTACCTCCCGCCCGGCTCCGCAAAACTTGAGCGCGCCCAAGGAGCTTTCGTCACCGATGCCGAGATCGAGCGGATCATCGACCACTGCGCCAAGCAGGGAAAACCGAAGTTCGAGACCGACATCCAAGCTTCAATCAATAACGACAGCGACGATGACGAAGAAGACGTCTCTCAAGCCGACGAGGATCTCATCATGAAATGCATCGAAGTGGTGCGCCAGGAACAGAAGGCCAGCACCTCGCTCCTGCAACGCCGCCTCCGCCTCGGCTACACCCGCGCCGCGCGGATGGTCGATATCCTTGAGCAACGCGGCATCGTCGGCCCCGGCGAGGGAGCCAAGGCGCGGGAAGTGTTTTTAAAATGAGGCCGACTCTATCAGGCCCCAAAAACGAAGAAAGCCGGGGCGCTGAATTGCTGTAGGGTGGGCCCATGATTCGTCTGACAATTCTGCTCATTCTAACTTCCGTGACCGCCCGGGCAAAGAACCCGGGTTTCAGCGGAGCGGACCCGCATGCGATCGTGATCGACGGACGCGTCTGGATCTATCCGACCCGCGCCGAGGGCGGTAAGAACTTCCTCGCCTTCGAGTCCACCGATCTGAAAAACTGGAAGAAGCAGGGGCCGGTGTTAGATTTCAAGGACGTGCCCTGGCTCAATTCGGAGAAGCGCCGGGATCTCGGACCCTGGGCGCCATGCCTCGCGATAAAAGGTTCCCGCTACTACTTCTACTACTCGGTCGGCCCGCAGAGCGAAGGTCGCCCGTCGCGGATCGGCGTGGCGGAGGGAAATTCCCCGGCGGGGCCGTTCAAAGATTCGGGCAAGGCGCTGCTCACGGGTGGAAACGGCTTCGAGGCGATCGATCCGATGGTGTTTGGAGATCCGGCGAGCCATCAATTCTACTTCTACGCAGGCGGCAGCGCGGGCGCGAAGCTGCGGGTCTTCGAGCTGGATGACAACATGATGACCTTCCGCCGGGAGATCCCCGTGGCGACACCGAAGAATTTCACCGAAGGCGCATTCATGCATGTCCAAGGCGGCGTCTATCATTTGACCTACAGCCATGGCGACTGGCAGAAATCCAGTTATTCGGTCCACCACGCGACTTCGAAATCGCCGCTCGGCCCTTGGGAACATCGCGGGGAAATCCTGAAGAGCGATGAGCATCACAAGGGTCCGGGACATCATTCGATCGTCCAGTTCCCCTCAGGCGGAGACTGGTGGATCGTCTATCACCGGTGGAACAAGCGCACCGGCGACGGCCCGTATCGCGGCAGCCGCGAGACCTGCATCGACAAGCTAACGCACGGCCCGGACGGCACCATCGTGCCGGTGGTAATGACGGATTGATGCGGTCTATACCTGACGCCGACGAAAGTCAGCGATCCGTTTCCCTTGGTTAGGTATAGGAGTGATCCAAGTGATGGATCCACTTGTTAGTTTTGAGGGCGGTTCCGATACCACACTGCGTTGAAATTTCCTTTCTCGTTAAGGTGGGATTAAGCCGGGGAGGGGATGTTCACGGTGTCGCCCGTGCAAATTGGCGCGTGCGCTAAACCAATAACACTAAAACTAACACGAAGATGAAACCATCCCATGAACTCCACGGATTGAAGCAATTGAACCGTCCCGTCCTCCTGCTGGGCGTGCTGCTGGCCGGGCTGCCCGCCTTCGCCTCGGCCAAGCCGAAAGAAACCCTTCCCTTTTCGGACGCCCGTATCCGGATCGAGGTGAACTCGACCGATGGCGACTCCGGCCTGCATGTCAACCTCGATGCGGAGGGCTGGAGATTCGTGAACATTTTCAGCCCGGCCGGGAAGTTGATCTTCTCGGTGGAAGGCGGCGGAAGTGTGAAGAAGACCGGGCTAACGGAAGTGTTCATCGAGAGCGCCGAGCCGGGCTTCGAAGACTTGCCGCTGGACCAGTTCCTCGCGCGCTTCCCGGAGGGAAACTACCGTTTCACTGGCGAGACCATCACCGGCATGAAACTGGCGAGCGTCGCGAAGCTGACCCACGCGATTCCAGCCGGGCCGGTGCTCCTCTCGCCCCTCCAGGACTCGGTGCAGGATGTCGATACCATGGTGGTCCGTTGGGACCCGGTCGCCGATCCGGCGGGCAGCCGGATCACCCGCTATGAGGTGCTCGTGGTGGAGGACGGCCCCGTGCCTAACCGCGTCCTGAGCGCGGTGCTGCCCGCCTCGCAAACCAGCATGATCGTCCCGCCGACATTCCTGAAGCGGAACGGTACATACAAGTGCGAGGTGCTCGCGATCGAGAAGGGCGGGAATCAAACCCTATCGGAAAACGCGTTCAGCACCGCTCCCTGAGCATCGCCTCGAGCGCCGCGGCTGCCGGGCCGCGTGCGCTCTTGTGAAGCGGACTGCCTCCGCCCTATCGTCACCCACCATGAAGTTGCTCGTCATCGAGGATTCCCGGCATCTTCTGCGCTCGCTCGGAGTCGGGCTTAGGAAATCAGGGCACGCCGTGGATCTGGTGGCCGATGGTGCGGAGGGACTCGACTACGCCCGGCTCAACGACTACGACGTCATCGTGCTCGATTTGATGCTCCCCACGATGGACGGTCTAACGGTGCTGCGGCGGCTGCGCGAAATCGGCAGGCAAACCCATGTCCTGATTCTATCCGCGAAGGATCAGGTGGAGGACCGCATCCGCGGGTTGCGCCTTGGAGCGGACGATTATTTGGTCAAGCCGTTCTCGTTCGATGAACTGTGCGCACGGTTAGAAACGCTGGCCCGCCGCAAGCATGGTGAGAAAAATCCAGAGATCGCCATCGGCGGACTGGTGCTGAACACGGCCCTGCACGCCGTCTCGCGCGACGGCCGGTCGCTCAATCTAACTCCCGCAGAGCATTCGATCTTCGAGCAGCTGGCACTCAGCCGCGGGCGGATTCTATCCAAGGAGCGGTTGATCGATGCCATCCATGACAGCGACTCGTCCCCGGGGCCGAATGTCATCGAGGTTCTGGTCTGCACGCTGCGCAAGAAAATCGGCTGCCATGCTGCGGCACCGATCATCCACACCCGGCGGGGCCACGGCTATTTCATCGAATGAAAGGGGAGCCGACACCACCGTCGATCCGCCGCCAGTTGACCGTCACGATCGTGGCCGGGACGTTGATTCTGTTATTTATCGCGGGATCGATCCTGCTGGCCGTCATCCACCGGCGGTTGGTCGAGAATTTCGACCAGATTCTCGATGCCGAGGCCGCCATGCTGATTCGCAACGCAGAGCGCAAGGGCGGCATCGTATTCTGGGATGTGCCCGACACCTATTCCGCAGGATCGGGGAGGACCACGGATCCGGCATATTGCCAGTTGTTTCTCAGTGACGGCACCGTCGTTGGGCTGTCGCAAACTTTGGGCACGGACAATCTTCCCCGGTCCGATGCGCGCGGTCCGGCGGCTTGGGACGCGCGTCTCCCGAATGGCCGGCGCGGCCGCCTGGTGCAGCGGCGTTTCACTCCGCAAGTGGGCGAGTTGGACATGCAAATCCTGCCGGATGATCCGCAGGAGCAGTCATTTGAAATCCCTGCGACGGTGGACCCCGCAAGCATCGAGCTGGTGCTGGTGGTGGCCCGCAGCCGTGAACCGCTGGATGCCTTGTTAGGCTCGCTCCACCTCGCTGTGGTCGGGGTGTCCGTGACATTGGCCCTGGCGCTGGCTGGGTTGGTCCGGCGGGCGATCACGCGGGCCTTGCGTCCCATCGAGGAAATCAATGCCCAGATCTCGGCGATCGCTCCCGATACGCTCGACAAGCGTCTCGACATCGCCGCGCCGCCGGTCGAGCTCGCGGCGATCGAGGCGACGGTGAACCGCCTGCTCAACCGGGTGGAGCAGGCCTTCGAGCGGGAGCGGCGGTTCTCTAACGACCTCGCCCACGAGCTGCGCACGCCCATCGCCGAGCTGCGCACGGCCTGCGAGGTGGGCGGGCGATGGCCCGACGATCCGGAGACGACGCGCCAGTTCTTCCAAGACACCCGTGAGATCTCGCTTCACTTGGAAACCATTGTCAGCGCCCTGCTGACCCTTTCCAGATCCGAGGCAGGGCATGGCTCCGTGGAAATGCGCCGGATCGGGTTGCACGCATTCGTGCGCCGGTGCTGGGAGCGCGTGCCTGGACCCGACCAACCGCTTCAATTTCACGAAAGCATCGCGCCGGAACTCGCGGTCCAGTGCGACGAGGACATTCTTGGAATCATCCTGCGGAACCTGATGGAGAACGCGATTTCCCACAGCGAAACGGGCACGTCGTTCGAATGTGCCGCTGTCACCAGCGCCGGCGGCGTGGAGCTCCGGCTGACGAATACGCCCAAGGATCTGACCCAGACGGATCTTGCACATGTCTTCGACCGATTCTGGCGCAAGGACGAGTCACGTACGGACCGACGCCACATCGGACTCGGCCTCTCGATCGCGCGGGCGCTTAGCGAAATGCTCGGCCTGCGACTCGATGTAAAACTGCTGGAAGATGCCCGTTTTCAGGCCACCATTTTTTTCCCAACCAACAAACGACCATGAAATTCTGCCTCACGCTGCTTGTCCTGTTAGTGGTGGCCGGGGCGGGCGAACCGTATCGGCCGGCGATCGTTCCCGCGAATTTCACGCACGTCGTCCGCAATCCGTATTTCCCGCTGGTGCCGGGGACCACCGCCGTTTTCCTCGAGCAGTTCGGCCGCGAAAAACGTGAGAACAAGATCGCCGTCACCGGCGAAACCAAGACCGTCATGGGCGTGAAATGCGTGGTGGTGCGGGACACGGTCACGCTGGACGGAGTGCTGAAGGAGGATGCGCGGACCTACTTCGCACAGGACAAGCAGGGCACCGTCTGGTTCTTCGGGGAGGCAGCCAAGGAATTTCTAACATTCGGGCGGGTCAGCGCAGAGGGTTCGTGGGAGGCGGGAGTCCAAGGCGCGCAACCCGGAATCGTGATGCCCGCCCGTCTGAAAATCGGCGAGCGCTTCCGCATGGAGTATCTCGCGAACGTGGCCGAGGACATCGGCCAGATCGCCGCGCTGGGGGAGGCGATGACCGTGCCGTTCGGAGCCTTCAAGGACTGCGTTAGAATGCGCGAGTGGTCCATGCTGGAGTCCGGCACCTCCAGAAAATGGTATGCGAAAGGCGTGGGGCTGGTGAAGGCCGAGTCCACCGACGGCGAGGTGTCCACTCTCATTTCAATCACCCGCAAATGAAACGAACGTCTCTCATGCTGGCTGGTTTGCTCGCCACCGCCGCGCCCGCGTCCGCTAGAATTACCAAAACCCGGCCGTCGGTGTCATCGGCCGGACCGACCGACGTCGCGCCCTCGGTGTGGGCTCCGCTGGCATCGTTCGTGATCGGCGGGGGCGTGGAGTATCAGGTCGAGGACGAGCAGACTGAATTCGCGTTTCCCATGCTTCTGGAATATGCCGTCAGTGAGAGGCTTGGAATTTTCATCGAATCCGAATATGCCAGCATCGACTCGAAATCGGAGGACGTCGCCTCGGTGTCCGGCATCGGCGATTTGGAAACGGCGGTGGATTATGAGTTCGTGACCGAGCGCAGGTATCGCCCGGCGCTGGGCTTGGAAGGTCTCGTCCGCTGGCCGACCGCCGCTGCTCCCGATCTTGGTGATCCGCGGCGCGACTACTCGCTCGGACTCATCGCCAGCAAGGACTTGGTGCTGGCCGAGTTGGCTTTTAATTTGTCCTACACCGACATTGGGGATCCCGAAGAGGACGATGAAATCGAGGCATCGCTCGCGTGCGAGTGGCACCTGAATCCAGACATCGATCTGATCGCCGAGATCGCCAGCGTTTCCTACACCGGCGGGCGGCAGGCCAGGGAAACTGAGGCGACGCTGGGTATCGGCTGGAACGTCAACGCCCATTTGGTCCTGGAGCAGGGCATGGTCCTCAAGGACAGCGGGGAGTGGGCGGTGCTGTTCGGGTGGGAATGGGATTTCGGCGGCGATTGAATCGGGGAGCGCCCTTTTCGTGAAAAAACTTCCCCGCCCTTCAGCCAGCGTTAAGGCGGCGGGGCTTTTCTCACAAGCGTCCGCCCGATCCGGGTGGCAACTTAACCAACCCTAAAAACTAGAATTATGAAAATCGCATCTCTGAAACCCCGCCTGGAACTGATAACCCCACCGGCGGTCGCGCTGGCCGCCGCGCTGCTGGTGGCACCCGCGAATGCCGGACCGCACGCGGATGATCCGTGCATCGTCACCGCGCGGTTCATGCGCGAGGCCGGCGAGCACGATGCGCTGGCGGACTACAATGTCGCGCTCGCCAATGCCAACAACGGACCCAATGCCGCAACCCGTGACCGGTCGGCCAAGCGGGCTAAACGGGATTACAAGGAGGCCCAGGAGGAGGTCAAAGCGCAATTTGCCGCCCGCAAAAAGCTCTGCCACGATCTTGATGAGATCCGCTACAACCCGGAGATCAACCCGGCGGATTTCCTGACCTCGGAGGAAGTCGCCGCCAACCCGAATCCATTGTTCCCGCTGGTCCCCGGCACCACTTACAACTACCGCGCCGAGGACGAGGAAGGGATCGAAACGATCGCCTTCGAAGTCACCCACCGGACTCGCAAAATCCTCGGCGTGACCTGCTTGGTCGTCCACGATGCGGTGCATCTCGATGGCTCGCTCATCGAGGATACCGACGACTGGTTCGCCCAGGACCGGGACGGCAACGTCTGGTATTTCGGCGAGAGCACCGCGGAATACGAAGACGGTCTGATCACCACCACCGACGGCGCGTGGGAAGCTGGAGTGATGGCGCAAGGCCAGGCATCATTATGCTTGCGAAGCCAAAGGTGGGGAAAACCTACCGCCAGGAACTCTACTACGACGAAGCGGAGGATGCAGGCAAGGTGCTCGCGCTCGACGCGACCGTCACCGTCCCTGCCGGGACTTATTCCAACTGCCTGAAAACCCGGGATTTCTCCCCGCTGGAACCGGGGAACTTCGAACACAAGTTCTATGCCCCCGGCATCGGTGTCGTGCTCGAGGTCCATCCCGAGTCCGGCAAGCGCACGGAACTGATCTCCGTGGTGGTCAAGTAGCTCCTAAAGCTGGACTGCTCCGACATGTCGGAGCTTTCTCACTGGCCGACATGTCGGCCGGTGGGAAAGCGGGGGACATGTCCCCGCAGTCCGAAAGAACGGCGCACGCCTTTCACATCGCCCGGCAACGATCAGATGCCAAGCAGCGCCGCGATGTTCGCATTCGTTTCTTCAAGGGCGGCGGGGGAAACTTTTCCGGCGAAGGCCACGCCCCTCGCCCTCCAATCGAGGTTTTTCAAGTGATCCGTGAGGGCGACGCCGGAGATGGATTTCACGCGGACCGCCACCTCGAAGGGATAGCCTTTCGCATGGCTTGTAATCGGCACCATGACGGCAAGGCCGGTCCTGGCGTTGTAGGCTTTCGGCGAAAGGACGAGGGCCGGGCGTTTTCCGGCCTGTTCCCGGCCAGCCTGTGGATTGAAATCCGTCCAGACGACGTCGCCCCGGTCCGGGACGTATGGGGCCTTCACCACGCCTCCCCTCCCAGCCGATCGCCCCATTGGGATTCGGCGGGTGTGTTCTCGGGCGTGATCCCACCGCAAAGCTCCTCGATGCGCGACTGTCCGGCCGATTTCCGAATGACCATCGATTCGTCGGAAACGTCGATTTCCACCTTCGTTCCGGATGAGAAGCGGGCGGCCTTTGCCACCGAGGCGGGAAGCACCAGGCCGATGCTGTTTCCCCACTTCTTGAGAGTAACGGTGGCTCGCGAGGCGGACATGGTTATACTTTGTCTAATCCGTCGATTCGTGTCAACGGGCTTCCCCCGCGTGACTTACAGTGGGAGGTCGTAGCTGCGGCCTCCCACACCTTCGTACCATCGGAGGTAAGCGAGATTGACCATCGAGTAGCCGCCGGGCGTTGGATAATTTCCGGTGAAATACCAGTCTCCGCAGGGACCCTTGATCGAGGCGTGGAGATTCTCGATGGATTGAAAAATCACCTGCACGTCGCCATGCCAGTCGATGCCCTCCGGATAGACCATGCGGCTGATTTCCGCAGAAACCTCCTCCGTGGTGAAGCTTTCATAAACCGCTTGGACGCGGTTGCGGCGCTCGTTGACGGGGAGTTTCAATTCCTCCCGACAATCATCATACACCCGGTCTAACAAAGACTGCCGACCCGCGCGGCGATGCAGGTTCACCGCGGCTTGGAAGGCGATGAACTTGCCGAGTTCCGACATGTCGATGCCATAACAATCCGGATAACGAATCTGCGGTGCGGTGGAACAGACGACGATCTTGGACGGCTTGGTGCGCGCGAGGATCTTGAGAATCGACTGCTTCAACGTGGTTCCTCGGACGATCGAGTCGTCCAGCACCACGAGGAAGTCTCCTGGTTTCACGACGCCGTAAGTGATGTCGTAAACATGGGAAACCATCTGGTCGCGGCTTTTCTCCTGCGAGATGAAGGTGCGCATCTTGATGTCTTTGTGGGCGACTTTTTCGCCACGCGGCCAGTTTCGAAGGATCAGGTCATCGACCAGCTCGGGCGTGAGAGTGCCGTCGCTGGAGGCTTGGAGAATGGACGAACGGACTTCCTGGCGGCGATAAAGGCGGAGACCGTCCATTAGGCCGTAGTAAGCCGTTTCCGCGGTGTTAGGGATGAAGGAGAAGATGGTCTTGTCGAACGCACCGGCGATGGACTCCACGACCTGCGGGACCAGCGCGGCTCCCATTGCCTTCCGCTCTCGGTAAATCACCGGGTCGTTGCCGCGGGAGAAATAGATTTTTTCAAACGAGCAGGGCGTGAATTTCTGAGGCGGCGCGAACGCGGAATCCAGAATCGAGCCGTCCGACTTGATGGTGATCATCGACCCTGGATCCACGGCTTTCACTTGGGTGGCGTCCGCCTCGAAAACGGTCATCAGCGGCACCCGCTCGGAGGCGAAGGCGATCACCTCGTCGGTGACTAACATGTGGCACGGCCGGATGCCGTAGGGATCGCGCATGACGAACATGTCGCCGTTGCCGATGACGCCGCAGATGGAGTAGCCGCCATCCCAGGAAGCTGCGGATTCTGCGACGAGCTTCGGCACGTCGAGCGCAGCGGAAATTCTAGCAGGCATGTCCTCGCCGGGGACGCCCTCGTCGCGTAGCTGGCGATAGAGGTCGGTATGCGCCTCGTCCAGGTGGTAGCCGATTTCCTCCAGCACGGTCTGCGTGTCGGTTCCGAAAACCGGGTGCTGGCCGCGGCTGATGAGCACGTCATTGAGCTCGGCGGCGTTGGTCATGTTGAAATTTCCCATCACCATCAGCGTCCGGGTCGGCCAATTGCTGCGGCGCAGATACGGATGGCAGCAGCCTTCATCGAATTCGCCCGAGGTTCCGTAACGCAGGTGGCCGATGAGAATTTCCCCGCCGAAATCGAAGTGCTTTTTCACACTCTCGGGATCTTCGTGATTCATCACGCCTTTGCGGGACATTTTGAAGAAGTCCTTGATCTCCTTGCGGAAAATTTCGGCAAGCGCGTCCTTTTCGATTCCCCGGCGACGGTTGACGTAGGGCTGGCCGATCGGCATGTCGATCTTCACGCAGCCGATCCCGGTGCCGTCGTGGCCGCGGTTGTGCTGCTTTTCCATGAGGAGGAACAGCTTGTTCAGGCCCCAGAGGCAGGTCCCGTAACGATCGTAATAGTAAGCCAGCGGTTTGCGCAGCCGGACTGCGGCGATTCCGCATTCGTGGGTGAGGAAGTCGCTCATGCGTGGGGCAAGTCTAGGTTCACTCGCCAATTACGCAAACGCGGACGCCCTCTTCGGGCACCATCCGACCGAGGATGCTGCCTCCATCGCCCGCCTTCAATGCGGCGGCGACGTCTGACTCGGCGACGATCGCCACCCAACCAATACCCATGTTGAACGTGTGGAACCGATCGTCGGCATCCACGTGGGAAAGAAGTTTGTCGATGCCCAAGAGATCCCAGCGCGGGATTTTCAAATCCGCGCCCATGCCGCGGAACAGGCGCTCCAGGTTCTCCGGGAGTCCGCCGCCGGTGATGTGCGCCATCGCTTTCGGCTTCACCCCGGATTTTTTTAGATCGCGAGTGACGTCATGGTAGAGGCGGGTGGGCTTCAGCCATTCATTCAGCTCTTGGTCAGTGACTTCGCCCGGAAATTCGTTGAGCACCCGCCGCACCAGCGACCAGCCATTGGCGTGGATGCTGTCCGAGGGGTAGCCGATCAGGACATCGCCGATGGCGACGGTCGTGGGGTCGATAAGATCCGGCTTCTCGGCACAACCGATGCAGAATCCGGACAGTTCGATGATTCCCTCGGGGACGATGCCCGGCATTTCCGCAGTTTCACCGCCTGCCAGAATGCAATCGCAAGCTTCGAGATAATCGGCCATGCCGGAAATCAGACGCGTGATTTTCTCCTCATGCAGCGCTGCGATGCCGATGTAATCAAGGAACAGCAGGGGATCGCCGCCAGTGGTGAGGATGTCGTTCACGCTCATGGCGACGAGATCCTTGCCCGCCGTTTCAAGCAGATCGTGCTCAAGCAGGAGTTCCAGTTTCGTCCCGACGCCATCGCAGCCGGTCATCATTACCGGCTCTTTATAACTACTGAGATCGTAGCAGGCGGCGAATAGCCCGAAGGCTCCCCACAGTTTGCGGGTCCGTTGGGTTCTGCGCACATGGGTGCCGATATCGCCCACCAGAACGGCCGCTTTGCGCGTGTCCACCCCTGCCTGTTGGTAAGTTAATTTGCCCGCCATCATTCCGTTGCGGGGGTTGTAACAGTCAACTTCTTGCCGTCACGCAGAAAAACCCGCTGTTTTTTTTTAGTCACGCACACGCGGGAATTCCCTGATTTTGCAGGGATTCGAGCCGAAAAATCAGGGTTTTTCAAAAAGATGACATTGCTCTCCTGAAAATGTTCAAAAAAAGATTGCCTCCCCCACAAGATTATCATAATTCTTAAACAGATAAGCGAAGCGGATATCTAAGGCAACTTGACAAAACGCCGATCTCACCTAGAACCGCATCGAAATCCAATTCAGAGCATGATCCAGATTTCTCCATACATCCATCTCCAGAGTGGTTTAGAAATTGGCTACGGCAGTTCGCTGGCCCGCTTCGACCAAGCGGTCGAACTCCGCGGTGGCACTCATTTCCTGCTTGCCCGTAACGGCCGCGGCAAGACAACTCTCCTCCGCACGCTCGCCGGCACCCAAAAGCCGGTCGCCGGAGAATTCCGAGTCGAGGGCTTCGTCCAGTATCTCCCTGAGGATCTCCGCTTCGATCCGACCATCACTCCGACGATGGTGTTCCGCATGCTGCTTCCCAAGTCACGTCTGGACGATGCACTCAAGCTCGCCGCGAATATCGAACTCGACGTCAAAAAGCCATACGGTCGGCTTTCCACCGGTAACCGCCGCAAGACCAGCCTGATCGTGGCCGAGTTCTCCGTGAAACCCGACTCGGGAAACATTCTTCTACTCGACGAACCCTTCAGCGGTCTCGACGCCTTCGCCCGCCAAGCCTTCGAGGAAATCTGGAAGGACTCCGCCTCCAACGTGCTGCGACTGGTGAGCTGCCACCCCGACTACGACTCGATGGAAATGCCCAGTGCCCTGATGATCGAGGGCAAGAACGCCCGCCATTTCAGCGGCGGCGACCAAACCTGGAGCGGCCTTAAGAATTTAATGAACTGACCCGTCATGAGACTTTTCCGACTTACTCTAGCGACGATTTTCCAACGCAAGGCGTGGGCGATCTGTGCCCTTGCGGTGATTGTCCTGCCGTTTGCATTGCCGTTGCTTTCCAGCGCCACCGAGAAGCCGATCCTCGTCCAGCCGGCAAGAATCCTGGCAGCTTGGGGCACGCTCTGGACCTGCACCCTGCTTTGGGGTCTATTTACTGCTGCCCAGCAGGGAGAGAACAACGCCAAAACCGGAGTCGGCGAATACTTCCAAACCACCGGAGTTTCCGCCACCCGGCAGCTGTTTGAAATCTGGCTCGCGGTGTTCTGCTTCATTCTGCCTTTGGCGATCATCACTGCGGCGATCTGCCAATTCGCCGCCGCTCCTGCCGATCCTATCGAGCGATCCATGTGGTGGGTTCTCAATTTCCAATACGCCGCACTCTTTCTGCTAGTCATCGCGCCGTTGTTAGCTCTGGCGACCGCGCTGGCATCGCGGTTCGGGGGTGTTACCGGTTTCGCGGTTACTCTTGGCATCACTCTATATGGATTATACGGAGTTGGCTACCTCAAGAACATGCTGGAGCTCGAAGTAAATCCGATCCTGCATGGGGTGTGGTTGTTTTCGCCCCACTATCATTTTGCCGATCTAACTCAACGGCTTCTTCTTAAGACAGGAGCACTGCCTCAAAGTTTGTTTTTTAGTATGATTTTCTACTTCATCGGCATCCTCGCGGTTTACGTAGGACTCTCCCGTCTCTGCTTCCGCACCAAGCTTTCGGCGTAAATCAATTCATTCTAACATTCAGTCCCATGTCCCGCATCATCACTCACGCACTCACTGCCAGCCTTATGGGCGTTGGCGTGTTCGCTTGGGCATCTGCAGGACGCCCGTTGGTTAACAATGCAGATTTGGAGGTTCCGTTGAATCCTCTCGGTATCAATGGCAGCCCCTACGGCGAAGTCTTTGCAATGGCGATGCAAGGACCCATCGATACTTATTTTCACGGGGCCATGAATAGTGGTGCATGCCGTCACGAAAGCCACGAGACGACCAACGTCCCGAAATCGAGTCCAGCAGAGGGAGGCCGATTTGAAAACCTCCTAGCCTCGCTTGACAAGGTTGCCGAAATTCGCACCAATCCCAAGTCTGCAAGCGACGCCCACAAGCGCTACCTCCGCCGCCAAGTCGAGGACAAGCTGCGCTTCGCCTATCAGCTCGATCCGGCGCATTATGCGAACTATAACTCGCTGCATTTTTTCCTGACCGAACCACAACTCGGCACTCGTCCCGAGCTCACGCCCTCTTCGGCAAAACTGGCGGAAGACATGATTCAATATTGTCTTAAACAAGATAACGATCCCCGACCGGCACTCACTGCCGCCGCCGCCACCAGCAATATTCTGGAGTTGATGTTCAACGATCAGGCAAACTCCTCTCCCAAATTCAATACCGACCAGATGCGGCAGTATCTTAAGTTGCTCGATTTTTGCATTGTGCGGTATGTTTCCATGTCGCAGCAGTGGGACAAATCCAAAAACTGGGAGTTGCTGTCGCCTCAGCGGATCACCGAGTGCGAAGATAGATTTTCTTTCATTAGCCGGATGAGGGATGCCGCAGAAGAAACCATTTTGCGCTTCGAAGGCAAGTCTCACGCGCCACAAGCAGCGAACTAAGAAACCGATCAATCATATGTCCGTCTTCACCGCAGTCATCGAACCACCGCCGCTTCCGGGTTATGCCCCGGCTGACGTGCCGGTGCGTTTCGCGGCGGGCATGCGGGGAACCGATCTGCTGGGTATCATCTTCCGCGTTTGCCGCGAGTTACGGGTGTCCGACATCCAGATGCGTGCTGACCGCCCGGTTTATATCCATACCAACAAAGGGATGGAGAAACTCGATTTCCTGGGAATCCTCTCCGCAGGAAATATGAATGAGATCCTCAAGGAACTCATCACCAACCGCGAAAGTGGCAGCCACGGCTTCGGACAAGACCAAGGTCTCGAAATGCGAGTCGATGAAAAAATCCGCCTTGCCATTGCGACCTTTTCGGAAACCCGCGTCGCGGATTTCTCGTGCGACGGCATCCCCATGGGCGACAGCGGTGAGCGTTCCGGACGCCTGCGAATTCAGGCCCACCTCAGTTCCTCGGGACTGGGCGTCACTTGCCGGATCCTCAATGATTTCATTCCCGAACTCGAATCTTTGGGGATCGATACTGACACCACCGACACCCTCCGCCACGGGGTTCTCAAGCGTGCCGGACTCTGCTTGGTCACCGGCCCCACGGGTTCGGGTAAATCCACCACTTTGGCATCTCTCATCGACTGGGCGCGCCGCAATCATCCGAAGCATATCGTCACGGTGGAGGATCCCATCGAGTATCAATACCCGGATGATATGGATGATCCGGACTATCCAGGGCACCGCATCCCGTCGCCCAGCATCGTCACCCAACAGGAAGTCGGCCGGGACGTGCATTCCTACCGCCAAGGTCTTAAGGATGTGCTGCGAAAAGCGCCTCATATCATTCTGCTAGGTGAGATCCGCGATCGGGAAGCAATGGAAACCTGCATGGAGGCCGCCCAAACCGGTCACTTGGTGCTCTCCACCCTGCATACCACCGGAGCGGTCAAAACCATTGGCCGGATCCTCGAACTCTACCCCAAGGAAAACCATACCTCCGTCCTTAGCCGCCTCGCGGAGATCCTCATCTTCATCCATTCCCAAGGGCTTCTCAACGGTGTCCAAAAGCGCGTCCTCACCTACGAATTCCTTCAAAACAACGACGACGCCGTCTCCAGCGCCATCGCCAACTATGACGGTGGTGCCCGCTCGCTCGAAGACGTCATCCGCCGCGCCGGCAACATCGAATGGGACTCCAATCTCCGCCGCCTGTTGAACAAAGGCGTCATCACGGAAGAAACCTTCCACAACGTCAAAATGAACAAGAACGATGACGAAGATAGTTAATCGTTATAGGTTGGAAGTTATTAGCCTAAAAGGCCTCTTCTTTTTCTTCTTCTTTCCCAATAACTTTTAACGAATAACCTCTAACTTTCTTCCCAACCCCTTTCCGAGACCGTCCGTCCCACGAAGAACTCAGAAGCTTCGAGTCCCACGGCGATCTCAATCCGACAAAACAAACAACACCCGAATAACATAGAATAAATAATACACATGAAACTGACAAACACCCAAAACATGAAGTCCAAGTCCGGTATGACCCTCCTCGAATTGACGGTCGTCATCCTGGTCTTGCTCTCCCTCATCTCGATC
>JANMSI010000093.1:0-20231 GCA_031389115.1 Akkermansiaceae bacterium
CGGGAAAAAGATTTTGTGGGAGCGCCAAGGCTTGGAGTTCCAAGAGGCTGCCGATGGCGATCCCGGCACCGATGGTGTGGATGTATTCACCCAGACGCACCGTTATAAAATGGACTTCAGCAAAGGCCCTGGCGAAGAAGCGGTGTATAGCGCACTGACCTTCGATCCGTTCACCTATCCCGACGACAAGCGGAACACCAGCAACGGGGGCGGCGTCAGCGCAGCAACGGTGCGGCGCATCGGTGGCCAGCGGATTCTCTTTCTGTTTGAATGGCCGCGCGTTGGCTGGAGGCTCTATCGCTTCAACGAAGGCAGCGAAATCGCCATTCCTTGTGGCAAGGTGACCAACGACGGCTTGTGGCTCGACAAGAACGGCGACGGCAAAAGCGAACCAAACGAGGTCAGTCCCAAGCTCGCGTTCGGCAGTTGTTGGACGGTGGACGCCAAGGGAGACATCTGGAGCACCGCCGAGAAGGAAGTGCGCTGCTGGCGTCATCAAGGTCTGAACGAACACGGTGTGCCGATTTACACTCAGGAGCCGACGGAGACTTATGCCTTGCCGGTGCCATACACCCAGGCGAGCTACGTCATCTACGATTCGGTGCTCGACCGGCTTTTCGTCGGCGGCTTCACGGCAGAACGGCCCAGGGATAGCAATGACCACGGAGGCAGCTTGGGCTCGATCCTGAGCGGTTTTGCCGAAGTGCGGGCGAGCAAAGGTCTCGGCAAGCGACTCTGGCAGCGGGAAGTGCCCTACATAGCCGGCAAGGCTGGCCTGGGCAATGAGACCAACAGCTTCTTCTGCGCCAGTTATGCCGGCGACGCCAAGGGCGGCTACCTGTTCATCGGCGGGCTCAGCGAGCGCGGGGTGAAGAAAACTTCCATCCATGCCCTCGATCCGACGACCGGCGAAATGGTCCAGCGCTTCCTGCCCGGTCCCGAGGTCGCTGGTTACTGCGGTTGGTTCGATTTCAACAACGCCATCAACGCCATGAAGCGCAAGGACGGCGAATACATCCTCTTCGCCGAAGACGACGGCGCGCAGAAAGTAAACATGTTCCGCTGGAGGCCCTCGTCCGCGGAGCAGAAATGAGCCCAGCCAGCCAGCGCCGTCACCGGGTCTGAATCCTATCGTCCCCTCCCGGTTCGCTGATCGAACTGAACCCCCTGCAACCACAAACCCATGAAACTGCCCGCTCATTTGCAGCCGTCTGCCCATCGCCTTGGAATCGTATTCTGTGCGGCGCTTGCGGCCATGGGCCTGAGGAACGGCGTCGTTAGCGCGGCGCCGTTCCTTAGCGTGGATCTGGGAAATTCGCAAAGCGTGGTGCAGGCGGGCTTCCAGTCGTTTAACCAGAACAACCAAGCGGGAGTCACCTATTCAACTTCCGAGGGCAGCATCTTCTTCAACGTGGCGGGTGAGCAGTCGGCGGGTTTCGACGGCTACTTCGACCGCGGGCCGATCCCTAACAACCCGCCGTTCACTTACGGCAACCTTTATCGCGACTTCGCTTTCAACCAGGTCGAGAGGCAGATGGTGTTCACGATGTCCGGCCTCAGTGCGAGCACGGCTTACGCCGTGACGTGGTTCTCCTATGACAACGGGGGCGCGCACCGGGCCACGTTCACGGGCATCAATGGATCCAGCGGCACTGCCGGCCCGCTCATCTACACCGGCGGAGTGGTGCCCACTGCAAACTATGATCGGGACAATTCAATCACCGCTCTGTTCACGACGAACGGCGCAGGCACGCTGACGGTTCAGGCCAACGACACGGGCGACCTGCGGGTGAACGGATTCGAAATTGCCGTGCCTTCTTCGGTGGTGACGACGGGACCAGGCAACCTGAGAATTCTCTCCCTCACCAATACCGAGGTCACACTCGGCTGGGACGGCGGCGGCGTGCTGCAGCAGTCCGCCACACTATCCGGCTGGGAAGACCTCCCCGGCATCACCAGCGGTGAGGCCTTCCCGCGCGTTGGACCGCAGCACTTCTATCGCGTGCGTTCATCCTCGGAGACGGACCCTGAGATCACGGATTTGCCTGCCGGCTGGGCGTCCGCCGACATCGGCACCGTTCGCCAGCCGGGCGTGGTCAGCTATGATGCCGTCACCAAGGCGTTCACCATCCGCACCATTGGCGAGGTGACGGAGAGCCGCGGTACCTTCGCTTACACTGCTGTGAGGGGCGATTTCGTCGCGACGTGCCGGGTCACGGCAGCTTCGCAGAACTCCGTCGGCGCGGGGCTGATGGTGCGGACGAGCACGAATTCGGAAGCGCGCTTTCTCAAGAACGCATTCAACGGTTTCCGCTTCGGCAATGGCCCGGCGATGACGGCCCGGCAGACGGATGGCGTCGCGGCGTGGCAGCCCGGAGATATTACGCACGTCCAGCCGGTGCCGTGCTGGGTGCGCATCATTCGTTACCGCGATAGCCTGGCGAGCTACTACTCGGCGGATGGCAAGGAGTGGAACCTCATGCATTTCGGCGGCACGCGCTTCAGTCCCGGTCTGCCGGAGGAAGTGCTGGTCGGCGTGGTGAACAGCCAGCACGACAGCAATGTGTTGGAGGAGGCGACCATCGACAGCTTCAGCATCGAGAAACCGGTGAAGCTGCCCTACGTGACCTCTTGGCTCGGCAATTCGTTCGCCTCACAGTATTACCAGGGTCATGTGCAGATGCAGATTCGCGCGATGTGTATCCAGCCCGGGCCGAAGCCATTGCTGCGCATCACTGGACAAAACGAGGCTCTCGATTCCTCGGTCTATGATCTTGATGGCAATCTTCTCCACATGTATCAACTCGAATGGTCCGGCGGAGAAGCCATCGCGTGCGACAGCAATTTCATGTTCGAGACCACGGGCGCAGGTCCGCTTGGCAGGTGCCGCCTTGATCGTTTTCCCGTCGCACTGGACCGCATTGGGGCCAACGGATCAGATGCCTCCCAGACTCGGTCCGCTCTGGTAGGTGCAACGATTACTGGAGTCGCGGTGCAAGGTGGCAAGGTGTATGTGGGCGAAGCCGTGACGGACCGGATTGTCGTGCTGGATGCGGTGACGCTTGCGGAGATACGCGCTTTCCCGACACCTCGTCCGGGAGCCCTCGCGCTGGGCGGTGATGGCAATCTGTGGGTTGTACGACGCCCGGGGACCGCTGCCGGGCCTATCTTTGACAGCAGCCCGCCCGACAGCACACCTCCAGCACAGGTTCTATGTTACGGCCTTGATGGCATTCCCAAGCCGGAGCGCACCATCACCTTTCCCGGCGTTGTGGATGCCGTGATACCGGACAAAATCGCCGTGAATCCCCTCACTGGAAATCTCTACGTCTGCGATGTCGGCCGCAACCAGTGCGTCTGGATCTTTGATGCTCAAGGCAACCCGGCCGGTCGTTTCGGCGCACTCGGCGGTGTCTATAAAAACACAATCCCTGGCCGCGTGGATGCCGCGCATCTCTATTTCCCACGCGCCATCACCTTCGATGCCACAGGCTGTCTCTACCTCGCGATGGTGCCGCGCCAGGGCTGGGTCGGCGGGGCGGTGCTGCGCAAATACGATCCGACCGGGACGAGTATTGTGTGGGAGCGCCAAGGCTTGGAGTTTCAAGAGGCTGCCGATGGCGATCCCGGCACCGATGGTGTGGATGTGTTCACCCAGACTCACCGTTACAAAATGGACTTCAGCAAAGGCCCGGGGCAGGAAGCGGTGTATAGCGCGCTGACGTTCGATCCGTTCACCTATCCCGGCGATAAGCGGAACTCCAGCAACGGTGGCGGGGTGAACGCAACGACGGTCCGGCGTATCGGCGGCAAGCGCATCCTCTTCCTGTTTGAATGGGCGCGCAATGGCTGGATGCTCTATCGCTTCAAGGACGGCAGCGAGATCGCCATCCCGTGTGGCAAGGTGACGAACGACGGCTTGTGGCTCGACAGGAACGGCGACGGTAAAAGCGATCCGACGGAGTTGGGTCCCAAGCCCTCATTCGGTCATTGCTGGACGGTGGATGCCAATGGAGACATCTGGAGCACCGCCGGACAGCAAGTGCGCTGCTGGCGTCATCAAGGTCTGAACGAACACGGTGCGCCGATCTACACGCAGGTGCCGACGGAGACTTACGCCCTGCCCGCGCCCTACACCGAGGCGAGCCATGTCATTTATGATGCGGTGCTCGACCGGCTTTTCGTCGGCGGCTTCACCGCCGGGCGGCCTAGGGATAGCAAAGACCACGGTGGCAGTGTGGGCGCGATCCTGAGTGGCTTTGCCGAAGTACGGGCCAGTAGAGGTCTCGGCCAGCGTCTCTGGCAACGAGACTTGCCCTACATCGCTGGCACGGCCGGCGGGGGCAATGAGACCAACAACTTCTTCTGCGCCAGCTATGCCGGCGACGCGCAGGGCGGCTACCTCTTCATCGGTGGCCTGAGCGAGCGCGGCGTGAAGAAGATTTCCATCCAAGCGCTCGATCCGAAGACCGGTGCGATGGTTCAGCGCTTCCTGCCTGGTCCCGAGGTCGCCGGCTACTGCGGGTGGTTCGACTTTAACAACGCCATCAACGCGATGAAGCGTAAGGACGGCGAATACATCCTCTACGCCGAAGACGACGGCGCGCAAAAAGTGAACATGTTCCGCTGGAGGCCCTAGTCCGCCGTCCAGAAGTAAGCTCCGCCCAATCCACCCGCATTTCCAACGCCCATCCACTTTCCTGGAACCAAAACAAACAAACCTGAAAAAACCTATTATGAACCTACACGATACCCGACTGAATCTCGCCATTTGCGCGGGGCTGCCGGTCAGCACCGCCGCCGGTCTGAATCCAACCATCCCCGGAAAACTTGAAACCACTAAAACCACAAATCCATGAAACTATCATCTAATCTGCGGGCACATGCCCATCGCCCTAGTATTATAATCTGCGCGGCGCTCGCGGCCTTGGGCCTGAGCGCCGGTGTCGTCAGCGCCGCGCCGTTCCTCAGCGTTGACTTTGAAAACTCGCAAAGCGTAACCGAAACAGGCTTCGAGCCGTTTAACCAACACAACCAATCGGGAAGGACCTATGCGACCTCCGAGGGAAATATCTTCGTCAATGTGGCTGGTGAGCAGCCGGCGGGCGAAGATGGCTACTTCGACCGCGGATTCATCCCCGATGATGGGCCGTTCACTTACGGCGACCTCTATCGCGACTACGCTTTCAACAACAACGAGAAGCAGATGGTCTTCACGATGTCTGGCCTCAGTCCGAACACAGCCTACTCCGTAACTTGGTTCTCCTATGATACCGGCGGTTCCCACAGTGTTTCGTTTGCGGGAATCAACGGATCCAGCGGTACCGCCGGGCCTCTCAACTTCACCGGCGGAGTAGTGCCGACCGAAAATTATGATCCCGACAATTCGATCACCGCACTGTTCGCGACGAACGGTGCAGGCACGCTGACGGTCCGGGCGACCGACGTCGGAACCCTCACAGTCAACGGATTCGAGATCGCCGTTCCTCCTCCTACGGTCGTGCCGGGAACGCCGACAATTACCAATGTGGCCAGTGGCGACGGCAGCCTGACTGTAAGCTGGAGCGCCATCACCGTGCCCGTCGCGGCGGCCAGCTACAAAGTCCTGCGCGGACCGTCACCGGCGGGACCGTGGACAGAGATCGCCACGGTGACCGCACCGGCCACTTCCTACACGGACTCTGGTCGCACGAACCGCGTCGGCTATTGCTATCAAGTCCAAGCCGTGAGCGCCACCAACGTGTTAGGTGATCCCTCTGCCGCGGGATGCAATTCGCCGTTCCCCGCCAACGAAGGAACCATTGGCTGGGACGTGCCGTGGGGCACTATCGGCACGGATGACTTCGCCAGTGCTTTGGGGATGGACTTCTTCGTTAATAATCCCGTCACCGTCACCCGGTTGGGGATTTTCGATAGCAACTCCGACGGTATTTCCACCACCATCACAGCCCGAGTTTACGATCTGGACAATCCTGGCACGCCGGTCGCCGAGTTGATCTTCGATGAGATGGATCCCGGACTGCTGCTGAACGGCAGCCGTTATCGCACGCTGTCCACGCCCTTGGTGCTGCCGCACGGATTTCGCGGGACCATCGTCGCCGTGGGCTTCAATACTGCCAACCGGGCCGGGAATATGACTGCGGCGCTGCCGTGGACCACCAACTCCGGTAATGGCGCACTCTTCTTCACAGGCACTGCGCGATTCGGAGATGTGGGCTTCCCGGATGATCTGCCGGGAAACATTGCCAGTGGCCCGGCCAATCGCTACGCGGCAGGAACTTTCGAGTTCACTCCGGAACCCGCAGCGTTTCCCGGCGTGCCGGCTATCAGCATCGAATACCCCGGATTGAATGAGTCCGCGCGCGTTTCGTGGTCTGCCGTGACCGTTCCTTTGCCTGCCGTGCGTTACGACATCTATCGCAGCACGGATGCAGTGAACTTCACCAAGGTTGGCGACACGACGCTGCTGACGTGGCTGGATACGGGTCTCATCAACGGCACGACTTACTTCTACCACGTGCGCTCGGTCGCCGCCGGCGGAGCCGAGAGCGTTGATTCTGAAACCCTCACCACCATTCCCGTTGCCGCGCAAGCTGGCATCGCGTACGAGGTTCCCGCAGGCTTGGTAGGAAACTCGACGCATTCTGGTTCTGTGGGCTTTGACTTCGAATCGCTCCGCGTGGTGGACATCACGCAACTCGGCTGCTTCGACAGCGGTAGCGATGGAATCGTCGGCACTCTCTCTGTCCGGCTCTACGACATTAGCGGGCCGATTCCCGTGCTGGTGGCGCAGGAGACATTCACCAATGGCGACCCTGGCGTGCTGGTGGGCGGCAGCCGGTTCAAAACGCTGGCGACGCCCGTGCGGGTCAATCCCGGATTCCGTGGCCGGCTCGCGTCCGACGGCTATACAGCGGCGGATCTGCTGGGCAACAATGAGGGCACCCTCCCAATCACCACCAACGACGGCGGACAAACGCTACGGTTCCTCCCCAACGGCTACATCGGCGATGCCGGCAATATGCCTGTGGATAATGTCTTTGGCCCAGCCTACCGCTTCGCCGCTGGCACGTTTTATTTCGTGCCCGGGACGACGGGACCAAGCAACCTGAGATTCCTCTCCCTCACCAATACCGAGGTCACGCTCGGTTGGGATGGCGGCGGCGTGCTGCAGGAGTCCACAACCCTATCCGGCTGGGCGGACCTCCCCGGCATCACCAGCGGTCAGGCTTTCCCACGCGTCGGACCGAAGCATTTCTATCGCGTACGTCCATGACCGGCAGATTGCTGCCGAGCCGGGCCTCGACGCCAAGGGATGCTACCTGTTCATCGGCGGACCAACCGGGCGCGGCGTAAGCCATGAAGCGTAAGACGGCGGATCCGTTGGTTCCGCTGAAATGTAAGGCGGACTGGATGCACCTACATCCAGTCCGCAAACAGGGGCTGAGCCTAATGTAACGGCTTAATGCCACCTTAACCCGAAATTCTAGCAGCTTGGCCTGAGTTCGTGAATTTTCCTGTGCGGGCAGAATTCGATCCAACTGTTCTGTCGCCACCAGCGCCGCGCACCCAATGACGGATGCGGCAGCGCCTCACCAGCCTCCGGGGAATGAATCTCCACCTCAAAAAAACCTAAAAAGCGTTTAGATAAGAATAATAACAATGACTCATATGATGTGTAATTTACTGCCTCTTGCCTTAATCGGCCTCACTGCGGCCGCCGCCGCACCTTTTCAGAAAGATTTGATTGCCGGGGGGCTCCGGGATCCGATGTCGCTTACGGTCGCACCGGATGGCGACGTTTACCTAGTCGAGCGCGAGGGTCGGCTGCTGCGCGTGAGGCCTGAGACAGGCGGCGTGTTTGAAATCGGAAATCTGCCGGTTTCCGCCTTGCGATCCACTAATTCCAAGAGCGGCTCCGCTGTGGAGGACGGGCTTCAAGGCATCGCGCTGGACCCGGATTTCGCGAATAACCAGCGGCTGTTCTTGTTCTACAGCCATCCGGTTGAGCTGATTGACCGGCTTTCGCGCTTTCAGCTCAAGGACGGCGCTCTCGACCTCACCTCCGAACTCGTCGTAATAGATGTGCCGATGCAACGGCATGACCGCGTTTGCCACCACGGCGGCTCCGTGCAATTCGGACCTGACGGGCTGCTCTACCTCAGCGTGGGCGACAATACCAACCCCTTCAGCAGCGACGGATTCGCACCCATCGATAACCGTGAGGACCGCACGCCTTGGGACGCGCAACGCAGCGCAGGCAACACCAACGATTTGCGCGGGAAAATTCTTCGCATTCGGCCGACCGAGGCCGGCTACGAGATCCCGCCGGGCAACCTTTTCCCACCCGGCACTGCCAAGACCCGGCCGGAAATCTTCGTGATGGGTTGCCGCAACCCTTTTCGAACGTCCATCGATTTCAAAAACAACACGCTTTATTGGGGCGAGGTCGGTCCCGATTCGGATAAGGAATCCGAGAAAGGTCCTGCCGGTCATGACGAGGTGAATCAAGCCAAGACTGCCGGAAACTTTGGTTGGCCCTTCTTGGTCGGGAATAACAAACCCTATTCGATCGTGGACTTCGCCACTGGAACAACCGGTAGCAAGACCGATCCCGCAGCTCCAAAAAACCCCGGCATCCGCAACACCGGTCTCACCGACCTGCCGTCGGCGCAGTCTGCCTTCATCTGGTATCCGTATGCCGATAGCCCTGAATTTCCCGAGATGGGCAAGGGCGGCCGCAATGCGATGGCCGGCCCGGTGTTCTATTTCGACCCGGACCGTAAATACAACCTGCTGCCGAAGGAGGACGACCACACGCTGATCACCTACGATTGGAGCCGCGGAAAAATGTGGAAGGCCAAACTCGGCTCGGGCGAGAAGCTAGAAAGCCTTAAGCTGCTCGAAGAAGGCCTCCGCCACCCAATGGATCTGGAAATGGCCAATGATGGCTCGGTTTGGCTCCTCGACTACGGCTCGGAATGGTGGTTCAGCACCAATGGCAACGTCTCGCGGCTCCTGCCGAATTCTGACAATCGCTCGCCTGTTATCGTCATTGAGCCAGTCGCCGGCAAGGACCGCACGTTCACTGTGAAGTCCGCCACCGATGCCGATCAGGACCCGCTCACCGTCACTTGGTGGATCACCACCGGCGTGACGGAGCGGAAACTCGGTAGTGGAGAATCCATTACCGTCCCGGTGGGCGAAGGATGTGAAGTGCGGGCCGTGGCCGCCGATGGAAAAAGTCCGAACGCCGTCGCCCGCATTTCTCTTACGCAGCAGCAGGCCGCGCCCCAGCTTCTCTTGACCCTTGTCGACAAGGCGGATTCTTACGGCTTCGGTGAGACGGTCGGCTTCAATGTTTCAGGGACTTCAAACGGGGCACAAGCCATCGTCCGCGCCCGCTACATTCCGCCGACCGGGCACGACGCTGGCGGCCCACAGTTTTCCCAGGAAATCAACGCCCTGGTTACTGCCAACCTATGCCTCGCTTGCCATCAGGTGGATCAAACTTCCGTCGGACCTGCCTATTTAAACGTCTCGCTCAAATACCGTGAACGTCCCGATGCGCACGAGTATTTGAAAGCCAAGCTCAAATCCGGTGGCGCCGGGGCTTGGGGCGAGGTGCCGATGCCCCCGCAGATCGCGCTCAAGGACAGCGATGCCGATACCATCGTGCAGGCGATTCTCGCGCTCTCGGAAGGTATCAGCGACATTAAAGGCAGCCTTGCGGGCAATCTAACCCTCGCTCCCAAGCCCGCCACCGCGGGTGCCGGCGGAGCATGGGAATTCAGTGCCGAAGTCCCTGGTTTCACAGCCGCCAAGTTCCGTGTTCCGGCAAAGTAAAGTTCAACAAAAATATGAAATTCCCTCTAACTGGGTCAATGTTCGGGACTGGAAAAACCTTTCAGTTTGGCACCAACCCATGATCACAACGCCACGGAACTCGTCGGGGGGAAACGGTTCAATGCGTGCTAACCGAAGGCGGGCGCGCGGATCTCGTCAACCCGAGCTGGGTATAAATGATGAAAAAGGGAGCAACGACCGTTTGGGCAGCGGGCAGGGGAACGCTTCGAATGGAACATCACGGTTCCACCAAACTGCACGGCGACTGTGTTCGTTCCGTGCGTCGATCAAGCGAGCCTTCACGAACCATGCAGACCCATTTCCGCCAGCGCTGGTTTGAAGTTAGCGGCGGATAATTACGGGCGCGTCGTGCTCGAACTGGCAGGCGGAAACTCTCACTTTTGTCGCAATGAACCACTTTCTTCCGGCGCTCGCGCTCGTTCTCGCTACTTCTTCCAGTATGGCGGCCGAGATCGACCATGCCCGCGATATTCAACCGATCCTAAGCGAACATTGTTTCCATTGCCATGGTCCCGACGAAAACAAGCGCGAGGCGGAGATGCGTCTGGATCTCCGCGAGGGCGCTCTCGCGAAATCCGATAAGCATGCAATTGCCATCGTGCCCGGCGATCCCGCAGTTAGTGAATTAATCCGCCGCGTCACCACGACGGATCCTGATGACATCATGCCGCCGCCGGACCAGCACAAGCCGGTCACTAGGTCGCAAGTGAAGCTTTTGCGGGAATGGATCAAACAGGGCGCGCCCTACACCGCCCACTGGTCCTTCTTGCCTCCGTTGAAAAAGTCCCTGCCGAATTCTGCGGTGAACCCTGTGGACTTATGGATCGCAGACGGCTTGCGCAAGAAGAACCTGCCGCTCTCGCCGGCGGCCGCATCTATCTGGATGTGGTTGGACTTCCGCCCTCGCCCTCGGAGATTGATGAATTCGTGATTGCCTGGAAAACGGATGGCAAGGCGGCCGTCGCCGAGTTGCTGGACGAGCTGCTGGCCAGTGAACGTTTTGGCGAGAAATGGGCTCGTCATTGGCTCGATGTTGCCCGCTACTCGGATAGCAATGGATTTGAAAAGGATCTGCCGCGCGAGCAGTGGGCGTATCGGGATTGGGTAATCGCGGCGATCAACCGAGACATGCCTTACGATCAGTTCCTCGTCGAACAAATCGCCGGCGACATGCTGCCGAACCGTACTCAAGACCAGGTGATCGCCAGTGGATTTCTCCGCAATGGAATGGTCAACGAGGAGGGCGCGATCATCCCCGAGCAGTTCCGGACTGAAGGCGTGGTGGACCGCATGGACGTGATTGGAAAAGCCGCCATCGGGCTGTCCCCGCAATGCGCGCAATGCCACACCCACAAGTTTGATCCCATTACGCATGATGAATATTTCGGCATCTTCGCTTTTCTCAATGATACTTACGAAGCCCAATCGTGGGTCTATAATTCAACTCAGTTACGATTGCTGAATCGTCTCAAGTCCGGGATTCATTCACTTGAGGAGAAGCTGAAAACCGAACGCCCGCAATGGCGTGATGAGATGAATGCCTGGGCCGATGCCCAACGCGCGGCATCAATTCTTTGGACCGTGCTCGATACCGACAAACAGGTACTCGACGGAGGGCTGAACCATCCCGTGGAGCAGGCGGATCACAGCATCACGATTTTGGGGCATCGCACGAATTTCGGGTTGCTCATTTTCGAGGCGGAGCCCAAACAAACGGCCCTAACGGGTCTGCGTCTTGAAGCATTGCGGGACAAGGATTTGCCATTCGGCGGACCGGGCCGCAGTCTCCGCGGGACTTTCGCGATTTCGGAAATCAGCGTGGATGTCAATGCGCTTGGCAGCGAGGAATGGAAGCCGGTGGCGCTCGGCAAGGCGACTGCCGACTTCTCGCTACCCGAGCGACTGTTGACCGATGTCTTCTCGCCCCGGGAAGACCCGGACAAAGGTAAAATCCGCAAGCTCGGTGGCGCCGACTTCCTAACTGATGGAGACGAGCTTCTCGGCTGGTTCCCCGACCGCGGTCCGATCCTCCGGCACACGGAATCCGCCGCGGTGGTGCCATTCGCCTCTCCGCTCGACGTGCCGGAAGGCTCGCGGTTGAGAGTGCGCGTCAGCCAGGTCCACGGCGGTGGCTTGGATGGGCTGGAAAACAATCAACTGGGGCGGGTGCGATTTTCCCTAACTCACACCGCCGCGCCCGTCGCGCCGCCCTACGATCACGCCGCCACCTTGGCAATGGCGAAACCGGTGGCCGAGCGGACGGCGGATGACGAGTCAGCTCTGTTCCGAGCCTGGCGATTGCAGGACTCAACCGCTGCCGGAATCAATGCGGAGTTCGCTGCGTTAGAGAAACAATTTCCCGAAGCGGAAACCAGCGTGCTTCATCTGGAAGCTCGTTCGCCGCAGGATCACCGGGTTACAAGGTTGCTGGATCGGGGCAGCTGGGATGCCCCCAAACAGGAGGTAAAGCCCCATGTTCCGGCAGCGCTCCACCCCATGAAATCACCGACTGCCACCCGCCTCGATTTTGCCCGTTGGCTGGTCGCCCGCGAATCCCCGCTAACAGCCCGCGTTAAGGTCAACCGCGTTTGGCAGGCCGTCTTCGGCAGCGGCTTCGTCGAAACTCCCGAAGACTTCGGCGTCCGGGCGGCACGTCCCGAATATCTGGAGCTGCTCGATTGGCTGGCAGTCGATTTCATGGACCGGAAATGGAGCCTCAAGACCTTGCTGCGTATTATCCTGAACAGCATGGTCTATCAGCAATCGTCGGACGCCTCGGCGGCGATGATTGAAATGGATCCGTCCAATCGCTTGCTCGCCCGCGGTCCGCGATTTCGCCTCGAAGCCGAGATCCTGCGCGATCTCGCACTCGGCGCGGGGGGGCTGATTCATCAGAAAACCGGTGGGCCCGGCGTCTATCCACCGGTGCCGCAGAGTGTCATCGAGAACAACTTCGTAAAACCCGAATACTGGATCGCGGCCCAAGGCGAGGAACGCTACCGCCGCTCGGTCTATCTGTTCCGCAAGCGCTCGATGCCGGATCCCGTGCTCAGTGGATTCGACGCGCCGTATGGCGATTTGTCCTGCGCCCGCCGCCTGCGATCCAACAGCCCGCTGTCCGCCCTAACATCCTTGAACGAGCCCGTGTTCGTCGAAGCTGCGAGAGCGCTTGCCTTTCGTGTTTTGCGCGAAGCGGGTCCCACCGAACCCGCAAGGATTGATCTCGCCTACCGGCTCTGCACAGGCCGAACCGCTACCAACGCGGAAACCGCGACAATTGAATCTTTCCTGAAGAGCCAACACGAGCGAATCGTCGCGGGTGAACTTAAACCGGACCAGATCATCGCAGGCACTCCATCCACTGGGGTTGAGCCAAACGAGGCCGCTGCATGGATCATCACCGCCCGTGTCCTTCTCAATCTGGATGAAACTCTCAACAAGAACTGAGCGACCATGAACTTCCATCAAGAGCTTCAGAGCGAGCGCGCCCGATTCATTTCCCGCCGCTGGTTCCTGCGTGACTGCGGAGTCGGCCTGGCCGGATTGATGCTCAGTTCCTTGAATGGCAGCGCCGCGAATGTCGCCGGTTCCTCGCCATCGCTGCTGCCGAACTTTGCCCCGAAGGCGAAGCGCGTCATCTATATGTTCCAGGCCGGAGGACCGAGCCAGTTCGAGTTGTTCGACCCGAAGCCGGAGTTGACGAAAATGGATGGCAAGCTTCCGCCTGCCGGGTTGCTTGACGGCTATCGAGCTGCGTTCATCAATCCCAACTCGTCGTTGTTAGGCGCTAAGTTCAAGTTCACCAAGCACGGTGGCGCGGGCATGGATTTCAGCGAGCTGATCCCGCACATGGCCGGCATTGCGGATGAAACTTGCTATATCCGCTCGATGCACACCGACGCGGTGAACCACGCTCCAGCGCAAATTCTGATGAACACCGGTTCGCAGCAGTTTGGGCGTCCAAGCCTCGGGGCATGGACAATTTACGGCCTGGGCAGCATGACGGAAAATCTCCCCGGCTACGTTGTACTCGCCAGTGCCAAAGGCACCAGCGGCGGCGCGAGCAACTATGGTTCCGGCTTCCTTCCGACCTCTTTCGGCGGCGTGCCATTCCGCAGTTCGGGCGATCCCTTGCTCTATCTATCAAATCCACCCGGATTCGATGTGAAGGCTCAGCGCGAGTCGCTCGATGTGCTCCGCCAGCTTAACGAGACCAGCCTCGATCAGCACGGCGATCCCGAGGCAAAAGCACGCATTCACGCCTATGAGACTGCATTCCATCTCCAGGCGAGTGCGCCAGAGCTGATGAACCTCAAGCCGGAGCCGCAGCACATTCTCGACATGTATGGCATTAAGGACATCACCATTTCCAACTATGCCCGGAATTGTTTACTTGCCCGGCGGCTTATCGAGCGGGGCGTGCGCTTCGTCCAACTTTTTCACGAGGCGTGGGACCAGCACGACAAGCTTACCAACCAGATGAGAAAAAACTGCGAGGACACCGACCAAGCCAGCGCCGCGCTCGTCACCGATCTCAAGCAACGGGGCTTGCTCGACGACACGCTCGTGCTCTGGGGCGGCGAGTTCGGCCGCACGCCGATGGTCCAGGGCGGCAACGACGGCCGCGATCACCACAACCGCGCCTTCACCGTTTGGATGGCTGGCGGTGGCGTCAAAGCAGGCCATATCCACGGCGCAACGGATGATTTCGGTTTCAACATCACGAAGGACTCAGTCCATGTGCACGACCTTCATGCCACCATGCTCCATTTGTTAGGATTCGACCACACGCGTCTTACCTATCGTTTCCAGGGCCGTGATTTCCGCCTCACAGATGTCCACGGCAAGCTGGTGAAGGGTGTCATTGCGTAGGTGATGGAGCACCAGCGGAGCCGCCTTCGTGGCCAAGCTAGCGTGGCGCAATGGAAGACGGCAATGCTATTGAAAATACGGCTGGTTGTGACGAAAGCCGATAAGATCAAATCAAAGTCACGCTGATTCAGCGATCCGATCCGACTTGGCTCATTGCCAACCAAACCGGCCCCGAGGTTGCAGCCCGCCGGCATCAGGTTAAAAAGGATACGCGCAAATGCAGTGACACCCCTGCTGACTAAATAGGCATTGGCCCGTGAGACGGCCTCCGGCTAATTGAGAGAAGTTTGGTTTCGATTTTTTTTGTGGGGTTTCCAGCCATCGGTCAATCAGACAAGCGGTAGGCCGTCAGGCCGCGCCAGCTTCAATTCATCGGCCGGTTTATCTGACCTAATCGATTCCCACGCGTTGCGTGGTTGGGCTGGTCCAGTGTTCTTTGGGGTGAAGTTCGCAGCCAGAGTGGTGCCCTCCAAGGGGACAGCTGGACGTCAGTCCTCACGTCCGCCGGTCGATTGGTTCGTTCGACTGACACGCGAAACTTCGACTCGGACCGAGGGCTTTTGCAAGGATCCCACTTCGAAAATTCCGGAGGCTACCCAAGGAGGTGGCGTGGCGTCAGCCAGCACCGATTCGGTTTGGAGGGTTGGTTCAGATGGCATCGCAACAACCTGCTCGATCCGGGCAGGTTGATCTGGTCTTTTCTGGGTGGTGAGGTTTTCAACCGCCGGTGGTGTCAGCCAAGAAAGCGGCAGGGCGTCAGCCCGCACCAGCTTCTGTTTAGAAGGCGACTCGTATAACACGCCATGCCCGGTAAGGTTCTCCGCTGCGGTTCTCGTCGGGGCGGCAGGTCCCACTGCCACGGACCGGCACGGGCAGCTCTTCCTCTTCGATTCTGAAACCCGCAGTCGGAAGGTGGCCTTGACCAGCCAACGTCCAGCACGGTGACTCACGGGTCCGCAGGATTCCCCGTAGGCCACCGGGCGCACCACCGTTCCGGAAGGGAAGGACAGTTAACCATCCCGGCTATGCCGTGGACAGGGCACCGTCCCCCTCGTCAGGAATGCAAGCCGCGGACTCGCAGCCTCCAGCCCGGGTAGCCAACTTGGTTGGCGCGGCGGTGACCAGCCAGACCGTCAGGACGCAAGCGACAGGCACCAGCCGTTTCGGGCAAAGAGGCGAGGACCGCAGGCGCAGGTGCGGGCGGGCACGCCACAAGCCGGCGACCTTCAGTTGGCCGGTGTCCACTCCGCGCGGTCAGGTTCCCCCGGACCTGGTCCCTCCTCCCGGATGGTGATGGCGTGTCACGCAAACAGGAGTCAGCGCCTGAGCGCCTCCGTCCCCCTGCCCCCAGCAAGTTGCCAAGTCGTCGGTAGAATGTGCGGCGCGCAGACTGGGGGTGAAAGGACCCTTTTCTCGACCAGGAGGAAAACCCACAGCTAGACCGTCAGGGCGACAGCGCCGGGGAGACTCTGGAAGGTGGCGAGATGAGCACAGGAACCACGGAGTTGGATGATCGGGGCGATATGAGGGGTCCCACGGGGCAAGGATGTATAAACATTAGTGCATACTATCTTGCCAACCAATTAAATAATAGGTTACTACCCTATTATGGCCTTTTTTCGACCTCATTCATAGTAGGTCGGGAGAGGGAAGTTTCCGGTTTCGGGCGGGAAACGAGTAGGTGCCTCTTTTTTGGGACGGAAACCGCATAGGTCGGTAGGTCTTTTTGACGGCTTTCGGGCCGGAAACGAGTAGGTGTTGAAAGACGGTTTTTTATTTGGGCCGGAAACGAGTAGGTTTTCTATGGTAATTCGCCGTTTTCGGGCGGGAAACGCATAGGTACTGAACTAGGGCTCGGGCAGTGTCCCGATGCCGGTTTTGTGACTGTGCAGAGACAGAGTAGGTGTCGAGGCGATTTGGGGCACTTTTGGTGCAGAGACCACATAGGTGAGTGGGTGGAAGGCCGGGTTTTCGGGCCGGAAACTAATAGGTGTGAGAGGAAGAAGTCATGATCGACAAGCGTCCGATGGACCGGTAGGGCAGACACAGGTTGGAAAAAGAGCCGCGGGGGTGAGTGAGTCTTGAAACGGGGAGCCCAGATTCTGACGACTGGGTGCCCTAGGGCGCGGGACTTTGTATCCCTATGAGCGATGAAAATCGTCCAAATTGACTACGATTTTAGAGTCGAGAACTGTGCAATCGGGATCATTTGATGAGCAGGGAGGCGTGCCAGACGTTTGAGAAATCGATTCTATTTTAGGATGTAAGGTGAAAAATTATACGGTTTGGGATGAGGATTTGTAAAATTTAGGAGCAGCAGACTGATGGCGGAACGCGTGTGAGTTCGCAATTCTTGGTGAGTAACAGGGGCATGTTGAGGCAGTGGAGTGATGAGTAATCTGTTCCGATGACGACCGGACTCGTCATGTCGGGTTAAGATTTTGATTTAATCACGCAGCGGAGCGGATGAGAAAACCATTTCGATGAGGAGGGTGACGGGCCAATTTCTGAGCACCAGCTGGTGCTCTGTTGGGCGAGTGAGTTCGAAAATCTTGGTGGGAGGGAGCGCAAGTTTGCGCTGGTCGGTCTGAATTTGGGAGCGGAGCTCTGGTCTGTTTTGGTATTTTTCACACCGGAAATTCTAAAGGGAGTGCTTTTAGGGCGGGGCTTGACGACACTTTGGTGGAGGAATGCACGGCGGTCGTGGGGGGGCAGGAGCACAAGGTGCGACGACGAATCGAGAATTTCGAGATTCGCAGGGGCGGAGCCGTGGGGGACGAGGGTCGAAAATTTCGAGCCGAGTGCGGGGGAGCTGATCAAAAAGGTGTAGGGTGAGCGCGCAAGCTTGCGCGAAAATCCGAACACAGACTGCTTCCTGGCCGGCAGGATTGGATCCCGTTGAGGGACTGTCGGCTGGAACAAAAGCGAGCCGACGGAGGAGGGGAGCGTGGCGGAAATCAAAAAGGTGTGAGTGAATGCGAGCACAGACTGCTTCATGGGCGACCGGATTGGAACCCGTTGAGGGTGGTCGTCCGTGAAAAAAGCGAGGGACGGAGGAGGGAGGAGCGTGGCGGAAATCAAAATTGGCGAGGAGAATTCCGAGCGTGATTGCTTTCAGTCCGCCAGGAAATCTTCCCGTTGGGGGATGGTGGATTGGAATCTTTGGGGGAAGAGGTGAGGGAATCCGAGCCGACCAAGTAGCGGAGCGGGGAGAAAATCTGTTCCGATGGAGTAGTGACGAAGCACTTCTGGTGCGAGTGACTTTGGGAAACCTGGTGGGAGAGGCGAAAGAATTTGAGCCGACTGGTAGCGGAGCGTAGTGAAAAACCATTTGGGTGGATGGAAGCCGGACCGATTTGGGGGCGGTGCCCGTCTCCTTTTGGCTCCAGAAATTTCCGATTGGAGTGCCGGGGAGTGAGTGGCGGGTTCGAAATTTCGAGCCGAGTGGGGAACCGGATCGCCCGTTGAGGGATGGTTGGGCTGGAAAAAAGCGAGGACTAGCGAGGCGGAACTCTAAAACGGGCGAAGGAATTCCGAGCGTGACCGCTTCCAGTTCGATAGGATTGATTCCCGCTGAGGGATGGAGAATGGGGATTCTTAGCGGTTGGGAGTGACGGATTGTGACGACCAAACCAGCGGAGGGTGGTGGAAATCTGTTCCGATGACGAGGGCGGACGCGCTCTATCGGGAGCGAGTGAGGTTGAAACACTTGCGGGAAAAAGTTCAAAACTTAGTGCTGTGAAGCGCGAATGAGTTCGCAATTTCTTCGAGGGAGGTTCGATTTTGAACTGGGTGGACTCAACATTCTTAGACCAGACGTGTGTTTTTTTTGACTCGGGAATCTTGGGACGAGCGTGATTGGCAGGTGTGGGCGAGGTTCGAAATGCTGTACCGGACTTGGCGGAGTTGAGTGAAAACTAGGCGAGGAAATCAGGCGAGACTGCTACTAGGACGATGGGATTGGTTGCCGCTGATGGTTTGTCGTGCTGGAAAAAAGCGGGCGACGTGCGTGGTGGAATTCACAACGGCCGATGGAAATCCGAGCCGGACAGCTTCCCACGATGACGGGACTGCATCCTGTTGGGTGGTGATCGTCAAGGAATTCTAGGGGATTCGGGCGAAGGAATTCGAGCCGACAGGTAGCGAGGCTGCGTAGAAAATCATTTTGAAGGAAGAGGCATCCGTCAGCTGGGGGACGAATGAGTTCGTAAATTTTGGAGAATGGGTGCCTAGGAATCGTGGTCGACCGGCTGCGGAGCGGAGTGGAAGTCATTTTGATTACGGGGGGGATTGAGTTCGGCGTTGAGAGCAAAAGCGGGTGTGGAGCGGGTGAAATTCATTTCGATGGGGTGGGTGATCCGTCATTTTGGGTGACGGATGAGTTCGTAAAACGTGGGGGGGCCGGGTCCTCGACTGGAGAGCGGAGCGTGGTGAAAACTATTTCGATAGGTGGGTGATCGGTCCCTTTGGAAAGCACAGCTGGCGCTGGGAAGCTGATGAGTTCGAAAGCCTTGGGTGAGGGATTTGAAATTGGTGATGGTATGGAGCGCAAGGTTGCCGGGTGAGATCGTTTTCGAGGTGGTGGCTTGAGTGAGCGGGGCGCACCTTGGTTTGGATTTGGCGACGGGTTGTCCCAAGGATTTGACACGACGTGGTAGCGGAGCGGGCAGGAAATCATTTCGATGTCTTTGTCATACGAAGGTGATGAGCTTCGTTGGGGGGTAGTGAATTTGAAAATCTTGAATGGGGCGATTGGCCTTGATGGAACTCGGGGGCGGGGAGCCCGGTAGCTTGAGTCTGAAAATCTTGGGGCTTGAGCCCCGAGACCTCGTGGATCGGGGAGGATTTGGAGTGGTTGGTTTTGAGAATTCTGATTCTCCCTCTGGGTTGAACTCAAGTTTGGGTTGGGGAAAATTTTCAAACGAGGACCGTGTCCTGGAGGGTTCTCAGTTCGCCGTTCTGGCCAGGCCTCCTGTTTGAGGAGGGCGGTCAGTGAGGGGGCGAATTCGAAGAACTGGGATGTGTTGAGTGGCAGCTCTATTTGGTCGACGAAAGTGATGTTGATTTGCTTCTGACGTTTGATGGTGATCTCCGGAATTTTTGAGGGTTTTGTTCTTGAGCAGGACTGGGGGAGGGCTTGGCCGAAAGCCTTTTGAGTTTGGATTTTTTATGCGGAGAGTTCCGGTGAAGGAGTGCCGGTCTGGGCGGTCTGGGCGATGATGGTGGTTCCGATGAGGATGGCGTTGCCGATGAGGAACTCGATGAGGGTTCCGGCCATGGCACATCAATGGAGGGTCACCACCGTTTTTGTCGTTCGAGAATCGAAAATTTGATCCCAATCTTGGATGTGACCTGAATGGCACTAACTTAAGGGTCGTTTGGGATAATTTTAGGTGCGGTTTTCTTGTAGCGGGAGCGATGGCTGATCTCGATCATTTGATGCCGGGGAACATTTAGTAGTTGGTGAGGCTTTGGTCTTCGTTTCACAGCTC
>JANMSI010000094.1:0-6917 GCA_031389115.1 Akkermansiaceae bacterium
TGTTTGCGGGCGAGGGCGACGTAACCCAGTCCGACGGGCCCGGCGTCCGCGAACATCCCGTCCTTGTAGCGGTCCACCAGCCGTTTGAACATAGCCTCCGCCTCGTCCAGGCTGCCTAGCTTGAGCAATATCTCGCCGGACGCCGCGAGCAGCGCCGGGCTCAGCACCGAAGGATCCTTGGCGTTGATGGTGGCCACTCCTTTCAGATAGAGATCGGACTGTTCGGGTTGCCGCAAGAGTTGCGCGAGCCGGGCGCGGGCATAGTAAAGCCGCGCGTTCGTCGTTGGGTTTTCCTGTGTGCCGATCGCGTTCGTTAGAATTTCCTGAAGCTGCTTGTCCACCGCTGCGACATCGACTTCGGACGGCTTCTTGCGCGGAACCAGGGTCTTTACCAACTCATCGATGAGGAACTCGACCTGCTCGGAGGCGGGGTCCGCAATCCGCGATTTAAGCGCAGCCGCTAACATCTCCGCAGCCTCTACACCCTTGCCTTCGCGGGCTTTCATCTTGGCCACCCACGAGGCCGAAAGAAGCGCCAACGAATTGTCCGGCTTGCGTTGGAGAAATTCGCCGTGCAGCGCGCCGATGGCAGCCCAGTCCTTGTTGGCTTGGAGCAGCGCCGTGGCCGCATCAAGTGCGTACTGGATCACGTCATCCGAACTGTCCGACCAGACAGCCTTTTTGTAGGACTCCAACGCCAATTTCTCGAACTTGGCGATCTCGTCCGTCTTGTCCGACTTCTTTTTCTTATAGGTGTCGCCGATGAGGCACAGCATGGACCCCGCTGCGGCGTCGTCCGGGTGCTGAGCCAAGTAACTATTCAGATCGCGAATGATTTTGTCCGACTGGTCCACCTCCTTGTCGTTGAAATCGATGAAAGCGAGACGATAGCGCAGGTCGCCGGCGTAGCGGCCATCAGGAAATTTTGATAAGTACTCTTTGCAGCTCGCCAGGGTCTTTTTGTATTCGTTGGAAAGGAAGTGGGACATCGCCACATAATACAAAGCGTTCTCCACCATTGAGCTGTTCGGAAAATCTTTGAGGAAATTCGTGAATATCGGCGTGGATTCCTTAAAGCTGCCGTCCTGAAAAAGCGCGAGGCCTTGAAAAAAGGTGTATCGGTCAAGGTTCTCCGAGCTTGGAAATTTGGCGGCTAGATTTTGATAAAAACCCCGCACCTCGCTCCATTTTCCACTCTGAACCAGGAGCTCTCCAGCGAGCGTCGCGACCTGCTCGACATTTTCCGCATCGGGGTATTTCGCCAGGTAGCGGTCGCACAAAACTTTGATTTCGGAAATCTGCTTGAGTTTGTTGAGGATGACGATTTCCGCATAGGCGCCCGCCTTGGCATCGGTCGCCGATTCATATTTTGTCCGCAGTGCGCGGAAGCAAACCAAGGCTTCCTCGTTGCGCTCAAGATAGTAAAGACAGCGCCCGCGGCGCATCAGCAACGCCGCATCCAGATCGGTTTTTTCCTCAATGGTCGCCAACGCTTTTTCCGCCAGTTCGACGGCTGGCTTGAGATTATTGAGAAATTCCGAAGCATTGGAGCGCTGGTTAAGAGGCTTGTTCTTATCGGCGGCCACGCGGTTTTCCAACAGTTTCACCGCCTTGCGCTGGGACTCTAACGCGGTCTTCTGAGTCTCAATGATCTGGCTGCGCGGAGGCACGGATCGATAGACTGCAAGCGCCGCCTCGTAGCCTTGAGGCGTTTGGCTCTCGACCAGTTTGTCGCCGCGCACAATCACCTGATTGGCATACCAGGCGATGGCGTCCCGCACGCCGGCCTGGTTGCCCAGACGTTCCAGATAGACGATCAGGTCTTCCAATTTTCCGGTGTCGGCTAGCAGCCCAATGACTTCCACGGCGGCGGTCGTCTGCTGAGGCGAGCGGATGTCCGAACCCATCAGGCTTTTGAAAACGACCAGCGCCTCGTCGTGCCTGCCAAGGTCCGTGTAAACCTGGCCCAGCGAGAGTCCCGCCTCCGAGCGGAGCTTCGGATCGAGCGCGGCCAGCTTCAGTGCCTCGAGGGCTCGCTCCTGTTTCTCAGGCGTCCCTTGGAGGATGCAGGCCCGCCCCACTCCGAGATAGCACCGGCTGGCATACTCGCCCTTGGGAAATCGCTTCAAGCACTCGGTGAACGCAGCCTCGGCCTCGACCGGCTTCTCGCCGAGCAGGTGGCCCAGACCGATGTTGAAATAAAGCAGCTCCAGCGGCGCGTCCTTGTTGTTCCCGAGAGCTCGGAGCAGTTCCTCGATTTTCTCCACTGCGGTCGCGTATTCCTTCGCACCAAACGCGGTTTCAGCCTCGGCGAAGAGCCGGTTCAAGGTGGCCGGCGCGACCGGCGCAGTGGGCGCGGCAGGCGCTGGCGCAGGTTCCTGGGCGGAAAGCGGACGCAGCGAAAACGAACCTAACAGCAGAAATGCAGCTAGCGCGCTGAGACGCGCGGAACGATTGGGGGTTTTTCGCAGCATACGTTGGTGTTGGAAAAGGGAGCGCCACGACCCCCGCTGTGTCAAGCGAGTTTGTCCTCCACGAACGCGGTATTGGCGCTCATATGAGGCCGTCAGCAACGCCGCGTGAGATGCGGCAAGGTTTTCGATTGATCTTTGCGATTCCAGCACTTCGCTGGTGCGCGCACGTTCTCCCGCATGTCCATCCCGGATTTCAAAGCCAAGCTCCGCGAGGTGCCCCACCAACCGGGGGTTTACCTGATGAAGGACCGTCTGGGCTCCATCATCTATGTCGGCAAGGCTCGCGACCTGAAACGCCGCGTCTCCACCTACTTCATGGCCTCGCAGAAAATGCGCTCTAACGTGAAGACCCGCGCGCTGATAGATTCGATCCACGACTTCGAGTTCCACACCGTTCGCAACGAGGAAGAGTCGCTCCTGCTTGAGGGTAAGCTCATCAAGGACTACCGCCCGCGCTACAACATTGCCTTTCGAGACGACAAGCGCTTCTTCCTCGTCAAGATCCGCCTCGCCGATCCGTGGCCGCGCTTCGTCACGACCCGGATGAAAAAGGACGACGGCTCCCGCTACTTCGGCCCGTTCCCCCATTCCAGCGCGCTCCACGCGACTTTGGAATGGCTGAACCGCAGCTTCGGCCTGCGCGTTTGCCGCCCTAACATCCCCGGCGAATCCGACTACAGACACTGCAACGCCGACATTATCCGCAACTGCTCCGCGCCCTGCATCGACCGCATCGGGCGCGAGGCTTACTTCGAGAAAATCGAAGAAGCCTGCCGCGTGTTAGAAGGTAAGGGCAAGCGCGAGGTTTTCGATTCCCTCCGCTTGGAAATGGGCGTCGCTGCCGCAAATCTCGATTTCGAGAAAGCCGCCAACCTCCGCGACATCCTCCAGAATCTCGAAAAAACCCTCAGCCCCACCCGCCAGTTCAGCCGCGGCCGCGGCGTGCAAACCACCGTGAAGCCCACCGAGGATCTCGCCGAACTCGGCGAGGAACTGCATCTATCAGGACCGCCGCGCGTGATGGAATGCTTCGACATTTCCAACGTTTCCTCGAACCACATCGTCGCCTCCATGGTCCGCTTCACCGACGGCAAGCCGGACAACCAGAACTACCGCCGCTACCGCATCCGCACCGTCGAGGGCCAGGACGACTTCGCCTCTATGGCCGAGGTCATCCGCCGCCGCTACTCGCGCATTCTCATGGAAAACGGCGCCGCTAATCCCGATGCAGACTTCTCCCAGGAAGACCTGATCGATTCCCAGCGCCGCCTTGCCCGCGAGGGAAAAGCGAAGATCGTCCTGCCAGACCTCGTCATCGTGGACGGTGGAAAAGGCCAATTAGGCATGGCCGTTAGGGAACTCCAGGCGCTCGGCCTGCACGACCTTCCCGTCGTCGGTCTCGCCAAGCAGCACGAGGAGGTTTTCATCCCCGGCCGCGACCAATCCATCCGCATCCCGCACGACCGCGGCGCGCTCAAGCTCCTCCAGCGCATCCGCGACGAGGCCCACCGCTTCGCCAACGGCTACAACGCCCTGCTCTACCGCCGCCGCATGAAGGAAAGCCTGCTAGACGACTGCCCCGGCATGTCGCCTAACAAGAAGCGCCTGCTGTTGGAAAAGTTCGGCAGCGTCGCGAGATTGAAAAAAGCCACCGCCGACCAAATCTCCACCATGCCGGGCATCTCCCTCAAAGCGGCGTGCGCACTGCTGGAATTCCTCCGCCGCGACGATTGACATCAACGAGAGAGAAGACGTTCCCGCAGCGCACTATCGGAAATCCTGTCCGCCCATTCCTGGGCCGCCGCGGGATCGGTCTGTTGCAGATGTTCCATCACGAGAGAGGCAGAATCGAAGAACGATGGGATGTGCGCATTCTCTGTCATCCATTTGCCCGCAGCGCCGATGTCTTGTTCGCACCAGGTGGCGACGGCAATGTTCGTCGCTTGGTCCAGTCCCGTTTTGCTTGCCCATTCGACGGCACCTTTAGGATCGCGCTGCGCGAAAGCCCGCGCGGTCGTCCCGACGATCTCACTCTCTTCCACCCATGGCTCGCCGAGGTGTGCCTCGACCCACGCGGCAGCCTTGTCGGGTTCGTATTCCTGCTTGGTTTGAGCAATGGCCTGAGCGAAGCCGATTCTGTCCCTGGAGGGAACTTTCGCGGGATCGAGCTGGGAAAACCAAGCGTCGAGACTTTCCTGCCCGCCTTTCCGACTGAGCGCCGCCACGACTTTTTCGTACTCCGCTCCCATCCCCAGACCGGTTTTGAAAAGCCAATCCGCCGCCGCTTCCGGATTCACGTTCGCCCAGCCTTCCACCAGCCCATAAACCATCGAGCGGTCCCCGTTCACAAAGTCCGGATCTCCTTCCACAAAGCGCCGCGCGGTCTCCGAATCGATCTGTGCCCAATTGGCCAGGGTGCGGTTCCGTGCTTCGCCCTTGGCGGCAGGATCCCATCCGGTCCAATCATGCTTCATGAAAAAATCCATCCCAGCCTGCGGGTCGCGCTCGCCCCAGCTTGTCCATAGCCGGGACCACTCCTCGCCCGAGTCATTTCCCCGGAGGTCGTTTTCACGGATGAGGGAAATCAACTCGGGCAAGTGCTCGATGCCGGTCCTCTCCACCAGTTTTTCGAACTGGGCGATGCGTCGCTGCTTCACGTTTTCGCGGAAAACGGCGCGGACCGACCGTGCCAGGTCCTTGGAATTCTCTTTGGAAACGGGACCTCCATTGCCTCGCCTTCCCGTGGCCGGATCGGCATCCCCGTTGACCAGCCCCTCGTCCCGGCCGTCAGTAGCTCCTGTCTGCCCTGAGCGCAATTCCTGGCTGGCGATTTCCCTAGCACCATCCATCCGGCGGCCCACAGTCACGCCACAAAAAAAGCTCAGCCCCAGGCCGATGGCCCAGAAGGCGGAAGAATGCTCAAAAACGTATTTCAAAGGAGACTTCATTTCGAATGGTAGTGGGTTTTTTAGGTAACAGACTCGGCAGTTGGTTCACGGAGAACAAATTTCCTCGGCGAAATTGAAACAGTCTCTAACAACCATCAGTGAGTCGGCTCGGCGAATGGATCGGCCCCGCCGCCGTGCTCAGGTGCGCGAGTTAGGTCGATGCCGCCCTCGGCAAGCTTGTCCCTGATCTGCTGGATGTAGGCGCTGCCCGCGTGTTGGTTGAGGAAATTCTTCACTCGTTCCGGGTCTTGTTGACTCCAAGTGCTGAAGCGCAGGACGGCTTGCTCGACGGGCCAGGTGGTCGAAAGCGCGTCAATAAAGCCTCGGCTGCCATTGGTCGCCTCGCGCGCGGATGCGCTGGCCTCGGCAAATCGCTCCAATTGTTCAATCCGTCCGATAGAGTTTTTGGATAGGTTAGCCCAAACGTTGGCCGCTTTGTCATAGGGAAGCTCGTTAAGGCGCCATCCAATGGCGTCCAAGGCAGCGGTGGCGGCGATGTTGTTTTCCCGATTTGGCGGGAAAGAGGTCAGCCAATTGACGGTGGCGTCGACGCCGGAGCCTGAGAGGATTTCGTCGGCGGCATTCCGGACCGCACGCACGCGGTCGCCCATGGAGATTTGGTGATCGATGAGGTAGCTGGTGGCGGCGTCCCTATCGAGGTTAATCCATCCTTGGATCACGGCGTCGAAGCTGGTGTCGGAACCCGGAACGTCCGGATGATCCTTCATCCACGCAAGCGCAGCCTGTGGATCGTTTGTTGACCACCCGGTGATGATGTTGCGGAAATCGTGCGGTGGGAGGCGCATGGGTTTTTCATTCATCAGCGATTCGAGCGCACCAGCGCCGTCTATTTGCCCCCAGCGGTTAGCGAAGGGCGCGTATTCGCCATAAGTCTGGCCATCCCGGTGTAGTTCAAGGAACAGATCGTGGACAGCGAGCGCATCTTCCGGACGCATTAAATCCAGCAGGAGAGCGAAGTCCCTCCCGCGACGGGATGGATCGTTATCCGCGAGTGTCGTGCGCATGGCGACCATGAGCTTTTTGTTTACACCGCCCTTGGGTTCCGCAGCGATCTCGTCGAGGGAACTAAAAAGGCGGGCGCTGCGGGCGGTGGGAAGCAGCGATGAGATGGAGGGTGAGCGCGCATCGCTGCGGAGGCTCGTTCGAACCGCCAGAGTGGAGCTGCCTGCCGGATTGACGGAGCCTGCCTTGCCGAATGCCTGATAGCCTCCCCAACCCCAGCCTGCGGCGGCGAACACGGCAAGCACGAGAATGAAGAGACTTTTTCTTTCCATGGTGCATAGCCCTAACCACTCATGGCGACGGAGTCAATTTCCAAGTAGATGGGTTCAATCCTGAATGGCACTAACTTAAGGGTCGTTTGGGATAATTTTAGGTGCGGTTTTCTTGTAGCGGGAGCGATGGCTGATCTCGATCATTTGATGCCGGGGAACATTTAGTAGTTGGTGAGGCTTTGGTCTTCGTTTCACAGCTC
>JANMSI010000108.1:0-4619 GCA_031389115.1 Akkermansiaceae bacterium
GCCCACAGAGGATAGAGGACCGAACTGTCTCGCGACGTTCTGAACCCAGCTCGCGTGCCGCTTTAACCGGCGAACAGCCGGACCCTTGGGACCTTCTCCAGCCCCAGGATGCGACGAGCCGACATCGAGGTGCCAAACTTCGCCGTCGATATGAACTCTTGGGCGAAATCAGCCTGTTATCCCTAAGGTACCTTTTATCCGTTGAGCGACGGCAATTCCACATTCTACCGCCGGATCACTTAGGCCGACTTTCGTCTCTGCTCGACTTGTAGGTCTCACAGTTAGGCGGGCTTATGCCTATGCACTCGACACACGGTTGCAGACCGTGCTGAGCCCACCTTCGCGCTCCTCCGTTACTCTTTGGGAGGATACCGCCCCAGTAAAACTGACCGGCTGACACTGTTTCCCGCCCGGTTTCACGGGTCGGGGTTAGATCTTCCAACACCCAAGGGTGGTATCTCACTGTTGACTCCGCGACGTCCTAAAACGCCACATCAACGTCTCCCACTTATGCTGAGCATGAGAATCGAAAAACCAATGACAGCTTACAGTTAAGGTCTATAGGGTCTTTCCGTCCTTCTGCGGGTAGGCGGCATCTTCACCGCCATTACAATTTCACTGAGCACCTGGTTGAGACAGCGCCCAACTCGTTTCACGATTCGTGCAGGTCGGAACTTACCCGACAAGGAATTTCGCTACCTTAGGACCGTTATAGTTACGGCCGACATTCACGGGGACTTGGGCTCAAAGCTTCGCCTTGCGGCTAACATCTTACCTTAATCTTTCCGCATTGGTCACGTGTCACATCCTATACTTGGTCTTACGACTTGGCAGAATGCTGTGTTTTTGCTAAACAGTCGGTTGGGCCATTTCACTGCGGCCTGGATAAATCCAGGCACCCCTTCTCCCGAAGTTACGGGGCCAATTTGCCGAGTTCCTTAACCAGGGTTCACTCTTACGCCTTGGTATATTCTACCCACCCACCTGTGTCGGTTTGCGGTACGGGTCCCTTAGCATACACCGGATCTTTTCTCGGCACCTCCTTTGGTAATACGGATTGGCCGTGGCCGCACCTCAGAATTCAATCACTTAGTTACCTCCAGAAATGCGTCAATCCGGGTTAAGGGTCGGAAGTGCAGGAATATTAACCTGCTGTCCATCGGCTACGCCTCTCGGCCTCGCCTTAGGTCCTGACTAACCCCGGGACGAAAATCGTAGCCCGGGAAACCTTGGGTTTACGGCGGACGGGGATTTCACCCGTCTTATCGTTACTCATGTCTGCATCCTCTCTTCTTGACGCTCCACGGTCAGTCGCCATCGCGCTTCGACGCTGTCAAGAATGCTCCTCTACCGCTCCTGTCCCCAGGGACAAAAGCCCAGAGCTTCGGTATAACGCTTATCGCCAATCATTTTCGGCGCAGAATCTCTCGATGAGTAAGCTATTACGCACTTTTTAAATGGTGGCTGCTTCTAAGCCAACATCCTCACTGTCTGTGAAATTCCACATCCTTTCCACTTAGCGGTATTTAGGCACCTTAGCTGCTGATCAGGGTTGTTTCCCTTTTGACGATGAAGCTTATCCCCCACCGTCTCACTGCCGCGCTCTGTTGAATGGTATTCGGAGTTTGATAGGGGTTGGTAGACGGGTATGCCCCCTAGCCCTTTCAGTGCTCTACCCCCATTCATAAACACGCGACGCTGCACCTCAATGCATTTCGAGGAGAACCAGCTATCACGGGGTTTGATTAGCCTTTCACTCCTACCCTCAGCTCATCAGAGAATTTTTCAACATTCACCTGTTCGGTCCTTCACGCAGTATCACCTGCGCTTCAACCTGGCCAAGGGTAGATCACCTCCGCTTCGGGTCTAGCACGTGCAACTGATGTCGCCCTGTTCGGACTCGCTTTCGCTTCGCCTCCGTTCCCTAAGAACTTAAGCTTGCCACACATACTAACTCGCAGACTCATTAAGCAAAAGGCACGCCATCACACTCGAAAGTGCTCTGACACCTTGTAGGCACACGGTTTCAGGTTCTATTTCACTCCGCTCACAGCGGTTCTTTTCACCTTTCCCTCACGGTACTTGTTCACTATCGGTCGCTAACTAGTATTTAGCCTTATGCGGTGGTCCGCACAGATTCATACGGCGTTTCACGTGTGCCGTATTACTCAGGAACACCCTAGGGCTTCGTTGGATTTCGGTTACGGGGATATCACCCTCTCTGTCGGAACTTTCCAGTTCCTTCACCTATCCATTGAAGTCCCACGGCGGGGTCCTACAACCCCGAGGACAAGTCCTCGGTTTGGGCTGATCCGCTTTCGCTCGCCACTACTGACGGAATCGATTCTCTTTCTTTTCCTCCGGTTACTGAGATGTTTCACTTCACCGGGTATCGCGTGCTTTTCCCTAACTTCCCCATTCAAGGGGCTTCAGAAAAAGACGATGGCGTATTAATGCCATCAGGTTACCCCATTCGGAAATCTCCGGATCAAAGCGTACTTGCCGCTCCCCGAAGCTTATCGCAGCTTATCACGTCCTTCATCGCCTGTTAGCACCAAGGCATTCACTGTGTGCCCTTTAAAGCTTGATTCCTAATTGAAATCAGCCACGCGGACCTGACCTCCGAAGAGATTGGTTTCCACGCTTTGCGCAGTCTTTCGACTGCACCTACTGTCCATCTCCGTGGAGATGGACTTTGCCGTAAAAATTGATGTATTTGGGAATTAGAATATATTCAAGGACCGCTAAGAATGGCTCGTTGCGACAAGCTTGTCGCTTGCCGGAGTCATCAATATTTATTGCAGTCTTAAAATTATATTTCTCCATGTGGATGTCAAAGAGCGGACTGTTTTGTCAGTATGAAACCAAATCGCGTTCAGGTAAAAAAATGGTGGGCCTGATAGGACTCGAACCTATGACCCCCGCCTTATCAAGGCGGTGCTCTAACCAACTGAGCTACAGGCCCAGAAGGCAAATGCTGAAAAGCTGAGATGCTGAAAAACTGAAATTCTTGTTTCAGCGTTTCAGCTTTTCCGTGTTTCAGCTTTTACTTGGTGGTGGAGGTTAACGGATTCGAACCGTTGACATTCTGCTTGCAAAGCAGACGCTCTACCAACTGAGCTAAACCCCCTTTACCGAGGGCGCGATTTATAAGAGGAACAAAGACTAAATTGTGCACTGCGTGTCAAAACGAATGCTTGGCTTTGGATGCCGTTACAGGCATCCCTTTTAATAAGCGTTTTAGGTGTAAGTCCTTGCAGACTTACAACCCCAGAGCCGTTTAACGGGCTCGGGGCTCGACCTTTCGCAGGGACACTGAGAAGTGTATGCGAATTTCTCCGTAGAAAGGAGGTGATCCAGCCGCAGGTTCCCCTACGGCTACCTTGTTACGACTTCATCCCAGTTACCAGCTACACCTTAGGACTCTACCCCCTTGCGGTTGGTACGAGCACTTCGGGTGCGACCGGCTTCCATGATGTGACGGGCGGTGTGTACAAGACCCGGGAACGTATTCACGGTGCCGTAGATGATGCACCATTACTAGCGATTCCAACTTCATGGAGGCGAGTTGCAGCCTCCAATCCGAACTGGGCCCAGTTTTATAGATTTCCTCCACCTCGCGGTCTCGGTTCTCATTGTACTGGGCATTGTAGTACGTGTGCAGCCCAAGGCGTAAGGGCCATACTGACCTGACGTCGTCCCCACCTTCCTCCCAGTTGATCTGGGCAGTCTGATTAGAGTTCCCACCATGACGTGCTGGCAACTAATCACAAGGGTTGCGCTCGTTGCGGGACTTAACCCAACATCTCACGACACGAGCTGACGACGGCCATGCAGCACCTGTGCAAATTCCCCGAAGGGTCACACGCTTTCACGTGTTTAGAGATGCATGTCAAGCCTTGGTAAGGTTCTTCGCGTTGCATCGAATTAAGCCACATACTCCACCGCTTGTGCGGGTCCCCGTCAATTTCTTTGAGTTTTAGTCTTGCGACCGTACTTCCCAGGCGGCACGCTTAACGCGTTAGCTCCGGCACAAGGGGGGTCGATTCCCCTCACACCAAGCGTGCACCGTTTACTGCTAGGACTACAGGGGTATCTAATCCCTTTCGCTACCCTAGCCTTCGAGCCTCAGCGTCAGGAATTGTCCAGTAGCTCGCTTTCGCCACGAGTGTTCCTCTTGATCTCTACGCATTTCACTGCTACACCAAGAATTCCAGCTACCTCTCCAATCCTCTAGCATGGCAGTATCGGATGCAGTTCCGGGGTTGAGCCCCGGGATTTCACATCTGACTTACCACGCCGCCTACGCTCCCTTTACGCCCAGTGATTCCGAACAACGCTTGGGACCTTCGTATTACCGCGGCTGCTGGCACGAAGTTAGCCGTCCCTTCCTCTTCCGGTACTATCAACCCTGTGAGCTATTAACTCCCAGGTCTTACTCCCGGATGACAGGAGTTTACAATCCGAAGACCGTCATCCTCCACGCGGCGTTGCACCATCAGGGTTGCCCCCATTGTGAATTATTCTCGACTGCTGCCACCCGTAGGTGTCTGGACCGTGTCTCAGTTCCAGTGTGCCTGATCGTCCTCTCAGACCAGGTACCCGTCGTAGCCTTGGTG
>JANMSI010000122.1:0-9751 GCA_031389115.1 Akkermansiaceae bacterium
CGTGCAAAGCGGTCCACCGTAACCGTACGGATTGGCGATGTCAGCGAGCTGCTGAGCGTCGGCAGCGTTCTGGAGAAACGGAAGGTCTGCCAGCGGCCGCCGAACGAAAGGCTGGAGGACGGCCTCTCCATCCTCTACACCTCCCACAATATGCGCGATATCCACGAGGTCTGCGACCGGCTTATTTTCCTGCACGGCGGCAAAGTCCTCGCGGAAGGCACGCCGGGGGAAATCCATGAGCAGTTCCACCGCACTTCGCTGGAAGATCTCTTCATCGGTGTCGCCCGCGGCGAGGTGGAGGCGATCGGGTTGAAATAAAATATCTATATCATGCCTTTCTCTATTCACACCGTCCACGCGCTCGTCCTGCGCTATCTCTATCTCTACACCCGCCATCCCATCCGCCTGGTGGAGCTCGTCTTCTGGCCGCTGGTCGATCTGCTGGTCTGGGGATTTCTAACCACCTATCTGCAACGGCAGGGAGCGGGCGAATTCACCTCATCCATCACCTTCCTCATCGGCGGCATGATCCTGTGGGATGTCCTCTTCCGCTCCCAGCAGGGCGTCGCCATTTCGTTTCTTGAAGACGTGTGGACGCGGAATCTGCTCAACGTCTTTGTCGCCCCGGTTCGCACTGTCGAATATGTCGGCGCGACTTGTGTCGTCGGACTTCTGCGGGTGGGCGTGACGCTCATCCTGCTCGCCATCGTCGCGGCGCTGGCCTATCAGTTTCACCTCACCAGCCTCGGTCTCGGCCTCCTGCCGTTCATGGGAAACCTGATTCTCTTCGGCTGGTTTCTCGGGATGATTTCGACCGCGCTGATCATGCGTTTCGGCCAGGCGGCGGAAAGCCTCGCTTGGGCGGTGCCGTTTTTCATCCAGCCGCTCGCCGCGGTTTTCTATCCGGTCTCCGTGCTCCCCGCGTGGCTTCAGCCCGCCGCCCAGGCGCTGCCTTGCACGCCGATCTTCGAAGGCATGCGCACCGTGCTTTCCGGCCAGCCCGTCCCGTGGGGAAATGTCCAATCCGCGCTGTTGCTCAACCTGGTGTGGGGCACCGTCGCAGCGCTCTTCTTCGCCGCCAACCTCCGCTACGTCCGCAAATCCGGGCTGCTTGTCAAAGTGGCGACGCAATGATTCCAGGGCGATCTCATTTTCGAAATTGAGGCGTCCCGCCTCAATGCACTCCTCAGGGGTTGCGTTTCGGCAGCGACTGGTTATTGAAGCGGCGCGATGAAATTATTCTCCATCCTTTTTGCGGCAGTTAGCCTTTTTGCGGTTTCTTGCGAGCGCCACGACTTCGACGGCCCTAATGGCACCCGGCGGCTGCACGAGCACCATGGTGCCGGTGACGCGCATCACGAAGCCGCCGGCGCGGTTCATGGCGAGAACAAGGCGCATTGAGGAAGACCGTTCTATCGACGGCGGGCGTAAGTGAGGAAACATTCCCCGCCCTGCGGCTCGAAGCGGGTGATTTCGAAACCCAGCGATGTAGGTAAAAACTCCGCCGGAATCCCGGTGGCGGTGGCCGCTGAGTGGCCACCGAAAAGCGTGTGGCCGGCGAGGGTCAGGTGAAATTCGTCGATCAAATCGAGTTCCGCGAGCGCCCGGATCAACTGGCCTCCGCCTTCACAATGAAGGTGTCGGACGGCGAATTTCTCCCACAATTCCTGGATGAATTCCAACAACGTCTGCCGGTGGAGCGTAACCGCCGGATGCGCTGATCCCGAAAATTCCCCGGTCACAAGCAAATGAATCGCGCCGCCCGGCTGGCGGAAAACCGGATGGTCCCGATCAATGTTTCCATTCCTGGAAACGATGCAGCGCAGCGGCTGCGGGTTCTTTCCGGGCGCCGTCAGCGTCATTCGGTCGGATTCCAGCGTGCCGCGTCCGACCAGTATCGCGTCCGCATTTCCCCTCAACTCCAACAGCCGCGCATGATCCTCACGGGAGGTCCACCCTGACGGCCGGGGCGGCGCTGAGGAAATTTTCCCATCCGCCGAGATGGCCAGATTGGTGGAAATTCGCGGGCGGAGCATGAGGAAAGGCCATTATGTTGGGCTTCATAAGCAGGTTTAAACCGAGACGTAAACCTCTGATCCTGCATCGACAAAATCCTTCGATTTCTCCTCCATACCCTTTGCCAGCGCTTCATCCTCGGCGATGCCTTGTTCAGCGGCGTATTGGCGGACGTCTTCTGAGATCTTCATCGAGCAGAAGTGCGGGCCGCACATGGAGCAGAAGTGGGCGGTTTTGGCTCCGTCCTGGGGAAGGGTTTCGTCGTGGTAGGAGCGGGCGGTGATGGGGTCTAACGAAAGATTGAACTGGTCTTCCCAACGGAATTCGAAGCGGGCCTTGCTGAGGGCGTTGTCGCGGTATTGGGCGCCGGGGTGGCCTTTGGCGAGGTCGGCGGCGTGGGCGGCGAGCTTGTAGGTGATGACGCCGACTTTGACGTCGTCCTTGTTAGGCAGGCCGAGGTGTTCCTTGGGGGTGACGTAGCAGAGCATGGCGCAGCCGTACCAGCCGATCATGGCGGCGCCGATACCGCTGGTGATGTGGTCGTAACCGGGGGCGATGTCGGTGGTCAATGGCCCGAGGGTGTAGAAGGGGGCTTCGTGGCACCATTCTAACTGCTTGGCCATGTTTTCCTCGATCATGTGCATGGGGACGTGGCCGGGGCCTTCGTTCATGACCTGGCAGCCCTTGGCCCAGGCGCGGGTGGTGAGTTCGCCCTGCACTTCTAACTCGCCAAACTGGGCCTTGTCATTCGCATCGGCGATGGAGCCGGGGCGGAGGCCGTCGCCGATGGAGAAGCTGACATCGTAGGCGGCGCAGATGTCGCAGATTTCATCCCAATGGGTGTAGAGGAAATTTTCCTGGTGATGGGCGAGGCACCACTTGGCCATGATGGAACCGCCGCGGCTGACGATTCCGGTCATGCGACTGGCGGTCATCGGGACGAAGCGCAGCAGGACGCCGGCGTGGATGGTGAAGTAATCGACGCCTTGCTCGGCCTGCTCGATGAGGGTGTCCCGATAGAGTTCCCAAGTGAGATCCTCGGCCTTGCCGTTGACTTTTTCGAGTGCCTGATAGATCGGCACGGTGCCGATGGGGACGGGGGAGTTCCGCAGGATCCACTCGCGGGTGGCGTGGATGTTCTTGCCGGTGGAAAGGTCCATCACGGTGTCCGCGCCCCACTTGGTGGACCAGCGCATTTTCTCGACTTCTTCCTCGATGGAGGAGGCGACGGCGGAGTTGCCGATGTTGGCGTTGATTTTGACGAGGAAGTTGCGGCCGATGATCATCGGTTCGCATTCCGGGTGGTTGACGTTGAGCGGGATGATCGCGCGGCCGGCGGCGACTTCACTGCGGACGAACTCAGGGGTGATTTCGGCGGGGATGCGTTGGGGAAACATCCGGAAAATCGACGGGACAAATTTGTCCGATCCGTCGGATTGGACCGATCCCTTATGCTGTTTGTCGAGGTGGTTGCGGACGATGTCCTCCTTCATGTCCGCGATCTTCGCGCGGCGCATGTTTTCGCGGATGGCGATGAATTCCATCTCGGCGGTGATGATGCCTTGGTCGGCGTAGCTTTTCTGGGTGACTGGCTTGCCGGTGGCGCGGAGCGGCTGGCGGCGTTCGGCGATGAGGCCGGGGAATTCGACGAACTTGTTAGCGCGCTCGGATTTCGAGGCAAACTCGACGTGTTTTTCCGTTAGGTAGCCGTTGTCCTGCGGCTGGACTTCGCGGCCGTCGTAGGCTTCGACATCGCCGCGGGCGAGAATCCAATCGCGGCGTAGGGGCGGCAGACCTTCCTCGGAGGTGCCTTGGAAAGCGGGATCGCCCCACGGGCCGGAGCAGTCATAGACGCGGACGGCTTCGTTTTTCTCGATGCGACCGTTGTAGGACTTGGTGTCTGAGAGGGAAATCTCGCGCATCGGCACTTTGATCTGCGGGAAGAGCTCACCCTGCACGTAAACTCGGGTGGAGGCGGGAAGGGGGGAAAGGGAAGCGTCGTGAGCTTCTGCCTTGGTGCCGGTGGTTTCTTCGGGGCGGATCATTGGGAATGTTATTGGTTAAAGGTTATTTGTTAAATGGTAAGAAAAAGGCCGTGCGGATGAGGCACGGCCGGGGAAGGGGAAACTGGTGGCGGTTTCGACTTCCTACGGCGGCATGACCCGCGTCAGGTTCGGAGGGTCTTTTCCACGCGGCGGAAAATCTCGGCTCTGCGGTCGTAGAGCACCCCTGTCGGTGGGAGAATGTGACTTGCGAACAAGGGAAGTCAAGGGGGCTGCCCTGCCGCAAAAAAAACCGGCCCACGCCAAGGCGTGGACCGGTTTACCATTAAACGATCCCGGAAAATTCAGTTCGGGTGATCAGCGGATGTTCCCGTTCAATCCTTGCGGGAAGAAGAGTCCGCTGGTCGCGTCGATGCCGCCATAGACGATGTTGAGAACCTGACGGGTGGTGCGGCTAAACACGATGGAGTTGCCATCGGTGGGCACGAGGTTCGGTTCTCCGTTTTTAAACGACAGTCTTCCTTCCATATCCACGGAACTGTTGTCGAGGGATTGGCGGACGTTGGTAATCGAATTCACCAGTTTTCTAACCGCCCTGGATTGGGCGAACAACAAGGTCCGGATGATGCCGGCGTGGTATGCCTCTACTCCAAGAATTCCGGCAGCGGCTTCGAGGATGCCCTTGTCCGTTAGCAGCGGACTCGCACCTTTATAGGCGGTCACGCCCACATCCTCGAAGATAAATGCTCCGATGAGGAAGTTCACCTCGTTAGCGAAGGGATCGAAGGATTTGAGGCCGATCAGAGTGCCGAGGGTATTGAAGCTGTTCTTAAGATCAATTTTCGGGCGGGCGACGGCTTGCGCGCCGTTGGCCTCAAGCGCCTCACGGATGAATCTTACGTGGCGTCTCTCGTCAGTCGCAATTTCGTTGGCATAGTCTTCGAAAGCCTGTGTAGCGAACTTCACCTTGGGATTTTTCTTAATGATTACCTTCCCGCCTTCACCGCCGCTGGTGCTATCGACATCAACGCCCGCTTCGACAAGGCCATCTCCCGTAGTGGCGTTCAAATAATACTCGGCTTCCAAGTATTCGAGATTGAGCGCGAAATTGAGGACATCCACGTCTGTTGCGGTCGGGGCGGGATTTCCCGCAGCCTTGGCGGAAGAAGCGGAACCGACAAGGCCGGCAGTACCTGCGGTGGCGAGGCCGATTCTGCGGAGGAAATTCCGACGCCCGCCCAAGCTGATGGAGGAGGATTGAGTCAATTCTTCGATGATGCCGTTGGTAGTCATATGTTTGATAGGTTGAGGTTTATTTCCGAGACAAGGCCTGGTTAAGCCTTGTTCCGAATGGTGCCCAACCGGTGCGGTGACCAAAGCAGCATAGGGTTATAAAACATCCGCAACCCGGTTGGCACAAGCTGGATACAGGCAAACCTGTTAGCTGTTATCACCATGCAACTTGCACGCCGATCGACTTAAGAATCTTGCGAAAAGAGCTTCTGGCCGAGTTTACCTATCAGCGCTGCGACGGTCATCACCTCCTTGGATGCCTCGTCACTTCTGCAATAAACACCAAAGGTAAACGCCTCGGGCAACAGAAACTCGAACGTGCGGATGTGGGTGAGGCCATCTCCCGCATGGTTGACCCGAGGCATCGCGTCGCCCGGCGCGAGCAGCACTCCGAGACCGGCGCTGGCGGCCGTCGCCGCATCCGCCTCGGATGCGAACGAGACTGAATTGGCAGGCTGCATGCCGTAGGCGTATTCACACCAAAGCGCGAGGGACGATGCGAAGCCGGTGACGACCCCGGAATCCGGGATGAGGACACTGGTCCGAAGGATCTCCGGAAAGCTAAAATTGACGACGTCGAACGGATAGAAATCCGGATTCCATGCGACCGTGATCCCTCTTTCCTTGCGAATTACCGCTTCCTGAATCCCCGCTGTTAGCCCGGCCCGCAGAAACCGGCCGGCGATCACCACGTCGTATTGGGTGGATTCAAGACCTTCGCCCCAGTTTTCGGAAAGCTCACAGAACACGGAAGTCACCCCCGCACGCGGTGCGCCACGCATCAACTCCTGTCTGAAAATCTTCCCGAACCAGGATTGGTCGATGCCGACGAGCACCTCCCGGTCCATCCGGCGGCCGATGCTCCGCATGCCGTCGATGAAAGCAAGATACGCGTCGCAAACCTCATTGGCGTGTTCCAGAAACTGGGTTCCGGCCGTTGTCAGCCGGGTTCCGGAGCTGGAGCGCTCCAGCAGGATTAAACCGACGGAGGATTCCAGCCGGCCGATCATCAGGCTCACCGCCGGTTGGGAAATTTTCCAGCGCTTGCCGGTCTCCGTGAAGCTGCCCGTCTGTGCTAAATGCCGGAAAACCAACAGCCCGCCGAGGTCAATGTCCATGGCGTTAGGAAATCGCCGCGCCCGTGAGACGGGGCATCAGCTCGGTGTAAGGGTGATGCTTTCTCAAGATCGCAGAAAACTGAAAGCACGGCCATTCTCCGGGAGCGCACATCGCTTGTTTTGCCGTCGTTTCGTGAGAGAGGAGCACTTCGTCATCCGCAGGTTTCGCGCCATTTCCCTCTACAAAAATCCGCCCGCCTTTGGCTCCAGCGGAGTGAAACGCCTCCAACATTTTCACCGTGGCTTCCGTTTCCCCGGTATCGGCGATCCACCATTTGCCATGTGGCAGGTCAGCCGGTTTCGCGGACGGTTTGCCAGCGTAGGCGCTGCCGTGCTGGATCCGCCACGGGATCGGCCCCAGCCTAACAAGGTCCAGGCGGTCCGAGGCATTGATCCCCACGCCGAAATACACGTCGCATTCCGCGTTGAGCAACGCAGTGCGGAAGCGTTTGGTTTCGATCCGCAAAAAACAGGGCCGGAAGGTGTCGGAAATCTTCAGGCGTGCGAGAAAATCCGTGAACAGTCCGCCTTTGAAAAACTCGCCAGCCGCGGCGAAACGCAGAATCCGCCCCTTCACGTGCAACGTTCTAACCGTGTCGCCGAGACGGCGCAACCCTCTAGACAGCGGGCTGATCTGGCCCAGCAAACCTTGGGCGAACAGGGTCGGCTGCAACGTCCGGTTCGGCCCCTCCTCAAACAGTGCCCGGCCCACCGCAGCCTCGAAATCGTCGCAGACGCGCTTGATGTTGGCCCGCGTGCTTCTCAACTCCAGCGCTGCGTTCGCATAAGATGCCTCTCGGCACACCACCCGGAAAACTTCGAGCTGCCGGAAGGTAATATTAGGCAAGCCTTGGAAATCGGGCTGCCTGTTCTGCGGGGGGGCAATCATCGGGATAAGGTGCTGATTGTTCATCGGAAATCAACTGCTTCAAGGGGTTTTTTCCGCTCCGAGAGGCGAATTCCAACCCCTGGCAATTTTAGTTAAGGAAGTTCTTGATTCACCTTCTCGAATCCTCAAGGGTCCGCCCGTGCACCGGGGCGTAGCTCAGCCTGGTAGAGCGCCGCGTTTGGGACGCGGATGTCGTCAGTTCGAATCTGGCCGCCCCGACCACTTCATTTTCAATGAGTCGTGTCGGCTCCAGTGCACGCTTTCCCCTCAGTCGAGCGTTGGGATTTTAAGTTAAGTGCCTTCTTGAAAGATCATTTTTCGCCCTGCAAGGTCCGCGCGTGATCCCCAACGTCCTTGCCGAACGCTACGCCTCGCCCGCTCTCCAAGCCATCTGGTCCGCCGAGGGGCGCATCGTCCTGGAACGTGAATTCTGGATTGCCGTGATGAAGGCCCAGCGCGATCTCGGTCTTGACATTCCTGCGGAAGCCATCGCCGCCTACGAGTCGGTAAAGTGCAGCGTCGATCCTGGATCGATCATGGCGCGGGAAAAAATCACGCGCCACGACGTGAAGGCGCGGATCGAGGAATTCAACGACCTCGCCGGTCATGAACAGGTCCACAAGGGCATGACCTCGCGCGATCTCACGGAAAACGTCGAGCAGCTCCAGGTTTTTCGTTCACTGCTGATCATTCGCGACAAGACGGTGGCGACCCTCCGGCGGTTCCGCGAGCGCGCCGAGCAATGGAGCGACCTCGTTCTAACCGCCCGCACCCACAACGTCGCCGCCCAGCCGACCACGCTTGGGAAGCGCATCGCCATGTTCGGCGAGGAACTGCTCGGCGGCCTGCAAGCGCTCGATTCGGTGATCGCCCATTACTCGGTCCGGGGTCTCAAGGGCGCGGTCGGAACCCAGATGGACCAGCTTTCATTGTTCGAGGGAAATGCCGGTAAAGTCGCCGATCTGGAAAAACGGATTGTCGCCCACCTCGGCATGCCCGCCGTTTGGACCAACGTCGGCCAGGTCTATCCGCGCTCGCTCGATTTCCGCGTGGTCGCCGCTCTAACCGACCTTTGCTCGGGACCGTCGTCATTCTGCAAAACCTTGCGGCTGATGGCCGGCAACGAAACCGCCAGCGAAGGTTTCGCCCCCGGCCAGACCGGCTCCAGCGCCATGCCGCACAAGATGAACTCGCGTTCCTGCGAGCGGGTGAACGGCTTCCATGTCATCCTCAAAGGCTATCTCGCGATGGCCGCCGGGCTTGCCGGTGATCAATGGAATGAAGGCGACGTTTCCTGCTCCGTCGTCCGCCGCATCATGCTGCCGGATTCGTTTTACACCATCGACGGGATGTTCGAAACCTTTCTAACCGTCCTCGATCAGATGGACGCCTACGAAGCCGTCATCGAAGCGGAAACCGCCCACTATCTGCCCTTCCTCATGACCACGACCATCATGATGGAAGCCGTGAAATCCGGCGTCGGGCGGGAGACCGCGCACCAGGCGATCAAAGAGCACGCAGTCGCCACGGTGCAAGATCTGCGGCAGGGGAACATCGACCGCAACAACCTTGTCGAACGACTTGCGGAAGACTCGAGGCTCGGTCTTTCCCGTGAAACGCTCGACGCCATCCTCGCCAAAGGCGACAGCGAGTCCGGAGCCGCGAAATCCCAGATCGTCGCATTCGCGGCAGCGGTTAGGAAATTGGAAGAGACGAGTCCCGAGGCCGCGGCATACGGCCCCGGTTCGATTCTCTAACTTCACTCTAGACGAATAGTCTCCTTGCCCCAACGGGGCAAAATGTGATAGCCCAAGGCAACGCCTTGGGAAATTGATCCCCGATAATTCCAAGCCCTGAAAGGGCGAAATTCGATGTCGCAATCGCTCGCTCAAATCCTCGTTCATTTGGTCTTTTCTACCAAAAACCGGGAACCTTGGCTGGCTGACGACATTCGCGATTAGCTCCACGCCTATATTGGCGGCATCGTGGAGAATCACAAAGGGACTCTGATCAAATCCGGTTCTGTTGCCGACCATATCCATCTCTTGATAGCCCATCCGCGCACGACGGCACCTGCAGAATTGGTCCAGGATATCAAGACCGGATCATCCAAATGGCTGAAAACCAAAGGAGCCAAGTATGCGAATTTCCATTGGCAAGGTGGCTACGGGATTTTGTCGCTCAGTCCCTCGCATCGTAAGGCGTTGGAGAGTTACATCGAAAATCAAGCGGAGCACCATCGCCAAGTCACGTTCCAAGAAGAATACCGGCGTCTGCTAGGCAGATACGATATCGCGTTCGATGAACGATATGTTTGGGATTGAGGCAGGCGTCGAATGGCGCTAACTTAAGGGTCGTTTGGGATAATTTTAGGTGCGGTTTTCTTGTAGCGGGAGCGATGGCTGATCTCGATCATTTGATGCCGGGGAACA
>JANMSI010000128.1:0-98608 GCA_031389115.1 Akkermansiaceae bacterium
GCGAATGCGACCAGGCGATCGGCGCGTTTCTATCCGATCTGAAAATGCGCGGCATGCTCGATGAGACGCTCGTCATCTGGGGCGGCGAGTTCGGCCGCACTCCCGTCGTCGAGCTGCCCAAGGCCGGTTCGAACGCGGGCATCATGAAAGGCCGCGATCACAATCACCACGGCTTCACCACCTGGCTCGCCGGCGGCGGCGTCAAGGGTGGCCACGTCCACGGCGCCACCGACCAGTTCGGTTTCAAGGCGGTGGAAAAACCCGTCCACGTCCACGATCTCCACGCCACCATCCTTCACCTGCTGGGACTCGATCACGAGGAACTCACCTATCGCTACTCCGGCCGCGATTTCCGGCTAACAGACGTGCACGGCAAGGTCATCCACGAGATCATCGCGTGACGAGCCCGCAAGCTCTCCACGCTTGCAGTCCGCCGGATCGACCGTGAGACTCCGCGCATGTTCACGCCGAAGTGGAAAAAGGAAGCGCTGCACCTGGTCAAGGGCGCCAAGAAATTCGTCGATTACAAACGCGACCTGTTTAAGCCCGAGCGCGTGGCCGAGATCGATTCGCGCCGCGCGGATTTGCTGGCGGCGATCCGCTCAAAGGATCGTGCGAAAGTGGACGAGGCCTCCAAACAGATTCGCGCCGTTTGTGAGAACGCCCTGCCCCACGAAAAACCGCTGGGCTGGCTGGAGGAAAACGTCGAGGTCATGTTCGTCGCCATCGTGATCGCCCTGGGCCTGCGGGCGTATTATTTGCAGCCATTCCGCATTCCGACGGGATCGATGCAGCCGACGTTGAACGGCATCATCGGCACTCCGCTGAAAAAAGACCAGTGGCCTAACATCGCCCAACGACTGATCGAAAAGGTGCTGAGAGGCAGGAGCTACGTGTATGAGGTGAATGACCGTGACCGCCAGGTCGTTGATCTCAAGGACACGCAGTTCATGCACTTTTTCAGCCGCTCGCAGATGTTTTTCGCCGACTCCAAGCCGCTCCGTCTGCCGGCTCCGATGAATCCGCTCACCGATATCGGGTTGGGCAAGGCGATCGCTGAGGTTCGCGCGAATCGCGGCGTGCTCGCCAAGGGCACGGTGCTGTGCGAAGGCACGCTCGACTCCGGCGATCTCGTGCTGGTGGACAAGTTCACCTACCATTTTCGCAAGCCGCGGCGGGGAGAAGTTTTCGTGTTCAACACCATCGGCATCGAAGGCACCAAGAAAAGCGCCGGTGCGAAGCGGGGAGAGATCACCGCTCAGGAAGACGCCACCCACTACATCAAGCGTCTTGCCGCCGTGCCGGGAGATACTCTATCAGTCGTTCCGCCGCATATCCTGATCGACGGCAAGATCGCCCGCGAGCCGGGGTTTGAAAAAGTTTACGACATCCCGCTGCACAATCAGCCGGGCCGAAAAGGCTACTCGCTGGCCAACCTCGCCGGATCGCCCTATCCACCGCTGCTAGGGAAACCGGGCGATTCGATTCATATAAAGGACCAAGCTCCCTCAGGGATGCGGGAATATGCGGCACTCGGCGACAACAGCGGAAATTCACTGGATTCCCGTTACTGGGGCACGGTGAAGGAGTTCAACCTTGTCGGACCCGCGCTGTTCTCCCTGTGGCCGATCACCACCGGGCACTGGGGTTTCATCCGCTGACGCCGTGTCCACCGCCTCGGAAATCACCCGCAAGGCGAAGTCGAATCTGGCGTTCGCCCTGCGGATCCTGCCTCGAGAGCGGCGCGAGGACATGGTCGTGTTTTACGCTTTCTGCCGGACCATGGACGACTTGGCGGATGATCCGGGGCTGGCCGTGGCAGCCCGTGCCCAATCCTTGGACTTTTGGGAAAAAGGAATCACTAGGGGCTTCGCTGCGCCGGACGAATTTCAGCGCGAGGTCGTTTCCCTCCGCGACCGCCGGGAGATTCCTAACGAACTGCTAGTCGCCATCATCGATGGCTGCCGGATGGACCTGCAGCCGCAGCGGTTTGAAACGTGGACGGATCTATCGGCCTATATCTGGAAGGTCGCCTGCGCCGTGGGCTTGGTGTCGATCCGCATTTTTGGCTGCACCGACTCTGGATCGGCGGCTTATGCAGTGGCGCTGGGCCACGCGCTGCAGTTGACCAATATCCTGCGCGACATTGAGGAAGACCTGACGAACGGTCTGCGGATCTATCTGCCGCTGGAGGATCTGGGTCGTTTCAACTACACCGAGCAGGATCTCATCGGTCGGGTGCGCGATGAGCGTTTCCTCGCCTTGATGGCCTTCGAGGCGGAGCGGGCTGAGGGTTATTTTCGGGAAGCCGTCCGCGCCATGCCAGCCACGGATCGCGCCGCGCTGGTGCCGGCCCGGATCATGGGGGAAATCTATCAGCTGCTGCTGGGGAAAATGCGTGGCGATCATTTCCGCGTGTTCGAGAAGCGCTACCGGATTTCGAAGGCCCGCAAGCTGGCAATTCTTTCCAAGCATCTGATTGCGCGTCGATCCTGAGTCGGATAATTTGCCCGGTAACCCGCCTAACCGCCCATGACCCAGCTCGCACTCACCCTCGCCGCCGTCCTTGCCGGATTGGCCTCCTGCGTTCCGCCACCCACACCGCCCCCCCGGTTCCGGCCTCGTCCTCCCTTCCCGCCCGTGCCGGTTGATGCCTACGACGAGTCTTACGACCAGTCGCCGCCGCCAGCTCCACAGGCACCGGAGCCGCCGCCGCCTACTGCCACCGGCGGCTATCCCACCGCGACGCGCACGGAAAATCCCGATCAGGTTTTGAGTCCGTATGCGCCCTACAATGTCATCGACGTCGCCGGATACCCCTCGGGCAAATTGGTGAAAGATCCCTCGAACCTCAAAATCTTCCGGGTTCCGTGAAGCCCGGTTAGATTCGCGGCAGGCCGTGCTTGCGGCGTCCCCGCCGCAAGGGCTTTTCGCTTGTCCTGTCCCCATCCGATTGCTACTAACTGCGCGTATTTACCCATCTACTCAACATGAAGACACTACTCCTCCCATTGGCCGTGTGCTGCGCGGCTCTCCTCCCGTTCGCCCAAGTCAATGCTGCCAACCCTGCCGATGTCAAACTTTACGGCGGCTTCCCTAAGGGCATGACGTTCACCTTCAAGGTGATGAATGTCACATCTGCAAAAGCAGACATCATCCGCGGCACCATCAAGGCCTCCGTCCCCAACGGAATCCCTAAGTTTAAAAAGGGTCAAAACGTGACATTCACCATTGGCACCAAGGGCGCGTTGACGGGTCCGGGCTTCTCAATCAGTTTTGATCGCCTTTTGAGCGCAACCCCAAATGCGCGTTCTGCGGGCCTTAATATCTACGTAGGCCGTAACACGTTTAACGAACAGGCTTTCGTTTATAAAAACTCAAAAGAGATGCCAAAGAGCGTCTTTCTTAGGTTCCGCAAGCAATCCGGCGACATGTCCACCTCTGAAGTCACCTACACGCTGAAATAATCGAGCCCGTCCGTTCTATCAGTCGCAAAGAAGAGCCCCGAACTCTTCTTCGTCATCTTCCGAAGATGGCTTCGTAAAATACAGTAGCTGTTTGTTCGTTCGCGGACTGGGTAGGGTGCCTGCCATCCGGCCTGAACAGTCCGTCGCCTCGCACCGCTGCTGGCGCTATCCAACGTTGCCTTGCAGTGAAAATCCGGACCAAGTGCTCAGTCCATACGAACTCTTCAACGTCATCAACGTAGCCGGCTTCGCCTCGGGCAAAATTTTCTGGATTTCGTGAAGGGGCCGGAAGCAGCTCTTACCCGGTTAGGGTTTTTCCCTTGTCCGGGGTCCGGCGGGCTGCTACTAACCGCGCGAATTTGATATTCAACCTCATATGAAAACACTACTCCTCCCGTTGTCCGTGTGCGCCACCGCACTTCTGCCGCTCACTCAAGCTCAAGCCGCTGACCCAGCAGGTGCCAAGCGCTACGGGGATTTTCTCCCAGGGAAGACCTTTTCCTTCAAAGTGACCAACGTCACCTCCGCCAAAGCGACCGCTACCGGCGGCACAGTGAAGGCTCCGGTTCCAAGCGGAATTCCGAAGTTTACGAAGGGCCAGAAGGTCACCTTCACCATTGGTGCCAAGGGCGAACTCAAGGGACCCGGCTTTTCCACTTCGTTTTCTACCGGTTCTATCACCTCCAATTCCTATGTTGATAAACAAAGCGGAGGCACCGTGCCCGACCAAGCCATTGTCTTCAAAAATTACAAAAAGCAGCCTGAAGGAGTGAACCTTACGTTCAACAAAATCACTATCGCAGGCTATTCCTCAGCGGTCCATTTAGTCAATTACACCTTGGAATAAGCCACCCCCCGAATTTCGTTTAACTCCAAAGGAGAGCCCCAAGCTCTCCTTTGTCATTTCCCGAAGAAGGCTTCGTAAAACACCGCCGCCGATAGCGCGTCGCCAGCCGCCGTCGGGTGACTGCCATCTTCCATGAAGAGTTCGCCACCGCGACCCGCCGTGACCTCGTGCTCCCAGGCATCGCCCACGGGCACGACCATGAGACCGCCCACGTTCCGTGCCGCCGCCTGATAGCCGTCCCGCAGGCGGGAGTTCATCGCGTGGAAATGGTCACGCCACTTTCCTCGGTCCCCGTCGCGGCGGCCCCATGTCTGATAGAGCACCGGGATCGCCCCGTGGCGGCGCACCTGGCGGACGAGCACCCGGAGCGGCGGAAACATCGTGGCCGCCCGTTTTCTAGCAGGCATTGCGGGGATTTCACTGTGCTCCTGAATCACCACCACGTCCCACCGGCCGGTGCGAATTTTCCGCGCGGTCGCCTCGCTCTCGGCGTGACGGGCGAGGGTCCAGCCGCTGTAGGTGGAATGGCCGACGCGCGGGCACCTGCCATGTGCGGTCGCGATTTTTGAAAACGCCCGGGGCACGCCGAAGCTATAACTGTTACCCACGAAGAGCACGGCGAGATCCGGCTTGGCGCGGACGCGGTCGGCCAGTTCTTTGCGCGGATCGCCAACGCCAACGATGGGCGCTAACGGATTGCTAGAGCAGGCGCTCACCCCAAGAAAACCGAGGATGCAACTGATTTTCACGAGCGGAACGGCAAGGGATTTCACGCGCGGGGGTGGGCGGTATCGTAGGCTTTCTTCAGCCGCTCCCTGGTCACGTGAGTGTAAATCTGGGTGGTGGAAAGCGAGGCATGCCCTAGCAGCGCCTGCACACTGCGAAGGTCCGCGCCAGCATCCAACAGATGAGTGGCAAAACTATGGCGGAGTTTATGCGGACTGATGGCGAACGGGATGCTGCTGCGTTTCAAGTATTTCTTCAGCAACTGATCCACCGCCTGCTGGGTGATCCGGCGGTGGCGCGTGCTGAGGAACAACGGCCCGAACGTGACCGCCGCGGCCTGGCGGTAGCGCTGGATGGCGTTGAGCGCCGGACCGCCGACCGGCACGATGCGCTCCTTCGAACCCTTGCCCGTCACCCGCACGGATTCGCCAATGAAATCGACGTGCCTCACATCGAGCGCCAGCAGCTCGGAGATCCGCAGCCCGCAGGAGTAGAACAACTCAAGGATCGCCGCATCGCGCAGCAGCAGCCACGGCGGCGATTTCTTGTCCGCTTCGCCCCGCAGCGGCATTCCTAGCAGCTCGTCGATCTGCGAGATCGTTAGAACGACCGGCAGCCCGCGCTCGGGTTTCGGCAGCAGCACCTCCGCTACCGGACTGCGCGCCATGCCCCGGCGCAGGACGAGAAATTTGTAAAACGACCGCAGTGCAGCGAACCGCAGGCGGATGGTCGCGCGCTTGAATCCCTGCTTCATCAGCGCGAACAAATAGTCGCGGAAATCGTCGCCCTGCGCCTGGCGCCAGCCGCCGAATTTTTCGCCGCGCCACCGCTGATAGGCGGCCAGCGCGTCCCGGTAATTCGCCAACGTGCGGGGAGAAGCGCTTTTCTCCGTGGCCTGGAAATCGAAAAAGGCGATCTCATCGCAGTCGGGCATCGGCGGGAGGTTAATTAAGGCAGCATTGAGCGCCAAGCGAATTGAAAAGCCCTGCCGGAGGAATTCCGGCAGGGCTGGATTGCAAAAACCAAGGAAGGTTGAATCAACGGTTGCGCAGCGTCATGAACCGGTCGTTGAGACGGCTGACACCTTGCTCGACACCGCTGCGGATCGCCACCCACGAGGTCGTTGCGGTCGCTTCGCGCTTCTTGCCCATCCGGTGATCGATGCTCGCCACCAAGCGCTCGCCGGTTAGGGAATCCACGATTTCGCCTTCGAACGATACGCTCGAGACGAACGCCGCGACCTCGGCGGAACCAAGATTGCCGGTCAGCGTCGCCTTGGCGCCGCTTCGGACGGTGGTGACAGGCGCGCCAGCTTTCCGGCCCTCGATCACGTCGGTTAGAGCGGTGCGGACCCGCAGCGTCGTCGGGCCGGGCGCGCCGACGATCCTCAACTCACCGGAGACGCCCCGCCGCAGCGCGGTGCCGAGATAGGCGGCAAGCTGGTCCTGCACCTGCGGGCTGATCCCCGGGGTGGCGATCACGGTCGTCACCGGATCGATGATCACGCTGTCATAGTTTTTCAGATCCGCACCGGGTTTCACATAAGCGGAGACCGCGTCGGCCGTGCCGTAGCCAGCATCCAACTGTTGGTAGTTGGCGAGAAAACCGGAAGGGGATTTGCCGCCGGTAGCGCAAGAGGAAAGCGCGAGGGCGGAGCCAGCGGCGGCCAACAGGCCAAGTCGGGTGATGGTGGTCATGGGATGGATATTTAGGTTGGATACGACCACCGGACGGAGCGGCGTTTCGTCACTTTTTCTGTCACGCATCCGCGCCTAGGTCAAGGCTCCCGCTGTTGGAGAACGGCCGTCATTTTCTCCAGGCCGTGGAGGCGCCGGGCAGTTAGAGCGGGCGCTGTGCAACTTCGGGGTTTTCCAATTTTCCGGATCCGGACATGCTGGCCGCAACGATGAACATCCTCGCGCCGAACCTGCTCATTCTCGCGTCCGCTGGGTCGGGCAAAACGTTTCAGTTAGCTAATCGCGTGATCGGGTTGGTGGCGCGGGGCGTAGAGCCGGAAAAAATCGTGGCGCTGACTTTCACCCGCAAGGCCGCAGGAGAATTCACCGACTCGGTGCTGACGAAGCTCGCGGCGGCGGCAAGCGAGGAGCACGCGGCCGCCGAGCTGCGGCGGGATTTGGCGATGCCCGGCGCGGATTTCGGCGAGGCGCTGGAGCGCGTGGTGCGCGCGCTGCCCCGGTTGACGCTGGGGACGATGGATAGCTTTTTCGCCAAAGTCGTGCGCGGTTTCCAATACGAGCTGGGCCTAACGGGCGGAAAATTCGAGCTGCTGGAAGGACCGCGTGCGGTGTCGGCGGCGGACGAGATTCTCGCGGCGATCTTGGGCGAGACCCTGGAGGACGGCGGCGGCGATGAGTTTCTCCACGCGTTCCGCCGGGCGACCATCGGCAAGGAGGAGCAGGGAGTGATGGAGGGACTGCGCGGATTTGTGAAGAGCTGGCAAGGCCGCTATCGCGCGGCACACGACCTAGAATGGGGACCGGCAACTCTGGCGGGGGTGGATTGGGAGAACTGGGAAACGCACAAGCACGACCTGGCGACGCGCGTCGAGCGAGGGCTGGATGGCATCGACTACACGCGGAAGGGCCAGCGGGAGGCTTTGGAAAAGGTGGTGAAAAATTTAACCGACCACACGATCGGCAGCGGAAGTCTGGGCAGTGTCACCGGCCTACTGGCAAGTGTGATGGAAGCGGCTGGGCGCGCGGACGGGCCGTTGTTGGTGAAATTTTACAAGGAGTTTCTAATCGGTGGTCCGTCGGGAGACGCGTTACGTGACCTCGTGAATCTAGCAGCGCGCTGCGAGCTGGCCTCGGCGCTGCTCAGGACGCGTGCCGTTAGAGAGGTGGTCTCGGTCTATGACGGGCGTTGTGAGGAACAACTCCGGCGAAGGGGTTTGTTAGGATTCGACGACGTGAAGGTGTTGATGGGTGCTTGGGTGCAGGGCGAGGATGCGCGGCTGCGGCGCGAGGCGGTGGATTTCCGACTCGACGCGCGGCACGAGCATTGGCTGCTCGACGAATTTCAAGACACCAGCCGCGCGGACTGGATGGGATTGCTGCCGCTCATCGACGAAGCGGCGGGCGAAGGCGACGGGTCGATGTTCATCGTGGGCGACCGCAAGCAGGCGATCTATGCGTGGCGCGGCGGCGACGTGGGGTTGTTCGATGAGGTGATCGATCGGTATGGCCGCGGATTGGAAATCGAGCCGATGGCGGAGTCTTGGCGTTCGTGTCCCGAGGTGCTCGCGCTGGTCAACCAAGTCTGCGGAGACGCGGCGACGATGCGCGAGCTGTTCGGCGAGGCTGCCACCAAATGGCAATGGCAGGACCACATTTCCGCGGCGCCTCTAACCGGCCCGACCAAGCGCGGCGAGGCGCGGGTGGAGGTGGTGGAGGGAAACTGGGAGGAGCGACTGGAAAGGCTCGCAGGATTGTTAGTTGAACTCGGCGTGGGGGAGCGGCCGCTCACCTGCGGGGTGCTGGTGCGCAGCAATGCGAAGGTGCGGGAGGTCGCGGACGCCTTGCGGGCCGCGGATTTCGACGTGATCGAGGAAGGCCGGCGCGAACCGGCGAAGGACAACCCGGTGGGCATCGCGCTCGGGCATTTGCTCAAGTGGCTGGCGAACCCTGCGGATGCGTTCGCGCGGGAAGTGGTGGAAATGTCGCCGCTCGCGGATCCCCTGCGGGCGAAGTTTGGCGGCCATTGGCAGCAGGTCTGGGAGGGCTTGTTAGGCATTGCGGCGGAGTCTGGGTTTGCCGCCATGATCGAGGAGGTGATCGAGCTTTGCTGGGCGGAATGGTCGGATTTCGGCCGTCGGCGGGCGGGCGATGTGATGAGGGCGCTGGCCAACTTCGACGCCCAAGGCGGGGTCACCCCGCAGGAGGCCGCCGACTGGATCGAGCGCTTGGAAGTTTCCCAGAGTCCGGGCGTGGCGGCGGTGCAGGTGATGACCATTCACAAGGCGAAGGGCCTGGGCTTCGACGTGGTGATCCTGCCGGACGTGCCGAACGACAGCATTCCCTCGGCGCAATATTTTGACGTCGCGGAGGGCAAGGGTTGGATTTCCCAGACGCCGCCGAAGTGGGCGCGGGACCTGATTCCGGAAATGCGTGCGGCGGAGGAAGCCTGGTCCGCGAGCCAGCGCTACGAAGGGTTCTGCATGCTCTACGTCGCTCTAACACGAGCCAAGCGCGGTCTGTATGTGCTGCTCGAGCCGCCCTCAGCTTCACAGGAACCCGACAAGCCGTCGCTGGCGAACTGGCTGGCGAGATCGGTCTCTTCCGACAATCAACCCGGTGTCGTCTATCAATCCGGAGAGTCCGGGTGGGCGGAGCGCATCTACCGTTCCGGCCCGGCGAAAGTCTCGGCCGCCCTACCGCCACTCGTCACGGGAGTGGTCCGGCGTGAACGCTCCACACCGAGCGGCGCGAAAAAAATAACCGGCTCCACGGTGGGAATGAAGTTGGGCAGCGAGGTGCATGAGGCGTTCGAGCACGTCGGCTGGGTGGACGAATCTCCGCCCGTTTTCCCGGCCAGAGAAGGCGGCAGGGTGGTGGCGAAATTGTTGGAAGTGCCGGATGTGCGGGAACTTTTCGCAAGGCGCGGCCGGCGCGTGGACCTTTTTCGTGAACAAGCCGTGGACGCGGTGCTCGACGGCAAGTGGCTCAGCGGCGTGATGGACCGGCTGCACCTGCATCGCGATGCTGAGGGCACCGTGACGCGGGTGGAAATCATCGATTTCAAAACCGACGCGCTGGATGAAATTGCGCTGGCGGAAAGGTATCGCGGCCAGATGCGGGCGTATCGAGAAGTGATGGAGCGCGCCTATCCGGCCTCGGTTGTCGAGTGCGTCCTGATCTCCACGCACTGCCGTGCGAGCATCGCGATATCGTGACGTGGCGGCGGTTTCCAACCGCCATGCCCTCATTTTGGTTCGGCTTGGCGGTTGAAAGCCGCCGCCACGGGATCATCGGGTTGCCAAGCGGACGTTCCCGGTCTCCTATGGACACGCCATGAGCGAACCTCTCCAAACCACTCACCCCGCCTTGCAAAAATGGGTCGAGGAAATGACCGCCCTCTGCACGCCCGACTCCGTCGAGTGGTGCGACGGCTCGCAAGCCGAGTGGGATCGTCTAACCACCCTGATGGTGGAGCGCGGGACTTTCGTCCGGCTCAACCCCGCGAAGCGGCCTAACTCCTTTCTCGCCCGCTCGACTCCGTCCGATGTCGCCCGGGTGGAAGAGCGCACGTTCATTTGCTCCAAGCGGCCCGACGAAGCGGGACCTACGAATCGCTGGGCCGAGCCCGAAGAAATGCGCGAGAAGATGAAGGAAAAATTCTCGGGCTGCATGAAAGGCCGTACGATGTATGTCATCCCGTTCTGCATGGGTCCGCCCGACTCGCCGCTCGCCAAGATCGGCGTGGAGGTCACCGACAACCCTTACGTCGTGGTGAACATGCGCATCATGTGCCACATGGGGGCCACCGTTCTCAAGCGCCTCGAGGGCGAGAAAAACGGCACGCTTCCCAAGAAACGCCACGGTCACACCTTCTTCATCCCCTGCCTGCACTCCGTCGGCGCGCCGTTAGAGCCCGGTCAGGCCGACTCGACCTGGCCCTGCAACGAGGACAAATACATCGTCCATTTTCCCGAGACCCGCGAGATCATGTCCTACGGTTCCGGCTACGGGGGCAATGCCTTGTTAGGGAAAAAGTGCCTCGCCCTGCGCATCGCCTCCAACATCGCCCGCGAGCACCAGTGGATGGCCGAGCACATGCTCATCGTCGGCATCCACGCGCCGGACGGGACCAAGACGTATCTAACCGCCGCGTTCCCGTCCGCCTGCGGCAAGACCAATCTAGCGATGCTGATCCCTCCCAAAGCCTACCTCGATGCGGGTTGGAAGACCTCCATCGTCGGCGACGACATCGCCTGGCTGTGGCCGCATGACGACGGCAAGCTGCATGCGATCAACCCGGAAACCGGCTTCTTCGGCGTCGCTCCCGGCACTGCCTACGAGACCAATCCCATCGCCATGGAGTCGATGAAGGAAAACAGTATCTTCACCAACGTCGCCCTAACCGACGACGGCGATGTATGGTGGGAAGGCATGACCCCGGACCAGCCCGCCCACCTCGTTGACTGGACCCATCAGGACTGGACGCCCGGTTGCGGCCGCACCGCCGCACACCCGAATGCGCGCTTCACCGCACCGGCCGTGCAGTGCCCGACGATCGATCCCGAGTGGCAGAACCCCGACGGCGTGCCGATCGACGGCATCGTCTTCGGCGGGCGGCGACCGACCACCATGCCGCTCGTCTATCAGGCGTTCAACTGGAGCCACGGCGTCTATGTCGGCGCGACCATGGGCTCGGAAATGACCGCCGCTGCGGCGGGCACGATCGGCAAGGTCCGCCGCGACCCGATGGCGATGCTGCCGTTCTGCGGCTACAACATGGGCGCTTATTTCGGCCACTGGCTGGAAATGCGCCGCTATCTCACGAACCTGCCGCGCTTTTTCCACGTCAACTGGTTCCGCAAGGACGACGACGGGAAATTCCTCTGGCCCGGCTACGGCGAAAACATGCGCGTCCTCGAGTGGATCTTCAAACGCTGCAACGGCGCCGCCGCTGGCTATGAAACCCAGATCGGCTGGACCCCCGCGTTCGAGGATTTCAACATTGAGGGCCTGGAGGGCTTCACCAAGGAAACCTATGACAAGGCGATGGCCTTCAACCGCCACGAGTGGAAAGCCGAACTGATCAGCCAGGGCGAACTGTTCATCGACCTCTACGACCACCTGCCGAAGGAGCTGATCTTCCAACGCGAACTGCTGGCTGCGCGGCTTTCTTAGAATCCAACTCTGGCGTGAACTGCCGCGCGTTCCAACTTACGCCATGACGCCCACCATGGAACAACGGCTTGCGCTGCGCGAGCGCCCTAACGGCTTTCCGGTCATGCGGCAGCGATGGGCGGGCCTGCTGTTTTTGCATTGGCCGGTCGATCCCGCGCTCATTGCAGGACGGCTGCCAGCCGGCTTGCACGTCGATACCTACGAGGGCCAGGCGTGGCTCGGCGTGGTGCCGTTTTTCATGGAAGGCGTGCGTCCTGTAGGTTTGCCGCCCATGCCGTGGCTGTCGTGGTTCATGGAGCTCAATGTGCGCACCTACGTCCACGATGATCGTGGCAATGCGGGCGTCTGGTTTTTCTCGCTGGATTGCAACCAGCCGCTCGCCGTGGAGATTGCCCGGCGCGCGTTTCACCTGCCTTACGAGCATGCCAAGATGCACAGCGAAAAAGCCGGTAACCACATCCGCTACCACAGCCGCCGCAAAACTAGCGGTGCGTCCGATGCTGAGTTCATTTACGAAATTCCCAGCGCAACTCGGGCCGCCGAGCCGGATTCGCTCGAATGGTTTCTCGTCGAGCGTTACCTGCTGTTTTCGACAAATCCGTGTGGAGAGGTCTTCAGCGGCCGCGTCCATCACCTTCCCTATCAGATCGCAGCGGGGCATTGCGATCGCCTGTCCACCGAACCCCTGCGGCTCAATGGCTTTCCCGTGCCGGCGGAACCGCCCTCGTCCATTCTAACTGCCGCGCCGGTGGAGGTGAAAATCTACCCGCTGCGGCGGAGTTGAGACGATAGGGGGAAGGGACGTCTCGTCCCTTCGCATGGACGGGACGTCCATGCCCCCTATTTCAATCGCGTTTCTTCATGAAATCACCCACCTCGCCGCGCACGTCCGGCGGGAGGGTGGCCATCCATTGTTCCACCGCTGGCGGGTCGTATTGCACCCAGTTCTTCGCGAGATTTTTCTGGGCCCAGAGCTTGATTTCGCCTGCGGGGAGTGACTGCATCCAGTCAGCGGCGGCGGCTGGGTCCTTCTCGGAAAAATTCACGGCGTATTGGGAAATCTTGCCGGATACCGTTTTCCAAGAATCGACGGCCAGATCCTCCTCGGGAGGGTTTTCCATCACGTAGCGGATCGCTTCGTCCCGGAGTGCGGAGGGCGCTCCGTTATATTCCAGCTGGGTGACGATCACCCGGGCGATCGGCAGTTTCTCGACATCCGGCAGGACTTTGAAATCGGTGGCGAGAGAGGCGATTTTTTCCTGATCCCAATTTCTCGCTTGAGAGAAGTAGCCGTGGGCGTTGCCAAGGTGAGGATCGAGTGAGCCGAGTTTCGCCAGCAATTCGCCCGCCGTGTGGACGTTCGTCACCTCCTTCGATGCCGTCCGTTGATCAAGGAAACGGGTTGCTGTCTGACGGTCTTCGTCGGTGGGGAGTAGTGAAATCAAGGCCCGCATCTTCTCCGGGTCGTTGTCCGAACCAAACAGACGGCTGAGCAGATTCTCCCGCCGATCTGGATAGGTTTCCAGATGGGCCATGTGGCGGATCACCTCCGCAGGATTCGTCTGAGCCAGCTGCTCCAAGGCTTTGAGGCGGATCCATTTACAATTTTCGGCGGAGAATCCCGCGCTCTCCAGATCGGCATCCAACCATTGCTGGGCATTGGAAGATTTCACCACCCGCCAGGGATTCATGGCAATTCCTTCCCGCCACTCCAGCGGCAGATCCGCCAGTTCGCTCAGTAACTTCGAGCCAAACTCATCTGAGCTATCCAAGTAGTTCGAAAGGATTTTCCAGCCGTCCGGTCGCTCCCGGAGGCTGTGGAGTTCATCGGAAAACGAGGCCTCGAGCCGGAGCTTGCTCATGGCGGACTCGCCTTCGAATTTCAGCGGAGTTGGTAGGGAGTCGAGAACTGCCGCGAGCTCGGCGGGCGATTTCGCGGCCAAGACTCCCATCAGCTCGGATGATTGGCCCAGCGCATTCGCGGCAAGATCCGTGCCGATCATTTCGCGCAGCCGCTGGATAGCGATCTCCGGCGAGTTGGCGGCGATTTTCGCGAGCATCAGGAGCTCCCGCTTATCGTCACGGTGAGTCTTGAAGTAAGCGATGAGCCGAAGGGGTTCTTTGGCGGCCCATTCGTCGATCAGGCCGTCCGCCTCGCCGTTCCGTTTCTTGGTGGCCCAAGCTAACAGGCCCTCGGGATCTTCCTGCTTCCAGCGTTCCATCAGGATTCTGGAAAATACCAGCAACTCGGGTCCACCGCGCAGGTCGAACCAGCCGCCTTCCTTCCAAGCCGCAAACTCGGCGGGCGAAAGCGAGTTCACGAGCGCCAGCGTCGCGAGCATCCGCGCCTCGGGATCGGCCGTGGTCCGGATGGAACCCATGCGCTTGCCTGCAGACTCTGCCGGGGCGAATCGCGGCGCACGGGCGGGGCGGTCGGCCCGCTTAGTTGTAGGTCCGGCAGATTTTCCCGTCGGCGCGCGGCTGGCGGTCGGCGCGGCAAGTTGCCAACCGGTTGCCAAGGTGGCGAGAAATGCCAGCAAGCCGAGGAGTTTGAAAACTGTAGGACGGGGGGAGCTCATTGGGGACGTTTTTTGAGAGACGCAGCGTAGGTCGCCTTTTGCTCGACCGTGAGATCCGAGTTTTCCAACCACGCGAAAGCGGCGTCCGGATCCGCGCGATGCCAGTAGTGGAGCACAGCGTTATAAGCGACATCCGGCCCGTGGGTTCCGGCTTTTGCCCACTCGATGGATTCCAAGAACTGCCCCTGTGCCGCCAACAGATTGCCGATTTGCTGGGCTGCGACTTGGTGAAGTCTTCCAGTTTGCTGGTTCGCCCAATTGGTGAAACCGGCAAGATCGTCGTCTGCCCATTTCCCGGAGTATTCGAACAGCATTCCGGGAATGCCTGTGTCTCCATCGTTCTCTCCCGACATCAGCGTGAGGGTTTTCTCACGATCCTTCGCGAAAAGCGCGTCCACCAACTGACTCGCATTCCTGCCGACATAATTCGTCATGCTGCCGTTTTTATATTCGATTCGGTTCTCCAGATTGAGACTGTGCGGATTAGAGGCAAGGATTTCGGCAGCGAGCTCGAAGGCTTTTTCAGGATCGGTCGCCAGCAGTCCCAAGCCGATCTGGCCGAGACGCTGAGCTGCGACAAGCGGTGCCTCGATAGCCCGGGCCTGGACCAACGCTGCCTCTGGATCGTTTTCCAGAAGCTGGTCGAAGAGCGCCTGCTCCATTTTCCGTTTTGAGTCGCCCGCAGGCGTCTGGCTGGCCAAGCGCTCCAAATCTTCTGGATGCTCCTCCGCCATGGTCGAAACCAGCAGATTCATCGAAGAGCCATCGTCGCCAAAGGGATCGCTTTTCGCCTGGGGATTTTCTGTTAGCCAATCCAGCGCTGCCCACGGATCCTCACGCACGAGGTTCTTGAAAATGCCGGCGTCAATACCGATCCCGTTTTCCTTCAGGAACTTCAGGCTGGCCAGGGGATCCTGCCCGGTGGGCCAGTTCTTCATCCGATTGAATGCTTCGCCTTGGAACTCTTCAGGGATCTGGTCGAGATGCGCCCGCAGCCAGGCCGGATTGAAGTCGCCGATGCCGGCCGCGACCTGGGTCAGCTGGTCCTTGCCAGCGGCTTTTGCGGCCGAGAGCGCACTCTGGGGATCGCTTGCGGCCCACGCCCACCAGGCGTAGCGCTCGTCGCCGGTCCCGGCGACGGCGGCGATGGCGGCCTGCGGGTTCCGCCGGGTCCAGTTCAGGAAAATCAAATCCGTCACGTCCACGGTGCGTTTGCCATCCTTGTAGCTGGCCCAATACGCGGCGAGGTCTTGCTCGCTGGCGGTCGCCAACCACAGCGCGATCCGGGCGTAACTGGTGGCTGGATCGGCGGTGAGGATGGATTCCACAGTTTCGGTGGAGCGCTGGAGCGGAATTTCCGGCAATATCGGTTTTGGCCGGTGCGCGTGATCGGTGGTCTGAGAGCGGGCCGGGGCGGCCGCAGCTGCGTGACCAGCGGAAGAATTTCCCCAGGAAATCCGCCGCGCCGAGAATCCGGCGAGCAGTCCGATGGCGCAAAGTCCGGCGAGGATGAGGGTGTGGAGTTTCTTCATAAGGTGGGTGGGTTGATCGATAGGGGGAAGGGACGTCTCGTCCCTTCGCATGGACGGGATGTCCATGCCCCTTATTTCAATCGCGCTTTTTCATGAAAGTCTCCACCTCGCCGCGGGCTTCGGCGGGGAGCGTTCCCAGCCATTGGGTCACGGCTTTCGGGTCGTATTGCGCCCAGTTCTTGGCGAGGTTTTTCTGCGCCCAGAGCTTGGCGTCGCCAGCGGGAAGCGTCTCGACCCAGTCGGCGGCGGCGAAGGGGTCCCTGACCGCGAGGCGCACCGCGTAGGCGGAACTTGCGACGACGGGATTGGCGTCGTTGCCTCGCCCGTTTTCAGGCACGGCGACCGGGTTCTCCACCAGATAACGGATCGCCGCACCCGCGAAGACCGGATCGACGCTGCCGTATCGGTAGTTGGCGGCGATCATCCGCGCGACGGACTGTTTCTTGTCGGCGGGCATTTTTTGGAACTGCGAGTTCAGCTCGGAAAGCTTGTCCTGATCCCACTGTTCCAGCGAGCTGAGGTGTGAGTAGGAGTTGTCGAGTTCAGGATCGATGGTGCTGAGTTTCTCCAGCCAATCCGCGGGATTGTTCAACTTGGCGATTTCCTCGCGAGTGGGGTTGGCATCGAGCACGCCGCGGGCGATTTTCCGGTCGTCCTCGGAATCTAGCAGCGCAATCAACCCTGCGGCTTTTTCCGGGTCGTCGGAGACGGATGACAGTGCGTTGGAAATGATGTTTCGGCGCCTGTCGGGATCCAGTTCCATTTCGCCCATGCGCTTGAAGGCCTGTTCCGGCTGGCGGTCAGCCAACTGATCGAACGCCGCGGAGCGGAGCTGTTTCGCTTGGGCAGCGCTAAAGCCGAAGCCCTCGAGATCGGCGTCCAGCCATTGCAGCGAGCTGGCTTCATCCATGTAGTGATGGGCGGTCGAGGCCAGCGACGCTCTCCAAGCGGGCGGCATATTGGCCAGCTCGTCGAAAATTTTGGCACCCATCCCGCGGTTCTGCTGGGCGTTGCGCTCGAAAATTACCCAACCGTCCGGGCGATCCCACAGCGCACGGATGCCGGTGGAGAACGAGGCTTTCAACTGCTGGCCGATCAGCGCGTTCTCAGCCTGCTTCTGCAATGCCGGGGGCAACGAGGCGAGCGCGGCCTCCAAGGCGGCAGGGGATTTTTCCGCCAGGCTGAAAAACAGGCCGGAGGTGTAATCCAGAACCTGCCGGGAAAGCCCGCCCGCCGCGAGTTCCCGAAGGCGCTGGAGCGCGAGGTCGGGGTGGTCCTTGGCGATGGTCCACAAGGCGCGCATCTCCTCCTCCTCGTTCGGGTGGTTCTTGAAAAAGTCGATTACCCGTTGCGGTTCCTTTTCCGTCCACGTCGCGAGGATGGAGCGGCTCTGGCTGGTGTCGTTCTTGATCGACCAGGCGAGCAGGCCTTCTGGATCTTCCAGCATCCAGCGGGCCATCAGAATCTTGCTGAAAACCGTGAGGTCCGCGCCCCCGCGCAGGTTGAAATAACCGCCTTCCATCCACGCGGCGAATTCGGAGGGCGGTAGGGAGCTGGCCAAATCGATGGTCGCCCTCATGCGGGCTTCGGGAGTGGCCGCGCTGCGGACGGCTTCCATCCGTTTGGCGGCGGCGGAGGCGGGGCCGGACAAGCGTTGGGATCGCGCGGGCCGGGAGTCACGGCGGGTGGCCGGAACCTCTGCGGCGGGGACCGACGGGGGTGGGATATCGGCAAGGTTCCAGCCGACGGCGGCCATCGCGAGGAAGCCGAGGAACCCGCCGGCGAGGTGCAGGGCGGGCAGGGAAGTTTTCATGATCATTCCGTGGATGGGTTGGCCGAGTTCTTGAGATTTTCCCGAAGCCGGGTTTTTTCCTTGTCGGGTAAATCGGCGGACTCCAGCCATCGGGTGGCTTTGTCGGGGTCTGCTTTCTGCCACTGGTTAAGGGTGTTGAAGAGATAGCCGTTAGCTTTGTTCGTTTCCGAACTCATCGCCCAGTCGGCGGCCTCGGAGAACTGCCCCTGTTCCCTTAACTGTTCGACAACCATCTGGGCAGCGCGATTTCGGATTGCCGGATTCGTCTGCCCGTTCACCCAGGTCGTAAAGCCCAACAAATCCGCGGTGGCCCAGTTGCCTGCTAGATTGTTGAATGTCTCCGTCGGGTCCTGGCCTTCCTGGATTGTCATTTCCAGAATCCTCGCCGGATCTTTGGCAAGGAGCGCCTGCATGAGCGCGGATCCCGGGGAGGTCGGAGAACCCCAGCTCGTTCTCCCGTTTTCGTATTCGATCGTCATTTGAAAAACCTGGCTGTCCGGGTTGGCGGCAAGAATGTCGCGGGCCAATTGAAAGGCTTGTTCGGGATCGGATTTGACCAGGCTCAGCCCGACCTTCTCCAACCGCTCGGCGGCAATGAGCGGGATTTCCGTGGCCTTGGCCTGCGCCAGTGCCGCCGCCGGATCGGTAGCCAGCAGATTTTCGAACAACGCGGATTCCATCTTCCGCTTCAGCTCGCTGGTCGGAGTCTGCGCGGCGAGGCGCTCCAAATCATCCGGATGCTGGCTGCTCATGGTGGCGAGCAGGATGCCCATCGGATCCTTGTCTGAAGCATAACGACTCGCCTGCAGCGCGGAGTTTTCCTTGATCCAATCGAGCGCGGCCCACGGGTCTTGGTTCACCAAGGCCTTGAACGTGCCTTGGTCGAAGCCCATTTTGTGCTCCTTCATGAACTTGAGCGCTTCCAATGGGTTCGCGCCATCGTCCCATTTTGCGAAGCCGGACATGGCATCGCCCCTGCCGGATTCAGGGATTTGGTCGATGTGCTCGCGCAGCCACTGCGGGTGAAATTCGCCGATGCCCCAAGCCACGTTGTTCACCCGGTCCGGATTCGCGGCGATGGCGGCGGCGAGCGCGGCCTTGGGATCGTGGCAGGCCCAGGCCCACCACGCGTGATGCTCATCGGCTTTTCCCGCCACGGCGGCGATCGCTCCCTGCGGGTTGAGGCGGGCCCAGTTGATGAAGACGAGGTCGGTGATGTCGTTGCTGCGTTTTCCGATCTGATAAGCGGCCCAATACGCGGCGATGTCCTGCTCGCTGGCATCGATCAACCAATGCGCGAGCCGGCCGTAAAGCGTGCCGTCATCCGGCGCGAGCAGGGTTTCCATGGTCTCGGAGGACCGGCGGGGCGGAATTTCGCCCGGAAGGCGGTTTACCGGTTGCGCGGGGTCGGCGGTTGGCACGGATAAATCGCGACCGTGATCGGTTCGGACGGACGGCGCTGCGTGAAATTCCCGCGAGGAAAGCCGCCGTGCGGCGAACCCGGCGAGCAGTCCGATGGCGAGAAGCCCGGCGAGGATAAGGGTGTGGGATTTCTTCACGAGGTTGTCAGTTGATCGAAGCTTCTAAGAAGAAATCCGGATAGCGACGAATGAATTTCAACGCAGCCGCCGGGTGGGTGAAAATTGCCCGCAGCGGCTCGTTTAGGGGGAAGGGACGTCTCGTCCCTTCGCATGGACGAGACGACCATGTCCCTTGGGAAGAGTTTCGCGCCGCATGGCCGCGTTCGTGTCTGTTGCTTTGCGGTTTTGAATTGCGGCGAGACGCCACAATCACGGCCTGCCTCGAGACGCGGCAGCCACGCACCCGTAAGGCCAAGGAACATTGCTGTTCCTTCTGCGTTCTCGCACACGTGATCACTCTCTGTTAGCTTCCAGCTCCGCCACGCTCAGGCGGTCGCGTTTCTTCAAAAAAAACAACGCGCCCAACCCCGCCCAGAAGACATTGCACGCGAACCCCGCCAGCGAGGCGGCGACGGCGGTTTCCGGCGGCACTCCCGCCAGATCCTTCATCAGCACTTCGAACAATTTTTCCCTAACACCGACGCCGGCGATCGAGATGGGCAGGCCGCTGATCGAGTCCACCACGGGCATCGCGGAAAGGACCACCGCGTATTCCGCTTTCCCGCCGACGGCGCGCATCCCGCAGTAGTATGAGGAAAAGTAGGTGAACAGCATCAGGAAGGAAACCGCCAGACCTGCGAGCGCGTGCCGCCAGTTCTTGCGATACCCGTCATAAATTTCGGGAATTTTCCTCATCATCGGCCAGCGGGCGAAGCGGTTGTTGCCATGGATCCGCCGATGCACGGGCGGCGAGGCACAGACAAAAATCATCAGCACCAGCGCCAGCCCGCCGCCCAGATAGAACCACGCGAAATGAATCACGCCGCGGCCAAGGATGCTTTGGTCCACGATGGCGTCGAACCTCGCCACGGAGATGATGAAAAACAAAACCGCGAGCGAGACCAGCCCCGCGAGATGGTCCGCCATCACTGCCATCGCGATCACCAGCCTGCGTGCCGGATGATCGCGCATCAGCAGGAGGATTCGCGCCGCGTCGCCGCCGAGACCGCTAACCGAAGCGAGGCTGAAGAGGCTGTCGATCATCGTCAGCTCGACGGCCCGGCTCAAGCTAACAGGCAGCGACTGCCCGCGCAGAAAAAACCACCAGCGCATCCCCAGAAACACGATGGAAGTTCCCGCCAGCGCGACCCCGGCGGCCAGCCAGCGGTAGTCCACAGCACCCGGCCGGGTGAACACCGACCGGTCGAACTTCACCTGGGAAAACGCCCACCACAGGCACAAGCCGGTGAGCGCCAGCTTGAGCAGGAAGATCAGGAACGCTTTCATGCACGCGGGAAAACGCGATCGATCAGGCGGACTTCTCGATCTCCCGCGCGATGGTTTCCACGCTTTCCAGAATGCCTTTCGCCGCGTCCGAACTGCCGATTTTCAGGCCGAAATGTTTCTCCAGGCCGACGACCAGTTGCAGCGCGTCCACCGAGTCCAGACCCAGCCCGCCGCCGCCGAAGATCGGGACCGTATCGCTGATTTCCGCCGGGGATTGTTCGAGCATCAGCTCGTCCACCATCACCTCCTTGATCTTCTGTCGCAGTTCCTCGCCTTGCATGATTGGGTAGTTAGAAAATTCCGCCGTCGATTTTCAGGGCGGCGCCGGTGATATAAGAAGCCTCCGGGCTGGCTAGAAAATAAACGGCCGCAGCCACTTCCTCGGGTTTGCCGAAGCGCCGCATCGGGATGCCGCGCGTGGCGGATTTCCTGGCTTCATCGTCCATGCCGCCGAGCGCATCGGTATCGATGAACCCGGGCAGCACGGAGTTCACAGTGATGCCCGCCCGCGCGACTTCCTTCGATAAGGTGTGGCCGAGTGCGACCACGCCCGCCTTCGCCGCAGCGTAGTTGGTCTGGCCTAACGGCGGAAGCACGGCGCTGAGCGAGGCGATGTTGATGATGCGGCCGGAACGTTGGCGCATCATGGTCGCGACGACCGCTCGGCTGCCGTGAAACACCGCGTCCAAGTTCGCGGCGATCACCGAGTGCCAGTCCTCGTCTTCCATCGCGGCTAACAGGCAGTCGCGGTGCACGCCCGCATTGTTCACTAACACATCGAGCTGGCCGTCCATTTGGAGAATTTGACCAACTGCCGTTTTCCAAGCGGCGGGACTCGTCACCTCCAGATCGATCAGGCGGCAGCGACCGCTGAATTCAGCTTCCAGGAGGCGCGCGTGTTCCCGGTTCGAACGTACTCCCAACCACATGCGCGCTTCAGAATCGTGGCTAAGAAAATACCGGGCGATCGCCAGACCGAGTCCTCCATTTCCCCCCGTGACCAAGATCGAACGCACCTGCGCAGTTTCATCGGCCCACCAACGGGGGTCAATTTCAATACGGAAACCCGGCGGTTTAATCCCGGGGATTGGATCTCCACGGTGAGTTCTTGGTCCCGGCAGGGATTTGAAAGGCAGCGGGCAGAATGCCCGCGCCACGTGGCCCGGCATCCTGCCCGGAGCCTCTAGCTCAGCTCAGGCTCGTTGCCCGGCTTCCACTTGATGTTGCAGCCGCTGCTCGGGTAGGGGCGGGCCAGGGGTTGCTCGCCACCGAGCATCCGGCGCACGGCTTCCCGCAAATCACCGCCATGCGGTTCCAGGCCGCTGCGGGGGCGGGAGTCGTCGAATTGGCCGGCGTAGAACAATTTACCGTCGCCGCCGAAGAGGAAAAAATCAGGCGTGCAGACCGCGCCGTGAGCCTTTGCCACTTCCTGGGATTCGTCTAGCAGGTAAGGGAAGTCCCAACGTTTTTGCGCGGCAAAGGCCTTCATTTCCGCAGGTCCATCCTGAGGATATTTTTCGATGTCGTTGGAATTGATCGCCACGGTATTCACTCCCTGAGCCGCGATTTCCCGGGCAAAATTCCCCAGCGAATCTGCCAGATGGACTACGAAAGGGCAGTGATTGCAGGCGAAGACCACCATCAGGCCGGACCCGCCGGCGACGGATTCGCGGGAGACGGTTTGACCGTCGGCATCCGGCAGCGAAAAGTCAGGCGCGGTGGCTCCGGGGCCTAATTGAAAGGACGATAGAACTTCAGACATGGCGGCACTGTATCATGTATCTTAAGGCGGCAAAGCGGTTTTCCACCTTTGACCGGACGCGGTTCGACTGCATGATTCCGCCGCCATGTCCGACGGTCTGTCATCGGCGGAATTGCTCCGCTACTCGCGTCATCTGCTCATTCCCGCCGTGGGCGAGGCGGGACAATTGCGGCTGAAAAATGCCTCGGTTCTGCTGATCGGCGCGGGGGCGTTAGGCTCGCCCGCGGCGCTCTATCTCGCCGCGGCCGGCGTCGGCAGACTGGGCCTGGTCGATGCGGATGTGGTGGATGCCTCCAACCTTCAACGGCAAATTCTCCACGGCGAATCCTGGCTCGGGAAACCGAAACTCGACAGCGCCGCAGCCCGGCTGCGCGAGGTCAATCCGCATGTCCGGGTCGAGCTTCATGCGGTTCGATTCACTCCTGAAAATGCGATGGAGATCGCCGGTGCGTATGACGTTGTGGTCGATGGCTCGGACAATTTTCCCACGCGGTTTCTAACGAACGATACCTCGTTTTTCCTGAGAAAGCCGCTCGTCTATGGCGCGATCCATCGTTTCGAGGGCCAGAGCGGAGTCTTCGCGCCGCACCTCGGCGGCCCGTGCTACCGATGCCTGCTGCCTAACATGCCACCCGCCGGCAGTGTGCCATCGTGCCAGGAGGCTGGGGTGTTAGGAGTGCTCCCGGGGATCATCGGCTCGCTGCAGGCGATGGAAGCCCTCAAGCTGATTCTTGGAATCGGGGTGATTCCGCTGGACAAACTCACCTGCTACGACGCGCTCAACGGCTCGTTTCGAACCCTCAAGCTCAACCGCGATCCGCAGTGCCGGTTGTGCGGCGACCATCCCGACATCCACTCTGTCGCGAATGCGGAAACCACCGCCTCCGCCGATTGCGACCTTATCTCTGAAACCATGGAATCCATCACCACCAGCGAACTCCGCGCCACTCTAGCAGGCAATTTCCTAGGGCTTCTCATCGATGTCCGCGAGCCGGATGAGCACGCCGCCGCCCGCATTGAGGGGTCGCGGCTGATTCCTTTGAAAACGCTGCCGGATGAGTTGGCCAGCCTGCCTGCGGACCGCGAAATTTTCGTCCATTGCAAGTCCGGCGGCCGCTCCGCCAAGGCGGTGCAACTCCTGCTCGACCACGGCTTCACCCGCGTCAGGAACGTCGCCGGCGGGATGGATTCATGGCTTGCTGAAAATCGCCGGGAGGAGACCCTCGACGTGCCGGCGGATCCGGCGGCGATGAAAGCCATCCAATCCGCCCGCAACGGCGGGTCCAAATACCGTCACCTCGATCTCGACGATGAAAATCTCGGCCTGTGAGCAGGTCACCATGGCTTTGCGGGCTCCCACCGCAGCCCAAGCGCCGGGTTAGGCTGGCTCTGCGCGAACTGACCAAGGGACGGGGTGATATTAGGGTTTGCAAGGCCCGCTCGAAGGGTTCAACCGGTTGAGGGTCGGCGGGTTCTCTGAGCCGCAACATCCATCAAAATCGGGGGGTAGGCGATGTGATCGGCAGTTTTATTGGTTGCTAGGCTTTGGTCCCTTATAGAGAGACCAATATTCACCGATATGGTGGCGAATTATTACTTCCGTAAGCTTAGATGGTGCGCACCTTCCAGCCCAGCTTCTGCCCGGGTGCAGCGTGTCCCAGTTCGGTCTCGCTCCTTTATGGCGTCCTGAGCCTGGGTCGTGGTTCCCGAAGCCGTCGATCAGGGAATTCCAGATTGGCCGATGGCGTTGGATGAGAAGTGATTCACCAAGGGGTATCCAAATGTCATCAACAACCAAATAGCGACACCAGAAATCCCCGATTTCAAGATTCGTTGCCTGTTCAATTGACTTTCGGTGTTCATCTAAACGGTTGAAAAGCGCTGTTTCTTTTGCCGAGACGTCGGGATCGACGTTCCCTTTCCGGCCGCCCGTGGGAACTGCCTTGCCGACGTAGATGGGAACGTTCAAATCTTCAGCGCTTGTATTCCAGTCACGAAGCCTGGAATAAGTATCGAAATCTCCGGTGTAGTAGATCGCGTAGACGCCCGCACCGAAAAAACGCTCCACAAAACCCAAGGACACAGGTTTCTGCTTGATCAAAGAATCGGCAACGCTTTTGCCAAGATTCTCCTTCTCAAGCGGATTGTAGGGCTTCATCCGCAGAGGATTTGGGCTTTTTTGGCGGTTGTCCAGCAAGGGCGTTGGCAACCGAAGAGCCGACTATCTCGGCAAGCTTCACCGGAACGGCATTGCCAAGTTGACGCATGGCCTCCGTCCAGCTTCCAAGGAAGACATAATCATCGGGGAAAGTTTGAACTCTGGCGCTTTCTCTTACAGTCAAATATCTCACTGATTCATCTGGATACAGGATCATGTTTTCTCCACCAGGCACCCCATGATCTCCGGCCTTCAGTGCTTTGGCGGGCCGATCCAACGCGCTTCCCGTGTGCCCCGGATAGGCTCTGGCTCCCGGCTGGAATAGATGGTTGTGCCATTTTTTGGCGGCACGAGAAGAAGGGTCGGGCAAGTCACAGATAGCTTCGGAAAGCGTCATCCAAGATTCGGAATCGCTGTGAGTGGATTTTGGAAACGACCAATCGGTCACGAGGTCTGAGCGGAACCCTATAAAGAAAACTCTGTGTCTATGCTGTGGAACTCCAAACTCCGCAGCGTTGGCTTGGTGGACGTGAACGCGATATCTCAATCCAATTGATGCCTTACCCACGCTTTCCTTGTGACGCTCTAATCGTGCCAAGTTTTGATCCCAGTTTGCGTTTTCAGAAATCGGGAATTCGGGAAACTCCATTTGGAGGCGGATGAATTCCACGTAATTTGAGAACGCAGGTCTGAGCAAACCGCGAACATTTTCGAATATGAAAGCGCGGGGCTGAGCTTCCGCCACGGCGCGAATCGCCTGTGGAAACATGTCGCGCACGTCATTCATACCGGCCGCCTTCCCTCCCATCGAAAACGGCTGGCATGGGGGTCCTCCTGCAACTAGGTCGATGCCTCGATATTTTGCAAAATCAACTTGCCGCACATCTGCGCGTGTAATGCAGCAACCTTGGAGAGATTGATGTCCCATGCGCTGATTGTATTGCAGGGTTTCCACTGCGGCTGCGTTCCACTCGTAAAGAGCCCTGTGCCGGAACCCAGCAGCGTGGAGTCCAAGAGCTAAGCCGCCGGCACCTGAAAATAGCTCTAACGATTGAAGATCTCTCATGAGTTCATATGAACAGTTTTTATATGGCGTGTCAATGGAGGAATCGGAAGGGAATAGTTGCCGACCACAGGGGTAGACTCGTCAGGTTCCAAGCTACACTTCAAGTTCATTCAATTTGCCGCTTGCCGTGTTGTCTTCACTGATCCGGCGCCCCGCCCCGTATGATGCGGCACTTTCCGAAGACTCTGCGACAGATTCGAAATCTACCGTGCTCTGGACGGAGGCAAGCTGAAGCTTGAGCTCGGAACCACCGCCAAACGCCCGTCACTCGTTCCCCATTACGGAAATCCTTTCTGGCAGACCAACTAATCCCACCGCGTCGCCGTCGGCGATAATGGTGTTGCCACGAGCACCAGTTAGCGCCGCAAGGCCACCCGTAGGAGCCGGTCGTCAGAGGTCAGATAGAGGCGCGTGCCACCCTCCCCGAAGCCGATGTTGGCGGTCGGCCGGCCGCAGTGGATTCTCCCTAGCAGCTTCGCCTGCGGGTCGAAGATCAGGCAGCCGTCGGGACCGGTGGCAAAGACGTTGCCCTTGGCATCCACCTTGATTCCGTCGGGTCCGCCGGGGCCTTTGAGATCCTTGCAGTTGAAGAACAGCTTGCCGCCATCGGTCGAGCCGTCGGCCTTCAGCGGATAGGCCATGATGACCGGGGCCGGGCCGTGCGATTGGGCGATGTAGAGGATTTTTTCGTCCGGGGAAAGCGCCACTCCGTTCGGCCGTTCGAGATCGCGGACGACCAGCGAGACCACGCCTTGCGGGGTGACGCGGAACACCCCGAAGAAGGGCAGTTCGCGGAACTGAGTGTCTTTATCGCCACCGGGTAGCCCGTATGGCGGATCGGTGAAATACACGTCGCCGTTAGACGCGATCGCCAGGTCGTTGGGCGAGTTGAAACGTTTGCCCTCGAAGTTGTCGGCAAGGGTCCGCTTGCCGCCGTCCGCGGTCAGATACGAGACGCGTCGGTCGCCGTGCTCGCAGAAATACAGCCGCCCGTTCGCATCCATGGCGAGTCCGTTAGAACCTGGTTCGCTGCCGTACTTCGCCACGCCGGTGTAGCCCGATGGCTTCATATAGACGGACGCCTCGGTGTCGCCTTCCTTCCACTGATAGATTGTGTTCCACGGGACATCGGAAAATAACAGGCGCTGCTCCTTCTCGTCCCACACCGGGCCCTCGGCCCAGTCGAAGCCAGTGCAGAGCGTTTCAATTTTCGCCTGCGGATAGAGGATGGCGTCGAGCGCGGGATCGAGGCGTTCGATGCTTTCCTGAGCGGAAACGAGGACGGGAAGGAGCAGAAAGAGGCCAACGGTTTTCATAAAGATAGGCAACGTCATGCACCGCCTGATCTTCCAAGACAAGCCATTCGGGAAATATCGGAGTGCTGGCTTCCGAGGCTGTCGGGAAACGATTTCACTCCCGAGCAACTTGCGATGCCGGGTCGATCTTGCCCAATTTGAAACCCCAGATCGGGTCTGGAAATCGGCGGGGGCCTTTTTGGAGCCGGGACGCGCTCGTTTCCTGATAGTTTAGTCCGGTAAGTTTTGACAGACATCTGCCCGGCTTCGGAAAAGTAAAACTGCAAAGTGTACGACCCGTCAGAATAAAATTTACCGACCACTAGGACAGCCGCAAGCAGTCTAAGCGGGCGGTGCTTTCCAGATCAGCCGCACTGCGTCGAGGCGGACGCGGGCGCTCTCAATGACGGCAGCCAGCTCGGACTCGCGTGCTTCGAGCGCGGAGATTTCCTCGGCCCTGATGTGATCGTTCACTTCCGCTAGATCGCGCAGGCGGGCGATTTCTGCGGCCAGCTCGCCGCGCATCGCAGTCATGGCGGCCGCGATGATGGATTGGCTTGTCGCAGTGCCGAGATCCCGCGCCTTTTCTAACATGGCGGGGAGAAATGTTCGCTTCACCTTCTCGTTGCGCATGAGTCCCGCCGCATCGCCCTTGCGGAGTGGCGGCTTCGCGAAGGCGGCGTTGTCCGAGTGATCGGCGCCCGTGTGATCCACCAGAATCCGCAGCGGCGTTTGCGGCAGGAAACGCTCCACGTGCAACCGCGCCGGAGCCACGCATTCCACCACCAGCCAGGCTTCCAACAGAATCAGTTTTTCCCCGGCGCTGTCCCAGACGCCGAAGGTCGCGTTGCCCGCAGCGGAGCCGAGCATGAGGTCCAGTGCGCCGCGCACCATGGGATGATCCCATGTTAGAAAGGCTTCCTGCTCCCGTTCTAACGCCCGCTGACGGTCGAGCGTCACCGTCATCCCATCCTGCGGCAGGGAGGGAAATGCATCGGATTTCAAATTCCCCGGAAGCAGGAAATAGCGCCGGTTTCCGAGTTCTTCGATGTGCAGGCCGGAGAACTCGAACAAGCGCAGCAGGAAATCCTCAAAGCCGGCGTCCTCGTCCCATTCCCGGATTCTCTCCACCAGCCAGGCCGATCTAGCAGGCCGATGCGAGCTCCGCTCCAGCAGGCGATCCTGCCCGCGTGCCAGCCGCTCGGAGATTCGTTTCCGGCAGGCGAGTGTCTTCGCGATCAACTCCTCGATGCCCTCGCGCTCGCCGATCGCTTCCTCCAGATCGAAACGCAGCTCGCGCTGGATCTCCGCCGCGCCGGGCGGACTCGCCCGGAACGCGTCGAGCCCTTCCTCCAGCCAGCGCATCCGGATTTCCTCGTCAGTGCCGGGCAAATACGGGACGTGAACTTGGATCGTGCCTTTCTGGCCAATCCGGTCTAACCGCCCGATCCGTTGCTCCAGCAGATCCACGTCTTCCGGCAGATCAAACAGCACGAGATGCCGGGCGAACTGGAAATTCCGCCCCTCGCTGCCGATCTCCGAGCAAACCAGGATGCGCGCTCCGTCCGCTTCCGCGAAAAACGCCGCGTTCCGGTCGCGCTGCAGCAGTGTTAGATTTTCGTGAAACAACATGCCTTGCACGCCGGTCGCCGCGTGAAGCTCGTCAAGCACCTCCTCCGCCAGCTCGCGGGTTCTCGTGATGACCAGGATTTTTTCCTCTCCCAACTTTTCCAACAGCTCGCCCAACCACGCCACCTTGTCGGCCACCGCCACGATCCGCGGCTCGCGCCGGGGGAAGCCGCCGAGCTTCGCCCGCGTGTTCCGGAACATCACGCGGCCGACGCCGAAACCATCCAACAGATCCGCAATCAGGCGCTCGCGGGCATCCGGCTTGTCCGCGAGCAAATCCGCCACGCGATTCTCTAACCGGTGATGCCCGGCGACGAAGGCTTCCAAGCGTTCATCCACCGCCGCGCCACACGCCAGCGACTCCACGAAATCGGCGACCTCCTCGTAATGCAGCGTCTCCTCCCGGTATTGCGCGAGATCGGCGTAGCGATCCGGGTCGAGCAATTGCAGCCGCGCGAAATGTCCTTCCGGCCCGAGTTGCTGCGGGGTCGCCGTTAGTAGCAGGAGGCTTTCCGTGGTTTCCGCAAGACCTCGCACCATCTCGTACGCGGGTACGGCCACGTCCGGCGACCACTCCAGATGATGCGCCTCATCCACGACCATCACCTCCCAGCCCGCCGCTCGCGCCTGGGCGGCGCGGTCCTCGTTTCCCGCGAGGAAATCCACCGCCGCCAGCACCCATTGGCTGTCGAGAAACGGATTGCACCCGGGATCGCCATACTCGATCGCCTCGCAGCGCTCCTCATCGAAGAGGCTGAAGGAAAGTTGAAACCGTCGCAGCAGTTCCACGAACCATTGATGAACCAGCGGCTCCGGCACGAGGATCAGCACCCGCTCCGCTCTGCCGGTTAGAATCAGCCGGTGTAAAATCAAACACGCTTCGATGGTTTTCCCCAATCCCACCTGATCGGCTAACAACACCCGCGGCTTCGCCCGGTTCGCCACCTCGTCCGCGATGAAAAGCTGGTGCGGGATCAAATCCATCCGCGCCCCGGCCAGCCCGCGGACCGGTGAGCTCCGCATCTCCGCCCGTCGGCGCAGCGCCTCGCCGCGCAGATCGAAATCGCCATGGTCATCGAGCTTCCCGCCGAACAGGCGTTCCTCGGGTTTGCTGAAACTGATAGAATCCGATAGATCCGCTTCGGGTACGTCGCCTTCGTCAGTCTCATAGACCCGCAAGCCGCGCTCTTCGCGCACCCGCTCGACCGTCATTTCCCCGCCCGCGTGATTTTTGATCCGGTCGCCGGGCATAAACTTCACCCGCCGCAGCGGCGCGGATTCGATCGCATAAATCCGCGTCTCACCCGCCGCCGGAAACGCAATTTCCACCCGCCCGTCGCCGCTCTTGCGGACGATGCCAAGCCCGAGTTCCGGCTCGCCATCGCTCACCCAGCGCTGCCCGCGCGTCCATGTGTTTTCCATCCTGCCTTGCTCCACCATTTTACCCAAACCAGCCGCTTTCGCGAAAAAAGGGAAGCGCAAAGCCACTGGCGCCTCCCTTCGCGAGTCGCGATGTCGGACTAGCGGAGCTTGATGGGATCCAGACCATCGACTCCTTCGGGGGCCGACAGCGTGCGGGATACGGGATCCCACAGGAAGGGCTTGCCGCTGAGCGGATCGATGGTCGGTTCCTTTCCGATTAGAATGGCGATGGCTGCGGAGGCCATGGCTGTGCGAGATACATGGGCTCCTAGCCCGTTGAAAATATTCTGAGATTGAAAAGCGATGCCCTGCAGCATCTGGAGTGTCGGAGTATCGATTCCGGAGTCGGGAAACTCGTAATCACTTTTGGAAAGATCCAAACGGTCAGGGCCGAGATTTGATAGATTGGAGGCCAGGGCTTTGGTTGCCGCCGTGTAGTGCTCAAAAAACGCATCGTTGTCGAAAGCAGCGACGGACTCCCCGTTGGTGGGTGAAAGGTCTCCAAACAGGATTGGAATGACATACGCGCGGGCCATCGTGTTCCACTCTCCGGCAAGGACGCGGGCATACTCATGGGCGGGTTTCTCGTTCCGGAAAAGTGCCTCATGCCAGGCTGCCAGCGCCTGCGGGTTGTTTGATAGATTTGGCAGAGTATTTTCCACGAACGATTCCCGCGCAACGGAGCGTACCCCTTCCGCAATGACCTCGGTCAAAATCGATGGAACTTCGATGTCGGTGAAATGCCCGCTCAGACTGATGGATGCCTTGCCGTAACGAAGTGCGGATTCCTGATCGCCCTCCTCGAACGCGAGGCGTGCGGATGAATTGAGGATATAACCGAATTCAGAACCGAATTGGGAAGAACGTCCTTGGGCAAGGCGGCCGAAATCCAAGCCCTTGATCGACTGGTTAGATAGTTCGGCAATGTGCAAAATTCGATCGCAGTAATCCTTGTTCTCCGCCACCCATGCTTTGAATTTCGCAGGCTCCCAAGTGGAATCGCCCCTAAGCATCGCCCTCAATTCTTCCGGCAGTTTGGGCTCCTTCAGGCTTTCGGCTAAGAGCAGAAATTGGAGAAATCCGTTTTGCTCATCGGGAACATCCCTGAACTCCGGTTTCATCTCGGGGTATTTCTCCAGCAACTTCTCATACCACTTTTGCACGGCCAGCGAGCGAGTTTCACTGCGTCGCCGTTCTTGCGTGGGATCGGGTGCGGAACGTTCCGCGGCCTTGGTCCGCGAGGGGGAAATGGTGGCGAGTTCTTTCGCGCCGCGCTGTGTGCCCGCCTGGCTGAAATACCAGAATAAGCCAACTGCGACTAACAGCAGACAAACAGCAAAGGGACGAAGCGCAGACCGGGTGATTTCAGGTGTCATGGTGATTAGTCGCCGGTTGATAGGTCCGACACCGTCATAACACCGGGCAACGAATGTTTTGTCATTTCAGCTCCACTCAAAGGTCCGGCAGGTTGTTGGGAAAAAGCTCCCGGCAGAGCAAACAGCGTTTCCCGTCGCAGCCACGGGCGGTGCAATGCTCACGACCGTAGAAGATGATTTGCAGGTGGAGCTTGTTCCACGAGTCGCGCGGGAAGAGCTTTTTTAAATCTCGCTCGGTGATGACGACGTTCTTTCCGGAGGTGAGTTTCCAGCGCGTGGCGAGCCGGTGGATGTGCGTATCCACCGGGAACGCCGGCACGCCAAATGACTGCGCCATCACCACGGACGCCGTCTTGTGGCCGACTCCGGGAAGGGCTTCGAGCGCGGCGAAATCCTGCGGCACCTCGCCTCCGTACTGCTCTACCAGAATTCTTGAAAGCTCGGAAATGGCGGCCGACTTGCGGGGCGACAGGCCGCAGGGACGGATGATCGCCTGGATGTCCGCGACCGGAACCTGCATCATATCGAGGGGATTGTCGGCGAGGAGGAAGAGTGAGGGTGTGATGAGGTTCACTCTAACGTCGGTGCATTGGGCGGATAACAGCACGGCGACCAGCAGGGTGTAGGGATCCTTGTGGTCGAGAGGAATCGGTGTTTCCGGATAAAGTTCCTGGAGCCGGCGGCGGACGTGATCCGCGCGTTGTTGCTTGAGCATAAGATGATTTATTTCGCCCGCTTGGTGAGCGAGGTTCCGTCTTTCACGGTGTCGGGCGGGTGTAGGAGGACTTCGTCGCCAACCTGCACGCCTGATAGAATCTCCGTGAAGCGGCCGTCCGAGTGGCCGGCCTCGATGGGTGTTAGCTTGGCGGTGCCGTCGCGGAAGAGGTAGGTTTTCCACGCGTTTCCCTCGCGGAATAAGGCCCCTGCGGGGACAATCAGCACGTCGTCCGCATGCCAGACGGCGACGCGGACTTCGACGCGGTATCGGTCACCCAAGGTCTTGGCGGACTCCGGAACATCGACGAGGTCGCTGAGCACGATGACCCGCTGCTCCTCGACGCCGAGGGCGGAAATCTTCGTAAACGCCGCGGGTTCGACGCGGCGGACGCGGCCCTTGAGCGGTTTTTCGCCGCCCCATTGCTCGACTTCCACGGCGTCGCCGGGCTGGATGGCAACTGCGTCGCGGGAAAGGATTTCGGCTTCGATCTCGATGTCGGCGGGGTCTCCGATTTCAAGGATCGGAAGTCCGGGAGTGACGACCATTTCGCTCTCCTGCATGACCTTGAGCACGCGGCCGGAGACGGGCGATTTCACCTCTACCAGATTTCCAGCGACGATGGTTTCGGGGCGTTCCAAGGTGGCACGGGCTTGGGCGAGCTCGTAGTCGATGACTTGCAGGGAAAATTCTGCGGCGCGGACTTCCGCGGCTTTCATCGTGGCGTCGCCTTCCATCCGGTCACGGTCGGATTCGGACAGGGTGCCGCCGCGCGTGACGGCGCGCATGCGGTCGCGGTCGGCATCGGCCATTTTCAGGGCGGCGCGTCGGGCTTCCAGCGATTCGGCGGCTTGCTTGCGCGAGGCCTCGGTCATCGAGACGACCGCCTCCGCCTGGGCGCGGGAGCGGGGATCGAGCAGCGGCGGAGCCACGGGCTCGATGGCGGTTAGAACGGTTTCGCCAGCTTTCACGTCATCGCCGGGCTTGAGCTGGACGCGGCGCATTTTCCCGGCGACAGGAGCCGCAACAATATAACGGTTTCTAACACGGGTCTTGCCCTCCTCGGAAACCCTAACGGTCAGCGGGCCGCGGGTGACCGCGCCGGTCTCGACGATGACCGGCTTCGGCCAAAGTCCCCACGCGACCAAGGCGAGAAGCAGGAGGCTGCCGAGCCAGGGCAGCAAGCGGCGGATGAGATGCCTTCCCGATGGATCGCGTTTAATTTCCCAAGGCGCGGTGGCGGATTCGGAGGTGGCCATGATTTCGTGCGGGCGTTGATAAGCCAGCGCGGATCAGGATTCAAGGCCCACTCTGGAGGATGACCTTGGGTGGTTCGCCCGTGGAGATGAGACTGCTTTCTAGCAGTTGGAAGCTTGCCGGGAGGGCACCGGAGGAACCGAACCATAATGGGGGCCCGTTCAAGAATCCGGAAATTCCGCCATAGGGAGTCAAGGAAGCGTTCATGACTGAAACCCCATTGCCTGACGGAAAAAACGAGGTGTTGGTAGCGCCCGTGCTAACAGGATTTCTCACAATCGTTCCATCGGTCAGAAAGGTGGTTCCTCCCCCAAAAAAGCGTCCAATCAGAACTGGTGATGTCGCGTGGACCGTGCTCGGGCTTGCAACAAAAGGCACCGGGTCGCCTGCATTTGCGGCGATCTGACCGACATCCGGAATGGTTTCCGTGGCGGCGGGAGAATTCGACGCTATTTCATCCAACTGAGTCTCCTGCACAGCCGGAGTGGCGGTCTGTGGAAGCGGGACCTCGGTGATAGTGCCAGCGGCATCGGTCACGCGGACGACGAACTGCCTGCCTTCCGGCAGCGGGGGCACGTTTTCGACAAAGATTTCGGTCCTGTTATCCACCGGGTTCTCGATGATAAATCCTTCCGGGGCAGGGCGGGATTTTTTCGGCGGAGCTTCTTGATCCGGTTCCTTGGTGAAACGTGCGACATCGTCCTCCGCAGCGATTTTCTTTCCGATGAAGCCCCGCCCCTCGGGATCGGCGGACCAAACGGTGCTACTGGCCGCATCGTAGTATTCCCCGTTCGACGAGCGGGAGAGGCCCAGTTCCTGCCACGCCTGTTCGGGGAAATTGCGATGCCGGATCACTCCTCCATCCTCTGGCAAGGGCAGTCCGCCGGGCAGCCAGCCGCGCTCGATGACCAGGGATGCGGCATCGGATGGCGCGGCGCTTGACGCTTCCAGCGCCGACCGCAAGGCGTTTGTTAGGACGGACTGCACGTGTTGCCGCGCTTCTTCTGGCGTGCGCCGGACCGCGCCCGGCGCGGAGAGGCTCATGACCCGCGGTGCCCGGTGCAGCTGATCATCTCGGAATGCAGCCAGGCGTTTTTGCAATTGGATAACTTCCTCACGCAGCCGGGCATCCCGGGGCGTTGGAATCGTAACGGGGGCGGTTTTTTTGGATATTTCGCGCTCGGATTGAGGTTCTCGCGCGGTGGTTTCGCCGACCCGTGGAGAAACGGTAGCCGCAGGCTTGGGCCACAGGGAAATGGCAACTGCGGCCGCAGCCGCCCAGCCACTGGCGGCCAGCCATGTTAGATAACGGGGTTTCCGGGTGCTCGGCGAAGCCAGCGGCCGGATTTCTGCCATCACCGCCCGCAGCACTTGCGGCGGCGCGACGTGGAGGGGTGAAACGGCCAGCCAGACCGCTGCCGCCGTCTCGCGTGTTAGGCGCGCTTCCTCCGCCAGCGCCGCGTCCCGTAACAGCCGCGGATCCGAGCGGGCGGAATCGTCGGCAGGAAGCAGATCGAGAGCCCGCGCCGTGGCGTCGGCCTGGTTAGTGGTGCTCATGGTCGCCTCCCTTCCTGAGCAGTTCGCGGAGTTTCAGCATCGCGCGATGAATGCGGATCTTCGCGGTGCCGAGCGGCACGTCCCAGCGGTCCGCGTGATCCTGGATGCTTCCGGGGTCGAAGAGCGCCGCCCTTACGCTCTCCGCCTCGCCATCGTCCAGCCGGGCAAGCGCGCGTCGAACACGGGTCACGGTTTCCCTAAAAAATAAATCCTCCACGCCGCCGCGGGACGGCACTTCGAGCGCGGATCCGAGTTCCGAATCCTGCCAGACGGCCGACCGGCGCTTGCGCTTTCTGAGGAAATCGAGACACAGCCCGCGCAGGATCATCGCGCACCAAGTGAAGCCGCTGCTTTTTTCGCCGTCGAAATCAGCCGCTTTTTTCCAGATCCGCAACAGGCAATCCTGCAGCGCCTCCCTGGCCGCGCCCTCGTCCTTGAGCCAGTGCAGCGCCATGCTGTAGAGTCGGTCGCCCCACATCCGATAGAGTTCCGCCAGCGCCTCCGCATCGCGGCGGGCGATGCGGGCCAGCAGCCGCGAGCCGTCCCGGGCATGCGCCCGCTCGTCCGCATCAATCAATTTCGCCGCCTCTCCCATCGCTTGCTCACCTTCTCGCATGTTGTCCGCGCGGGAGGGAAGCCGGGTTTCACAAATCTCCGGACAGGTCACCACCATGGCCAGCCGGGGAAGCCGCCGGAGATCCGCGCCAGGCCATCGCGCGGCTGTCCGTCCACCACGTTGAAATTTCCGCCCGCCCACAAGCGGCGCGATGCCGGATGCCAGAGAAAGATCTGTGGAAACCAGTCGGTTTCGTCCGCTGCCGGATCGAAAGCCATTTTCCCGGAATCCTCCGCCTTCCACCAGTCGCCTGCCAGTTGGCGCTCACGGAATCCGAAAACAGGCGAGCGAAACGTAGGGTCGATGCGCCCGTTAGGCAGCAACCGGAGCAGTGTTTGCGAATTGTTTGCTAGCAGCACGTCGAGATAGAGCATGCCATACTCGCCGGGTGTCGCGCTGACAGCCACATGCAAAGGTGCTGGATTGAACCACATCGCCCAGCCACGCTTGGTCCAGAGTCGCAGGCGGCCACCTGCCACCGGGGGTCTCGATTCCTGGAACAGCACACCGCCCAACCATTCGCACAATGGATTCAAGTCAATGTTAGGCCGTGATAGATCCTGCTCCACCGTGCCGTCCGCGCGGTAGATGACGCCTGAAATTACAAATCCGCCAGCCGCCCTGACAAGAGTGGGCGCAATCCTCCGGTCGCCTTGTAAATCCTGGAAGTTCGGATCGTATGAGCCATCCGGGCGCAAACGGGCAATGGTTCTCTGTTGGACATCGGAGCCGGGCGAATCGGTTTCCACCAGGATTTCCCCGCCGGGGAGTCGGTGCACCTGGGAAAAGTCGGCGATGGATTTCAAGGGCGAAAGGGCCGGCTGAGACGTGCCGATGTTTCGGCTCGCGTTTATGGTCCACGTCGTCGTTGGCAATACGGGGTCAAACGTCTCATCCAGAGTTCCGTTCATTCCGAGTTTCACCAGATTCGAACGCAATCTGTTGCCGTAGCTCACCACTTCGCTCGTCACCACATAGACCGCCTGCCCGGACACTGCGACTGAGCGCAACTCGCCGATCCGGTCATCGGGAATGAAGGAGGGATCCACTTGGCCGTTAGAGAAAAATATTGCCAGCCGATTGCGAACAAGCCCGTCCGCAGTCGCGAAATTTCCACCTGCCAGCACGCGCCTGTCCGCCAGCGGCACCAGTGTCCTGACCCGCGCCGGCACATTGAGCTGCGGGACTGTCCATGACGAATCTTCGCTCCCGTCCGCGTTGAGCCGCCGCAGGCCGTCGATCAACCATTTTCCGTCTGCCAGCGCTTTGATTGAGCGGGTCCGGCCGGGACTGGGGAAGGTCCGGTCGATGACCCCGGTTGCGCTGAATTTCTGAGTTCGGCCGTTGTAGTGGGTCGCCAGATAGGAACCGTCCGCAGCTTCCGCCCACAAGAATAGAATGGGGAAACTGAAGAAGAAATTTCTCGTTTGCTCGAACGCTCCGGCCGCTGAAAACCACTCGATCACATAGTTGCCAGAAAATATCCCTGACCCGTAGCCCGTGCGTGATTGATCGAGGCCGTAGGCGACCCGGAATGAATTCGCCGGGCCAGCCACTAGGCGCGGTTCACGGTAGCTTTTGAGGGCGCGCTTCACCCCGATCTGCTTGCCGGACGCATCCACTTGGAAAAGCTGATGTTGCTCGGCGATGATGACAAAATACGGGAAACCTTCCACGGCGTTGATGTAGTGAGAAAACCCGTCACCCGCGATGCCCCACACGCTGCCTCCCGCGCCAGGCACCGCCCCGTTCACGTTCAGAGGTAGATCCGCCGCTTGGGTAAAGCCCGGATCCAGCAGACCGTCCGCGCTGTTGCGGCGCTCCAGCACGCGTTTTCCGAAGCCGGATTCCCGGATGACCCACAACTTCCCGTCCCGCTCGAACTGCGGCGTGATCGTCTCTCCCAGCCACCGATCTGGAAACGCCTTGCCGATCACTTCACCCGCCGCGCTCATCCGCAGCCAGTTGGAAGAGGCCGTGGGAAGGAGGAAATCGCCGTCCGCTAACAGAAATGGCGCGGCTGATGGAGCGTGGACCAGCCGATAGCCCACGTAATTCGTCACGCCGGGTGTCGGGGAGGGGTAGAAAATTTCACGGTAAGTGAAATTGCGATCTCTCTCCAAATAACCCGGCGCGGGCTCGCTCTCCACCCCACCGTCTGCTCCGAGCCGCAGCAAATCACCGGTGGAATAGTCGTCTCCCCGGTCGAACCCGCCACCGATCCACGCCCGGCCGTCGGCCGCCAGCGTGACGTGGTCCGGCGCAACCCACGCCCGCAGTTCCGGGTCAAAATTCCGGTCCAAATCCCCCGGTCTCGCGCCAGCCACGGCACAAGCTAACATCCAAATCGCAAACGCTTTCGTTGTCATCATTCCTCTATCCGCCCGCTTTCACCGGAAGGTTTCAGCGGAAGTGGATTCTGACGGAAACGTCACCTCCGGCCCCGCTAGGTGGAACATCGGCAAACTGGCATCGTTGCACGCCGCGCCAAGAAGACTGCCGACGACCGCGCCGCGATGGCAGTTGTCTCCGCCGACCATGGCATTCGCGATGACGCCGGCGGCGAAATCGTCGTGATACTTCCACGCCAGATAGAGCGCGGCGGGCATGGCTTCCGCGATGTAGCAGGCCGGGCTGAAGCGCCTGCCGATCACGTGCTCGTCGGGTTGGTCGCGCCACGATTCCGCCTTGTTGCCGGAAATCCAATCGCCCGCCTCGCGCCGCATCGCCTCACGGAGCGGTTCGCCCTCCGCCACGGCTAACAGCAGTCGCGCCACCGTGGCGGCCGCGCGCAGGACATTCGCGTGGGCATGAGTCAGACCGACGTGCTCTTTCACGATCCGCAGAATTTCCTCATGCGGCGTCCCTTCAAGCGCCGCGACCAAAGCCGGGACCGTGGCCAGGCCGCCGATGTGCTCATCGCTGATCCCGCATTTCAGCGGCAGCTTACCTTCTGCGTAGCGGGTGAAGAACGCGCGGTGGTATTCCTCCACATAGGTATCCCGGTGCCAGCCCGGCTCTAACATGCACGCGATGTAGCGCTCCAGCCAAGCCTCCGCATCGTAGCCGCCGCGCTCTTTCACGAAACGATAGAGCTCGGCCGCCAGCTTGAAGTTTAGGGTGTTCTCGCCGGCTTTGAGAAACTGATGATAGTGAATATCCCGCTGGCCCCAATACTGCGCCTGCTCCCGGAGAATGTCGCCGCGCTCGTTCGGCGGGACGTAGCTCGACCGCCACAAAATGCTGCCAGGGTGGGGATTTCGCGGAGCCATGAAACGATCGACCGTGCCGTAATCGCGGCGCAAGGCATCCCGGTCGTAATACCAATGCACTGGCATCGCCAGCGCGTCGGCGGCCAGCGAGCCCTCGTATCCTGCGATTAATCGGTTCATCCCGCCACTTCGCCTCGGAATCTCCGCGGTCAATCCCCGTGGCGGCGGTTTTCAACCGACAAGCCAATCAGGACGCGGCGGTTGGAAAACCGCCGCCCCATCCGCCTCAGTCCCGCGCCTTCAACACCCCGACCATGTCGAGTTTTCCGATCATCCGGCTGACCAGCGCGAAGGATGACACCGAGGCGGTTAGCACAACGAGGATTGCGATGGAATAGGTGGAAGAGTTGATCACGATGGGCAGCCGCACCGTCTCGGTGCTGAAGGACGACATGATGAAAAGCGCCAGCCCGCGTCCGAACAGCAGCCCGCACGGCAGTGCTAACAGCACCAGGATCGCCAGCTCTCCGACGAGCACGCCGCGCACTTCCGCCAGCGAAAATCCGACGACGCGTAACGTCGCCAGCTCGCGGCTCCGCTCGGACAACGCGATCCGTGCGCTGTTATAAACGACGCCGAACGCGACGATCGTCGCGAGCACGAAATACAGCGAGCGCAGGATGCCAATGCTCTTGCCGGTGGTCTCGCGAAAGGCGGCAAGCTGGTCGCGCTTCACCATCACCACGGCGGCGCGCGGGGTGTCCTTGAGCTCGCGCATGAACTCGTCCCAGCGCTTGTGATCCAGTGCGAGATACGCGCCGTTGATCGTGTCGCCCTCCTGCATCAAGCGCCGCAGCGCGGAAATATCCATGTAGGCGTAAACTCCCGCGAAGTCAGTGACCAGTCCGCGGATGGGCACGCGCAACACCGGTCGCCGCCCTTCCAGAACCTCGATCTCCACCTCGTCGCCGATGCGCGCGCCGATTACTTTCGCAAGCATTTCCGACATGATCAACCCATCTGCCGGCATCGTGATCGCGTTGCCCTTGTCATCTAGCAGCCGATTCAGATTAGCGTCCGGAGCGATGCCGGTGACCGAAAGCTTCCGGTGCCGGTGCCCGAATTTCAGCCGCGCCTGCACGCTGCGGATCGGCTCGGCCCGGATCACGCCGGGCAGGTGTTCGAGATCATGGAAACCGCGGCCCGAGCCGGGTTCGGTGAGGTAAACGGAGACGTCCTGACGTTGCTGGCTGTTCCATTGGAAAGTGAGCAGATAGTCGATGCTGTCGCTCATCGCGCCGGGCAGCACCATCAGTCCGGTGGCGAGTGCGAGGCCGCAGACGGTGAAAACCGCCTGCCACGGTCGGCGCTCGATGTTGCGCAGCGCCATGCGGAAGGTCGGGCTGAAAAACCGGGTCAGGCCGATGCGTTCGAACAGCGACGGCTTGAAATCCGCAGGCGGCTCGGGCCGCATCGCCTCGGCGGGCGGCAGTTTCACCGCCTGCCAGACGACGGTTAGAACTCCCAGCACCGATGCGCCGATGCTGACGAACAGCGCGAGGCCGAGGGCGCTGTAGTCCATCGTGAAAACCAGCGAGGGAAACCGGAAGAACAGCGTGTACATATCCACCAGCAGCGCGCCTAACACCCGGCCGCCGATGCCTCCGAGCAGCGTCCCCAGTCCGCCGATGACCAGCACGTATTTCAGGTAGTGGCCGCCGACCTGCCACGACGAGTAGCCGAGAGCCTTCATCTGGGCGATCTGCTCGCGCTGCAACCGCACGATTCTAGCAAGTACGGCGTTCACCATAAATGCAGCGACGCTGAGAAAAACCAGCGGATAGGCGACCGATAGCGAATTGAGCACGCGCAGCTCGTCATCGAGCCGCTGGGCGGACGCCTGTTCTTTGCGGAGGAACGCCCCGCCCGCGCCGTACGGGGCGAGGATTTGGTCCATTTCCTCGATCACCGGCTCTGGCGAGGCACCGGGGGCGAGGTCGATGACGACATCGTTGAAAGCGCCGTCGAGGTTGTAGGCCACTGCCAGCGAGCGGTAGTTCATCCAGATCACACTGAAGCGTTTGTGGTCGGGCAGGGTCTCGCCGACCCTCGCTTCGAACACATACTCCGGTGAGAGTCCGATGCCGCAGATCTGCAGCGTCTCGCGCTGGCCATTGATAACGGCCACCAACGAATCGCCGGGCTGCAGGCCATTCTCGATGGCGAAGGATTCGCCCAGCACCACCTCGCGCCGCTCGTCGGACCGGGGAAACCGGCCACTGCGGAGAAACAGCCGGTTCAGCTTTTGCGGGCCGCCGTCCTCCGGCAGGGAAATGATGTGGCCGGTCGCGGGTTCGGACAGGCCGGGCAGATCCAGCGTCACATCCACCGCCACCCGGGTCTCCACCGTGGCCACTCCAGACAACGTGGCGAGCTGATCCGCGACGGATAGAGGCGCGCGCTTGAGCGTGGCGAAGATATCCGCCATCGCGTATTTCTGATAGTAGGTCGAGCGGGTGGTCTCGAGCGTCATGATCAGGCTGCGGGTCATGATCATCATCGCCAGCCCACAGGCCATTACCAGACTGACGGCGAAGACCTGGCCCTTCATTTTGCCAAGATCGCGTAGCAGTTTAAGGTCTAGAGGGGAGATCATGGGAACATCGAACATCGAACATCGAACGGGAGAGGAAGAGCGGATGCGTGATCTGAACCTCTCCACTTCGATGTTCGATGTTTAACGTTCGATGTTCGATGTTTTCCTCCCGCGAAACACTTCCCGCTTGGTCTCGGCGGGGTGATAGCCTATTCCATTCTCATGAAAGCAGGTGTCTCCTTCAAGCTTCCCATGCCGGCCGGGATCTCCGGCTTCAAACTGCCGCCTGGGGTGAAGCGCCGTCTGACTTCTTTGTTGGACCGCCAGGATGCAGGCACGCCGTTGACCGCTGCGGAACGGCGTGAGGCGGAAGGACTGGTTGAAATGGCGGAGTTTCTTACCTTGCTGAAACTGCGTGCGAAAAACTCCACGCAAGCCGCATGAGCATCGCTGCGGGGCTTCGCACCGAACTCGTGCGTCGGGCGGGAAACCGATGCGAATACTGCCGCCTATCGCAGGTCGGGCAAGAAGCGACATTTCACATCGATCACTTCGACCCGGTGGCCGCTGGTGGTGGGACAACGTTAGACAATCTGGCTCTCGCTTGCGTCTCATGCTCGCTTCGCAAGGGTGCGAAACGGGTCGCTCCTGATCCCCCCTCCGGCGAGGTCGTGCCTCTTTTCCATCCGCGCAACCAAACATGGAGCTCCCATTTTGGCTGGAAAGGCAATCGCGTGGTAGGTCTCTCGGCAACAGGCCGAGCCACGGTAGATCTTCTAAAAATGAACCGCCTTCTCGTTGTGGCCATCCGCAGGGAGGAACGACAGAACGGGCGTCATCCGCCGGAGTTCTAATCGCATTCATATTCCGAGACGTTGCTCTGTGCGCGAACTGCGGTGCTACCAGCCGAACTCTCTTCACCTCGATGTTCTCTTACCATTCCAACTGCGAGGCCGGAAGCCGCGTCTCGTTCCGATGGGACTTCACGATTTTTCCATCCGATAGATATAGCACGCGGTCCGCCATTTCCGCCATCACGGCATTGTGGGTGATGATGACGGTTAGGGTGCCGAGCTCGCGGTTGATGCGCTCGACGGCTTCGAGCACGGTGATGCCGGTGGTGACGTCGAGCGCGCCGGTGGGTTCGTCGCAAAGGAGAACTTCCGGCCGTTTCGCGATGGCTCGGGCGATGGCGACGCGCTGCTGCTCGCCGCCGGAAAGCTGTGATGGGAAATGGTCCATCCGTGCGCCAAGCCCGACCATTTCCAACGCCTCTTCCGGCGTCATCGGGTCGCGGGAAATGCCGGTGATGAGCGCGACATTCTCACGGGCGGTTAGGCTTGGGATGAGGTTGTAAAACTGGAACACGAAGCCCACGCAGTTCCGGCGGAAGAGCGTGAGCGTTTTTTCATCCGAGCCATCGAGCGGCCAGCCTTTGTAGATCAGTTTCCCGGAGGTCGGGACGTCGAGCCCGCCGAGGATGTTGAGCAGTGTCGATTTCCCGCTGCCGGACGCGCCGAGCAGGCAGACGAGCTCGCCGGCGTGCAGCTCGATGTCCACGCCATGCAGCGCCACCACGTCAACTTCTCCGGTGTGGTAAACCTTGCGGACGCCGCGCGCTTCGAAGACGACACCCGTGGAAATCGGCGGCGGTAGAGGGAGGTCGATCATCGGGCTGCCGGACCTTAACAGAGCGTCGGGCAGGCAACAACAGTTCGCGCGTCAGTTGACCACCGTCTTGAGTCGGAGAAACCCGGGGGACGAACTCACTGGCAGCCGCGCCCGATAAAGCCCGTCGGCTCCAATTAGGGGAGGGGCCATCGGCGTGAACGGGGATGCCAGCGTGGCCGATGATTCGGGAGTCAGTGTGAAACGGGTGGAACTCGGGAGCCGTCGTGGATAGGCGATCTCCAATTGGCCACCCACAACCCCGCTGCTTAGGTAGTCGGCATCGCGGCGAAGTGGATTCAGTCCGAGCGCGTATTCGGTCCCGGCCGGAATCCCGTCACGATCCGAATCGTCCGATGCGGGCCGGGTAGGTGCGGGATAGTAACGCTGACTCCAATTGGGGTATTGGACATCGATTACGGCAGCGGTTTTCGCTAACAGGCCGCCGAGCACCTCGGTCGCAGTGAGAAGCGGAATGCCCGTCTGATAGCGCCTGTTGAACGCATGGATGATTTCGTTGGCAATCACCGCCTGGCCATTGGTGTTGGGGTGGAAATTGGCGCTGATCGGGCCGTTGAGCCAGACGGTGTCCAGAGATCCCAAACTAGTCCCGTTGGCCGTGACGAAAGTCACACCGTGGATGGCGAGTTTCGTGCCATCGAGCATCTGCAAAGTGGCGTCGTAAATGTCCGCGTAGCCGATTTTCCGCGCTGCGGCCAGGCTGGCAAGCTGACCGTTCAGATCGCGCAGCACTGCGGACACGCGTTCGGTTTTCACCACGTCGTACGGATAGGCGCCACTCACATCGAGGGTGATGCCGATGTGCGGCACGTTCACCACGACGATCTGGATGTTAGGATTGAGAGCTTGCACGCGGTCGAGGATGGCGACCGTATCCGCCATGAAGTCCGCGACGAATGAGCCTGCGGACAGACCATTGTAGATGTCTCCATAGACCGCCTTGACGTCGTTGCCCCCGATGAAAAGCGTCAGGCGTTCGGCGGTTGTAGTAATTTGATTTTCCAGATCCGGCAGGGCGAAATCCGTGGCGTCGCTGAAATCGGAATACGAAAAAAGGGTTCCCAGCGTCGAAGAGCTGGAGACGAAACTGGAGAATGTGGCCGTGGGATCGCCGGTGATGAACCGCCGGAGTTCATCCACTTTCAAGCCGGGAATCGCCCAGTTGTGACTCTGGCGGAAATAGAGATCGAATGGAGGGTCGAAAGGTGGGTCAACGGTGATATTATCCCGATTGCCGAGATCGAAGCGGTCGCCGCGATAGACAGGCTTGATGAGGATTTCGATCCAATTGAGAACCGTGGCAGGCATCCCGTCGCCCACGGTGCCGGGGATGCCGGTGATGGTTTTCTTGAAGCCGAACTCTGCTTCGTAGGCGTAGGTCAAGGAATCGCCGAGAGTAATGATTTGCTCGGTGGCGGAAACGGTGGCGCTCTGGAGTGCCAGCGCGAAAAAGACTGGGGGTATCGATTTCATAGGGCGCGAGCGTAGGGATGAGGGTCGCCAAGGTCAACTTCGGCAAATGTCGTGCAGGGTGACAAAATTCAAGGTGGGAACCCAGGGAGGTTTTCCGGGAGGGTGCTGGATCAATTGGTCGGGCGAGCCAGCATTGCTCGGAGTGCTGGAAGCTTCGTCTTCCCGAACAGGCGCTGGAAAAGAGCTTCGCGCGGGTTCTTCCGCTTCTCATGGCCGTGCGGGCAAAAATGTCCGCACCCCTATTTGGCGGCTTCTGGCTGCGGGTTCATCGCCCGATAGAGCCTAAGTTTTCCATAACTGATCCGGCCTTCGAGTTGCTCGAAGACTGGCTTGAGGGCGAGTTCAACGTAGCCTTCCAGCGCATCGCGCATCTGCCGCTCCTCGTCGGCGGTGTAGAGGGCGCGGTGGTCGAGGGTCTCGCCGTTCTCGATGGCTTGGGCGAGATGGTTCTCAATAGTGCTCTCCGTGAGGCTGCGTTCCTTGGCGATCTCCGCGACCGAACGGCCGTTCTTGAAAAGCTCCAACGTGATCGCGGCGGTGCCGCCGGTGGGGCCGGGCACGCGGAGTGGGGCGGCGGCGGCGGTTTCCAGCGGAGTGAATTCCTGGCGCGGATTCTCGGTTAGCCAGTCGCGGATCGCGCCGAGAAAGACCGGGCCGTAGTCCTCCAGCTTTTTCTCCCCGACGCCGGGGACGCGGAGCAGCGCGGCATCGTCCTGCGGGTAGTCGCGGCTGAAATGGCGGAGCGTGACATCCGAGAAAACGACGTAGGGCGGGACGTTTTTCGCATCGGCGAGTTCCTTGCGGAGAATGCGCAGGTTTTCAAACAGTCCGGGATCGCACGGGATGTCGCCGGTGCGGACGGCCCTCGTTTTCGGCAGGGCGAGCGCGCGGGTGAGCATGACGGTTTCGCGCTTTTTCAAGGTGTCGATCCCGCGCTGGCTGATGGTGACGGTGGGGAACTTGTCCTCGCTGGTTGCTAACAGACCGAGCCGCGTCAACTGCCGGCCGAGGTCCACCCAGTACGGCCGCGGCTGGTCCTTGCCGATGCCGTGGGTGGTAAGCTGGTCGTGCTTCCAGCGCAGGAGCTTCTCGGACAAGCCGCCGGTTAGGACTTCGGCGATGTGGTTGAGGCCGACGTTGAAATTACCGGCTTGGCGGATGCGGACGACGCAACTGAGGAGTTTTTGGACATCGGTGGTGGCGTCCCATTTCTCGCGCGGATGGAGGCAGTGGTCGCAGGCGCCGCAGTTTTCGAGCGACCAGATTTCGCCAAAGTATCCTAACAAACTGACCCGCCGGCAGGTGTCGCTCTCGGCGAAGTGCGTCATCTGGTCGAGCTGGTGGTGGGCGACGGCTCGCGCCTGCTGGTCGGGAATCTCGTCGAGGAACTTGATATACTTCATCACGTCGCCGCGGGAGAAGAGCAGCAGGCAATCGGCGGGTAGCCCGTCGCGGCCGGCGCGGCCGGTTTCCTGATAGTAGCCCTCGATGTTTTTCGGCAGGTCGGCGTGAATGACATAGCGGACATTGGGTTTGTTGATGCCCATGCCGAAGGCGACGGTGGCGCAGACGATCTTGGCCTCGTCGCGGAGGAAGGCGTCCTGGTTTTTCGCGCGTTCGGCGGGATCGAGGCCGGCGTGGTAGGCGACGGCGGAAAATCCGTTAGCGCGCAGCGTGGCGGCGAGGGCCTCGGTGTTTTTCCTGGACTGGCAATAGACGATGCCGGAATCGTCGGGCCGGGCGTTGGCGAAATTGCAGACTTGGGCGGCAGCGCCGGATTTGGCGACGACTTGGTATTTCAAGTTCGGCCGGTTGAAACTGGCAAGGAAGAGCGCGGCATCACGGAGCTTCAATTGCTTTACGATATCCTCCCGCACGCGCTCGGTGGCGGTCGCCGTTAGAGCGAGAATGGGAATGCCCGGAATCAATTCTCGCACCTCCTTGATGCGGCGATATTCCGGGCGGAAATCGTGGCCCCACTCGCTGATGCAGTGCGCCTCGTCCACCGCCAGCGCGGCGATTTTCCAGCCCTTCAACCGGGCTAGGAAGTCGGGCAGCATCAAGCGCTCCGGCGCGACGTAAAGGAGCTGGTATTCGCCGGCGTTGAGTCCTTGGGTCCGTTCGCGCGCCTCGCCGGGGTCCAAGGTCGAGTTCAAAAACGTGGCCGCCACGCCGCTGGCTTGGAGCTGGTCCACTTGGTCTTTCATCAAGGCGATGAGTGGCGAGACGACGACGGTCAGGCCCTCGCGGACCAAGGCTGGAAGCTGGTAGCACAGACTTTTCCCGGCTCCGGTGGGTAAAATAGCCAGCGCATCCCGGGCGGCCAGCGAGACTTCCATAATCTCGCGCTGCAAAGGGCGGAATTCGTCATAACCGAAAGTTTGCTTCAGGCAGCCGGCCAAGGATCGCACGCTCATGAAAACATGAAAATGCTAGTCAGATGAACAGGTCAAGTGGCAAATACGTCTCTAGCGCCGGGACTTTCCGTCAGGGAAATTATCGGAGTTCCAGAACTCCGGCCGGGCCGGATGCTCAACCACGGGCGGGATCAAGCGTTCGAGGCATTGCTTGCGAGCGGGCTTGGCAGGCGTAAGGTCGGACCTGTGAGTCCCGTTCGCTTTTCATGATTTTTCGCCGAGCCATTTTTTCCTGTTTCTCCCAAGCATTTGCAGTCTCGCTGGCGATGGGCGGTCAGGCATTTTCGCAAACCGAAAGCCTGGAGGTGCTGGTCGAAAAGTCGCAACTGGCGATGAAGGAAAATCAGTGGGAACAGGCGCTCGGTTATCATACCCAGGCGTTGACCCGGTTTGGAACAAACGAAGCCCTCCGCATTTATGGTGCCCAGTTCGGCGCGATTCATTACCGCAGGGGACTCTGTGAAATGAAACTGAAGCGCTGGCAGGACGCGCTGCGATCGTTCGAAATCTGTTACCGTGATTTCCCAAACGAGGGTACGGAGCGAGGCAATCCGTTTCAGAAAATGGCGCTGCTCAAGTGGGGCGAGGCCGCGATGGGCGCGGGAGAATGGGAGATGGCGATCAGTCGGTTCGCGAAATTCACCGGGGAGCGGGACAAGGTCCGCGATCCGTTCCCGCAAGGGGCCTTCTATATCAATCTCGCCGTTTGCCACTATCGGCTCGGGCGTATTCCTGCGGGCAATGAGAACCTGGAAATCGCAATCCACAACAAGGGAAATTTCCCAACCTCGGATCCCGGGATCCTCGCGGGATTCCAAGCCTTGGGAGAGGCTGCCATCGCGAGGGGCGACGAACAGGCATTGCTGGATTTCATCCAAAAAAACCGGGGCGGACTGGTGTTCGATCCGGTCGAGATGATGCGCTATTCCGGGGTTTTCCTGAAGCTCGCGGGGGACGCGTTTGCCGCAGGGATGCAGCGTGCGGCGATCGCCGTCTATCAGTTTTTGCCGTCCGTGGAACCAGGCCCGCAGGAAATCGTCCGACTGGCCGCGATCGCCTTGATCCATGAGCAAAACGGCAACGTCCGCGGCGCGTTTGCGGCCTATCGGCAGATTGAGCGATATTATTCGGAAGCGCCGGACCGGGAGCGTCATCTCTATCAGCTCATCCGCACTGCGGGACTCATCGGCGAGGAGGAACTTGCGCGGAAATATGCGGGTCGGTTATTCAGGGATTTTCCGCAGTCCCCGCACCTTGCGGAGATCCGCACGAGCGGGATCGACATTCCGGAAAATGATCCTGCCGAGCCTCCCTTGGAGACGTCTTCGGCGGTGGCGGCTGCGAAGCCGCTTCCCACATCCAGTGCGTTCACCGCTGCCATGGATTTCTATCAGGGGCGGAAATATCAGGAGGCGAAAGCCGCATTCGAACAACTCCCGCAAGTTCCCACAGCGGATCCCGAAACCGTGGCACTGGCCGGGTTTTACGAAATGGAATGCCTACGGAAACTCGGCGATCTCGATGGGCTGGCGAAGGCGCTTGGAGGCGCTTCCAGAAACGCGTCCCTGGGCGCGAACCGCTTGCTACAGTTAGAAATTAACCCGTTGTGGGAATTGCTGCGGACCAAGCAATGGGAACGCCTCGATCAATCGGCACAACTCATTTCACGCCAACGCCTGTCGGGCGATCAACGCGCGCAAGTCGCCTATTGCCGAGGTCAGGCGCTCGAAAATCTGGCCCGGCCGTTAGAAGCCTTGAATTGCTACAACATCGCCATGACCGCCGATGCGGGAGCGTCCGAGGAGGTCGCCCGTCCTGCCGCACTTGGGGTGCTGCGAATTCACCTGGCCGATCCCGAAGTTCAAGCGGTTCTAACCGCCAGCAATCCGTCCGGCGCGAACGCTGAAAGCCACGGAAATCTCTGGAGGCGGGAGGCGGCGGGCGTTGCCAAATTGTTCGAACTCACGCTGGGCACCGGCACGCCGCTGCCGGCGGAATTCGCGGTATTTCTCAGAGCCAAGGCTGAATGATCCCGTCTGGCGATGGGATGGCGCTGGTGCCGGTGAGAGCCTCTTTCCGGCCCGATCAGGGCGACTTTCCCTCTATCGTGGAATTCAACGAACCAAGATCGACGCCAGCTGCGGTCTCCCTGCCGACCTGTCCAGAGTCCAGCCCGACCCTGTGGAAATTCTTGTAAATCGCGATCAGGCTTCCAATTTTCACGAAAGAATTAGTTTGGTGCGCCCGGCCCGATCGGACCCTGCGGTTTGAGTCGGGCAAGTGCGTCTTGTGTGTCCAAGTTTCCGCGCATCCCGCCCTTTACATCGCGGGTGATCCCTGCCACACACCTCGAAATTTAGCCGCGCGGACGGCAATTTCCCGAACATTACACGACCATGCCCAAAGACACTTCGCTCCGGAAAATCCTCGTCATCGGCTCCGGCCCAATCGTCATCGGCCAAGGTTGCGAGTTCGACTATTCCGGCGTCCAAGCGTGCAAGGCGCTCAAGGAAGAAGGCTACGAGGTCGTCCTGGTGAACTCGAATCCGGCCACGATCATGACCGATCCGGAGTTCGCGCACCGCACTTACATCGAGCCGATCACCCCGGAGGTGGTGGAAAAAATCATCATCCGCGAGAAGCCCGACGCGCTGCTGCCGACTCTCGGTGGCCAGACGGCGCTCAATACGTCGATGTCGCTCTTCAAATCCGGCGTGCTCGACAAGCACGGGGTGAAAATGATCGGCGCGAAGGCCGAGGCCATCGACATGGGCGAGGACCGCCAGCTTTTCAAAGAGGCGATGATCCGCATCGGCCTCGACATGCCGCGGTCCGGCATCGCCCACACGATGGAGGAAGCGAAGAAGGTCGCCGAGGAAATCGGGACATTTCCACTCATCATCCGCCCCGCCTTCACTCTCGGCGGCCAGGGTGGCGGGATCGCCTACAACCGCGAGGAGTTCGAGGAAATCATCACCCGCGGGCTCGATCTATCACCCGTCTCCGAGGTGCTCATCGACGAGTCGCTGCTCGGCTGGAAAGAGTTCGAAATGGAAGTCATGCGGGACTGCGCCGACAACTGCGTGGTCATTTGCTCGATCGAAAACCTCGATCCCTGCGGCGTCCACACCGGTGACTCGATCACCGTCGCGCCGATCCAGACGCTAACCGACCGCGAGTATCAGATCATGCGCGACGCGTCCTTCGCCGTCATCCGCGAGATCGGCGTGGAAACCGGCGGGTCTAACATCCAGTTCGCCACCGACCCGAAGACCGGCCGGATGATCGTCATCGAGATGAACCCACGGGTTTCCCGCAGTTCCGCGCTCGCCTCGAAAGCGACCGGTTTCCCCATCGCCAAGATCGCCGCCAAGCTCGCCGTCGGCTACACGCTCGACGAGCTGCCGAACGACATCACTCGCGAAACGCCCGCTTCGTTCGAGCCGACCATCGACTACGTGGTCACCAAGCTCCCGCGCTTCACTTTCGAAAAGTTTCCCACGGCGAATCCTGTCCTAACAACGTCGATGAAATCCGTCGGCGAGGCCATGGCGATCGGCCGCACCTTCAAGGAGTCCATGCAGAAATGCCTGCGCTCGTTAGAGACCGGCCGCTGGGGCTTCGGTTTCGACAACAAGGACCCGCACTCGCCGACCCGCGACGAGATCGCCCGCAAGCTCCAGATCCCGAACGCCGAGCGCATCTTCTGGCTGCAAACCGCCTTCGTGAACGGCTGGACGTTAGAGGAGATCCACGAAGCCACCGCCATCGACCCATGGTTCCTCGGCCATCTCCAACAGATCGCGCACGAAGGCCGTAGCATGGGCGTCCCGCCCGTGTCGTCGAACGGGCGTCCCGCCTGTTCTCTTCCCAACTCCAAATCCCTCACCAACAACTCCCCCACCACCTTCATCCCTTTTTCCGACCAAGCCCCTCTCCGAAAAACCCATCGCAACCTCCCACACTGGACCCAACCCGACTGCACCTATTTCCTAACCTTCCGCCTCGCCGATTCCCTCCCCGCCGATAAATTAAAGCAGTGGCGCGACCACCTCGACACTTGGCACCGCCTCAATCCACAACCCTGGGACCACAAGACATTCGTCGATTACGAAACCCAGTTCCGCGACAACCTGGAATTGTGGTTAGACCAAGGTCACGGTGCATGCCTGCTCGCCCGGCCCGCCTTGTCCTCCATCGTCGAAACCGCATTGAAGCATTTTCAAGACGAGCGGTATCGTTTGGATTCCTACGTGGTCATGCCCAATCATGTCCATGTCCTGATCAAACCGTTGGGCGATCATGATCTCCCGGGTATCCTTCATTCGTGGAAATCTTTTACCGCCAAGGAAATCAACAAGATTCTGGGTCGTTCGGGGGAGGTCTGGATGCAGGAGAGCTATGATCGGATCGTGAGGGATTGGGAGGCATTGACCGACTGCCGCGCATATATCGAACGCAATCCTGCGAAGTTGGCGGAAGGGACCTTTTTGCTGGGTGTTAGGGGGGATTTGAGGAGGCCGGAGTATGAGGGGCAACAGGCGGGACGCCCGTTGGACGACACAGGCGGGACGCCCATGCTACCTCAAGAACTCCGGCGGCTGAAAAAACTCGGCTTTTCCGACCGCCAGATCGCCCTTGCCTGGAGCACCACCGAAGACACCATCCGCGCCGAGCGCAAAGCCAGAGGCATCATTCCGACCTACCGCCTCGTCGATACCTGCGCTGCGGAATTCGAAGCCTACACGCCTTATTTCTACTCCACGTACGGCGACGAAAACGAAGCCCGCAGTTCTGACAAAAAGAAAATCATCATCCTCGGCGGCGGACCTAACCGCATCGGCCAAGGCATCGAGTTCGACTACTGCTGCGTCCACGCCGCCTTCGCCCTCAAGGAACTCGGCTACGAGACCATCATGGTCAACTCGAACCCCGAAACCGTCTCCACCGACTACGACACCTCCGACAAACTCTTCTTCGAACCACTAACACTCGAGGACGTTCTCAACATCTGCGACCAAGAAAAACCCCACGGCGTCATCGTCCAGTTCGGTGGCCAGACCCCGCTCAACCTCGCCGCCGACCTCGAGCGCCATGGCGTCCCAATCATCGGAACCTCGCCGAAATCCATCGAACAAGCCGAGGACCGCAAGTTTTTCTCCGCGCTGCTAGACAAACTGAATCTCAAGCAAGCCGAAGCCGGCACCGCCACCAACGAAGCGGAAGCCCTCGTCGTCGCCAACCGCATCGGCTACCCGGTGCTTGTTAGGCCGTCCTTCGTGTTAGGCGGCCGCGGCATGATGATCGTTTACTGCGACGAGGAACTCACCCGCTACATGCGCGAGGCCGTCATCGCCTCGCCCGAGCGCCCGGTCCTCGTGGACCGTTTCCTCGACAACGCCACCGAGGTCGATGTCGATTGCATCAGCGATGGAGAAACGTCCATCGTCGGCGCGATCATGGAGCACATTGAGCAAGCCGGCATCCACTCCGGCGACTCCGCCTGCGTCATCCCCGCGTTTTCTCTACCAGAATCTATCAAGGCGGAAATCACCCGCGCCGCCATCGACCTCGCCCGCGAGCTCAAGGTCATCGGCCTGATGAACATCCAGTTCGCCGTCAAGGACGGGCAGCTCTACGTCATCGAGGTCAATCCCCGCGCCTCGCGCACCGTGCCGTTTGTTAGCAAGGCCACTGGCGTGTCGCTCGCCAAGCTCGCGGCCAAGGTCATGGTCGGCGAAAAACTCGTCGATCTCGGCTACACCCAAACCATCGTCCCTTCGCATTTCTCGGTGAAGGAAGCCGTTTTCCCATGGAACCGCTTTCCCGGTATCGACATCGTGTTAGGCCCTGAAATGAAGTCCACCGGCGAGGTCATGGGCATCGACGCCGACTGGGGCATGGCTTACGCCAAGGCCCAGATCAGCGCCTTCAATCCGCTTCCCACCGAGGGCAATGTCTTCCTCTCCGTCGCCGATCTCGACAAGGACCGCGCCGTCGCCGTTGCCCGCGATCTGGTAGAGTTAGGTTTCAAAATCTATTCCACCGGCGGCACCCACACCCGCCTCGTCGCCGAGGGCATCCCGAGCAACCGCGTCTATAAAGTCGCCGAGCACGCCCGGCCTAATATCGTGGACCGGATGAAGAACCAGGAAATCCAGTTCATCATCAACACACCGGCCAGCCACGAATCCCGCGCCGACGAGATCCTGATCCGCTCCACCGCCATCGCTCAAAAAATCTCGCATGCCACCAACCTCTCCGCCGCCGAAGCCTCGGTGAAAGCGATGCGCTCGTTGAAGACCCGCGAGTTCACGGTGAAGAGTATTCAAGAGTACCACGCTTGAATCCTGAACCCGTCAGCTTGCCTTCTGAGCGCAGCAGCGGAAAAATGCCCGGCGAGTTCCGCACCCGCCCGCTCCTTCCCAAGACGAGGCACTTGTTAGCGGATGTTAGCGATTTCCAGAATCCAGGAGATTATTCCAAGCCGCGTTCGCTCACTTCGTCCTCATCCCAGCCAAGGTAGTGGCCGAGTTCGTGGAGGAAGGTGGTGCCCACTTCGTCGCGATAGTCGTGCTCCTCCTGGCCCACCCACTCCCAGAGATTGGTGAGGAAAAGCCGGATGCGCGGCATTTCTCCGGCGTCCGCCTCGTCCATCGCGGACGGGCCTTCGAAAAGCCCGAGCTCATCGCCGTCCAATTCCTCGTCGTACGCGCCTTGGCCCGGTTTTTCCTCGAGGGAAATAGCGACTTTAGCCGCAGCCTCTTGGATGTCCGCAGGCAGGATTTTCACCAGCGATTTCAGTTCCTCGTCCGCCCATAGGCTTAATGTTTCGAAATCCATGGCGATGGGTTAACCGCTGCGGTAGCCGGGCACAAGGCTCCAGAACCTTGGACTGCGCGCGGCCTGCCGCCGCTTTGATCCGGCAGCCTGCTGCCGCGGTCAGCAGGGCTGAACTGCGGAAAAGCGGCAGCAGGCTGACCGCAGTCCAAGGCCACCCTTGCGCGCGCCGACTTCCACGCCACTTTCCGCAGCGCATGACTCTCCACACCCTCGATCAGGAACAACGACTGCCGATCTCCCTGGCCGAGGCATGGAAATTTTTTTCCTCGCCGCGGAACCTCGATGAAATCACCCCCGGCGACCTTGGGTTCAAAATCGTCAGCCTGCCCGGAGAGACGATGCATGAAGGCCAGATCATCACCTACAAAGTGATGATCTTCCCCGGCATCTGGGTGCCGTGGGTGACGGAAATCAAGTCGGTGGACGAGGGGAAATCGTTCGTCGATGAGCAGCGCTTCGGGCCTTACAAATTCTGGCATCACCGCCACACGTTCGAGGAAATCCCCGGCGGCGTGCTGATGCGCGATCTGGTGCATTACGGGCTTGGCTTCGGTCCCTGCGGAGCGCTTGCGCACGCGGTGTTTGTTAGGAAGAAGCTGAGGACGATCTTCGAGTTCCGGAAGGAAACGTTGATGAACCGGTTCGGGGAGCTGTGATGGAATGCGGGTCTTTTCAAGACGGAGAAAGCGGGTTGAACACTCTCCATGAAATTTGTCACTACGTTGGATCGGGATGAAGATGGGATCTGGATTTCCGAATGTCCTTCCATCCCCGGCTGTGTGAGTCAGGGCGCAACCCGTGAGGAATCGCTTGCGAACATCCGCGACGCCATTGCGGCCTGTCTGGAGGTCCGGGCGGAACTCGGAATGCCTTTGACGGTCGAGACGCAACAGGTGGAAGTCGCTATTTAATGGCTACCTTGCCGGCGCTGAGCGGCCGCGGAATCGTGAAGATGTTCGCCGCCGATGTTGGGAAATGGTCAGGCAGCGAGGCAGTCACATGATCCTCGTCAAAGCCGGGTTGCATGTGACTCTGTCCGTCCCGGATCATCGCGAGGTTGCGAAGGGGACATTGAGGAGTCTCATCCGTTCCAGTGGACTAACAACCGAAACGTTTGTCAGGCTTTCGGGTCGTTGAGCGCGGAAGTTACTTCGCCGGAATCCGGAACTTCGCGGCAGTGAAGCCGGGGGCTTCGGCGCTGAATTCCCAAGCCCCGCCAGCTCCCGCGTTGGCGGGCTTGGCAGCGAGCGTTAGATTTCCCGCGAGGCTGCCTTTGGTTTCGCTGATGCCAGCGGAGAGCGCGAGAATCGCCTGCACGATGGAATCGGCATCGCTGTCCTTGAGAGCGATCTGCGGGGGCATCGGGACCTCGCCCCAGACGCCAGCGCCACCGGATTTAAGTTTGGCTTTCAGGTAATCAAGCGCATCGGGCCGGTCGCGGTATTTGAGCGAGACGTTCAGATAGGCCGGCCCGACGGACGCTTGGTCCACCTGATGGCAGGCCAGGCAGACGTTTGCGGTGACGAGGGCGTTGATTTCCTGGGAAAACTGCGGGCCGCCAGCGTCGTGGCCGGTCGGCGGAATGTAGCGGGCGCGGACGACGGCTTGGGCACCGTCCGGAGTCCCTGAGACGTTGAAGCTGACCGTCTCACCGAAGCCGTAGGAATCCGCCTTTGCGGCAAGGTCCAAAACAAGCTGAGGTGCGGCCTGCTTCTGCGTGAGGGAAATGCGCGCGACGGCGTTCGGGCTTTTTCCATCGGAGGCCACGGCCCGCACTTCACTGCCCTCACCGGCCGGGATGGTGATGGATGTCCCGCTGCCGAGTTTGCGCTCGGTCACGCCACTGGTGATCCACCAGGTGACGGTGAGCGGATCCTGATCGGCATCGGTGGCGGATTTCACGGCAAACGTGCGGTCCTTCCCGGCCACGGGTTCGATGGCGATCACCGGCGAGCGATTGTCAGAATTCGGCAGCAGCCGCGAGACGAAGCCGTTGGTGCTGAACCACCACTCCGAACCGTAGTCCAGCAGCCAGACCGAGCCGTCGGCGGCCATTTCCAGGTCCATCGGGTGGCGGTAGCCTTCGTCGAGCAGGGTGAGGCTTTCGAGCTTTTCGCCCGCGCCGAGCTTGGCCTTCCACATTTTGCCGCGGATCCAGTCGTAGGTGATCAGCGTGTGATCGTCTTCCTTCGGCAGCAGGTTGTATTTGCGGGCAGGGTCGTAATAGAACACCGGGCCGGCCATCGCATTGCGGCCGCCCTTGCCCATCACGGGAAATTCCGGGCTATCGGCATACGGATACCAAATGAAAGCGGACTGCGCGGGCGGCAGACCGGTGAGGCCGGTGTTGCGGATGCCGGGGTTTTTCGGAGCGGCGGGATCGGTCATCTCGCCGGGTGTGCCGGTGGCGAAATCCACGATCGGGTAGGGTTTGTTATTTCCGACCAGGAAGGGCCAGCCGAAGTTCCCGGCGGACTTGGCCTGATTCACCTCGTCGTGGCCGGCGGGGCCTTTTTCGGATTCCTTGTCCGAATCCGGACCGACCTCGCCCCAGTAGAGCGTGCTGTTTTTCGAATCGATGGAGATGCGGAACGGGTTGCGGCAACCCATCACGTAGATTTCCGGCCGGGTCTTCGCCATGCCTTTGGGAAAAAGGTTGCCCGCCGGAATTTCGTACCCGTCTTCCGTGGGGCGGATGCGCAGGATTTTCCCGCGGAGATCGTTGGTGTTTCCTGAACTGCGCTGCGCGTCCCATGGCAGGCGGTCGGCGCGGTTGTCGATGGGCGCGTAGCCGTCGCTGGCGAAGGGGTTCGTGTTGTCGCCCACGCTGAGGTAGAGCAGGCCGTCGGGTCCGAACTGCACGGAGCCGCCGTGGTGGCAAATGCGGTCATGCCTTTCCACCGGCACTTCAAGGATCATGCGCTCGGAAGTCAGGTCAAGCGCCCCATCCTTGAGTTGAAAACGGGAAAGCCGATCAATGAGCTTCACCGGATGGCTGTAAAACAGGTAGAGCCGCTGGTTTTTCGCGAAATCCGGATCGAGCGCGATTCCTTGAAGCCCGTCCTCCACCGCAGAATCGCTTTTGGGATCGGTGGACCGCAGGGCGGAAACCGGTAGATTTCCGATTTCAAATACGCCGCCGGTCTCGGGGCGGATCCGCAGCAGCCGACCCTCGCGCTCGACCACGTAAATGTCGCCGTCCGGCGCGATCGTGAGCGACATCGGATCTCGGAGACCCTCGGCGATCATGTCTTTCTGAAAGGGCGCGGCGGAGGCCGCGGTGAGGCCGATGAAGGCGAGAGGCAGGAAATTACGCATCGGAGGTTCTACGAAAGGGGTGTGGGTGCTTTTTCAGGGTGAACGTTCGTGGCGATGGTCAGTCCAGCGCGAACAGCTCGCCGCTGCCCGGGTTTTTTTTCACGAGAGCTTCTTCGGGATTTACAGGCGTGTCTGCGGCATTTTCGGTGGTAGCAGGCGATTCTTCGATCACGACAGGAGCCTCTTCCGCGAGTGCGGGGAGTTCTTCTGGCATCACCGGCGTGTCCTGCTCGATGGGCGTAATCTCGTCGGCGATCATGGAAGTTTCTTCAACAATCACAGGCTGCTCCTCCCCCACCTCGGGCACCGGTTCGCTGAAGGCGGCGATTTCCTTCGCCTTGTTCATTTCCACGAGCCGGATGACCTCCGCCTTCGCCGCGGCAATGCGACCGGAATCCACCACCGGACCGATTTTCCGCTCGTGGGTGGGAGCGGCGCGGGAGGAATCGCTCAGACCCGTCAGGCGCGCCTCGGCTTTCTCCAGCGCTTCAACCGCAGCGGCCTCGCGTTTTCTCATTTCCCCGGCGAAACGGGTGGAAACGGCGACCGACTCGCGGAGGCGCTCGATCTCGGCATTGAGTTCGGCGCTGTTGTCCGGGCGATTCTCGAGAACTGCGATTTGCTGGCGGGCTTTCGATAGCTCGTTTTCCAACGCGAAGCTGCGGTCCTTTTGGGTTTTGTCACCCTCGTTGGCGCGGCTGTTGAGATTGCGGATCGTGTCCTGAGATTTCTTGAGATCGGTCTCCAGGGTGGAAATGCGCTTGGTTTCCGTCTCGAAGGCCTTGCGTGCGGCATCCAGTTCGGCGGCGGAATCGTCCAGGGCTTGTTTGGAAACCGTCGCCGCCCGGAGATCTTCCAGCTCGGATTTCAGCGTTTTATTGGAGGCCTTGGATTTTTCCAATGCCGCTTCGAGGTTTTTCGCGCGGTCCTGCTGGCCCCGGTCGCTGGCGGGAGCCGGCTTGGTGGTCTTGGCGGGTGCCGACTTGTTGCTGGCACCGCGGATGGACCAGCCCAGAAAGCCGAAAACAGCGGCGAGGACGGCAAGCACGGGAAGGACCTGGGAGAGGTGAGTTAGAGTCTCGTTCATAATTCAAAATGGGAAATCACGCGGACAGCGGCGCGCGGGCTTCTATCGCCGGGAGACCCTGCCGGTCAACTTCATTGCCATGTCGAATTTCAGCGGCATCATGGGGCCGTGTTTCGATTCATCGGCGCCGGTGCGATTGCCTTCCTGACCTATCTGGGTGAGATCGGAAAACTCGTGGCAGCAGTTGCGGACTCATTGCTCCACGGGAAAATCCGCTACCGCATGGTGCTCGAACAAATCGCGGAAACCGGCTTCAGCTCCCAGCCGGTGGTGATCGTGACCGGCGCCTTCACCGGTGCGGTCCTGGCGGCGCAGGCCTTGTTTCAATTCAAACCGCTCGGCATGGAAACCGGCGGCGGCGCTCTTGTCAGCGTGGCCATGCTCCGCGAGCTCGGCCCGTCGGTCACCGCCCTGATGCTCGCCGGCCGGGTGGGTGCGGCCATGGCGGCCGAAATTGGCACCATGAAAGTCACCGAGCAAATCGACGCCCTGCGCTCGATGGACGTGCATCCCATCGACTACCTCGTGACTCCGCGTTTCCTAGCGATGCTGGTTTCCATGCCCTTGCTGATCGCGGAATCCGCGGCCTTCGGAATCCTCGCCTCGTTGGTGGTGGGCACCGGCCCCTTTCACGTCAACGGCGCTTACTGGCTTCACCAAATGAACCTGCACACCGACGGCTCTGACGTTATCATCGCGATGACCAAGGGCCTCGTCTTCGGCATGTTGATCGTCCTGCTTTCCTGCCACCAGGGCCTCAAGGCGGAACAAGGCGCGGTCGGCGTCGGGCGCGGCACCACCCGCGCGATGGTCTATTCCTCGCTGGCGATTCTCATCGTGAATTTTTTCCTCACGATGCTGCTCAGCCTCGTTTTCCCCGCCGGGGCGGCGGCTTAGAAGTAAGGAGTGGGGACGTCCTCGTCCCCACGCATGGACGAGACGTCCATGCCCCTTACTTAGATTTCGTATTCCACGCCCGGCTGCGGCACGATGACCTCCGTGTCCGGCAGGCGGCGCTTGATTTCCACGCGGAACCACTCCACCGCCGCATCGTCGCCGTGGACCAGGAAGGTTTTCTTGGGCGCGACCTTGACGATGAAATTGGCGATCGCCTCGCGGGTCGAATGCCCGCTGAAATCGAAGATCCGCGTCTCGCAGTTCAGCGTCACCGGCGGGAATGCCGGGTCGAGCACGATGGAATCGCCCTTTTTCGCGATGCGGATCTTGCCGCCCGGCGTCTCGGGGTCCGCGTAGCCGACGAAAAACAAGCCGTGCTTGGCGTTCTCCAAAACCCCCTGGCGGGCGAAATTGTTCGAGACGGTTTTCTCGGACATCATCCCACTGGAAAGCGCGTAAATGCAGCCGGGATGAAACGGAATCGGTCCCTTGCGCTTCTTGCTGCCGGCTTCGAGCTCCATGTCCTTCAGAAAGCGGAAATTCGGTAAATGGCGGCGCGAAGTGTGGCTGAACCGGTCGTAAACCTGCGTCATCTTGGTGCTCAGCCCGCCGATGTAAACCGGAGTATGTTTCGGGATCAGTCCTTCCTTTTTGAAACGATGGATCATCCCCAATACCTCCTGCGTCTTGCCCATCGCGAACACCGGAATGAGCACCGAACCCTTGCGCTCGATGACGCCTTTGATCGCTTCCGCGAACTCGTCCTCCTCGGTCGTGCGGTGGTATTTCGGGTCGCGCGCCTGCTCGCCCCGGGTCGTCTCGACGATGAGCGCGTCCACCGTATGTTCGGGAAACAGCGCGCCTTTTTGCAGCGTGCTGTGCTCGAAATTCACGTCGCCCGTGTAAAAAATCTTCTTGCCCTCCGCCTCGATCGTCACGCCCACGGAGCCAAGAATGTGCCCCGCGTCATGGAAGGTCGCCCGCATCGACCCAGCCGGATCGAGATCGAACGGACGCTCGATATTGCGCGTTTCGAAGCCGTCCTCGATATCGTCCAGCTCGCGATGTTCAAACAGCGGATACTCGGCGATGCCGTGCTCGATGCGCTTCGACTGCATGACGTTCACCGAGTTGTGCAGCATCGCGCAGGCGAGTTCCGCAGTTTCCGGCGACAGGAAAACCTTTGCCTGGCTTTGACCTTGGAGGAAAACCGGCAGCGTCCCCACGTGATCGAGGTGGGAGTGGGTGATGATGATCGAGTCCACCGTCCCCGGCTTCAGATATTCGTAATGCGGCACCGCTTCGGACCCCTCGTGTTTCGGATGCATTCCGGCATCCAGCACGACCTTGGCGGTTTTGGTTTTCAGCAAATACGAGTTGGCGCCGATACCGGCGTGGCGACAGAGACTTTTAAAGATCATGATGGAAGCAGAACAGGCGAACGGCGGGCGGGACCATGCGCGTGCGGCTTGCCCCTGTCAACCCGCCCTCGTGGCGGCGGAAGAGCGCCACGCATTTCCTCGGCGAAACGATTCGTTATTGCCGGGTGGCGCTGATCTTGATGGAGGTAGATCCAGACTTGCCCGAGTAGACGACCTTCGTCCTGGAATCCTTCTTCAAGGTCCCGCTGAAGCGCGATGACCCGCTGCTATTCTGCCCCTCCCCTGAGATTGAAATGGCGTCGTTGCTATGTCGCCAAGTTCCGGAACTGGTAGATAGAATAATTCCGTAACGGGTTTGGATTGACCTGTAGTCGCCGTCCTTTTTGAAAGTGTGCTTTATCTTGTATGAGCCCAACCACTTGGATGTTCCATTTTCATTGATCACAAGACCTCCGTCTGAACCTCTCTTTCCGACAAGGGTTGCCGAGGAGTAGCCGCCCACACCGTTTCTTATTTCAGTTCGCTGACCTCTCCATGTGCCTTCAAGATCACGTAGTTGAATTGCGCCTGCTTGGATGGCGATGCTAAAAAAGAGCGCAATGATGGTGCCGATACTGTGGTTCTTCATGGGGAGTTTTTCTTTGATGTGAGTGAGAATTTTCTTCTAGCCGAATGGGGTTTTCGGTCCGTGGGAGGTTGAGTGTTGGAGCCGAGGTTTGGCGAGAAGAAACTGGCTCGACTGCGATGGCCGCCGCAGAATTTACCGGGGTGTCCATCACTCGCCAGCCATGCGCAGTTCCAACTGTTCGTTGCTGTTCATGCAGAGCACGCGAATAGTCGTTCGTCCAACGTCCGATCAGCCAGCAATGAGGATTCCTTCCCACTGAAAATGATCGTCCCATCGCTGCTGTCGCGGGTGAAAGAGCAAAGTAACCGTGTCGGTGAGCGGATCGACGCCGGTTAGATTGGTGCCCTTGGGAAAATTGCAGTCGATGCAAGCGAGGCAGAGGTTCGATTCGTCGTCGCTGCCGCCGTGTTTGAGCGGGCGGATGTGTTCGACATGCAACGCGGCGAGGGGCGAGTCGTCCTGATGGGTTTGGCAATACTCGCATCGTTGGTCGGCACGCTGCCTGACGAGAGCCCGCGTGGCGGAAGTCATTCCGCGCTGCCGGATTTTAATTTTTTGGCTTCGCGGCGTAGGACGGCGACGAATTTGTTAGCGCGGACGTAGCCGGCGTATTCATCATGTTCCTCGGGGGAGAGGACTCCTTCGGAGTTTTTCGCCGCCAGTTCTTCGATCCGTTCGCGGAAAGGTTGATCTGTCTGGGCGGCCAACACCGCGTCCTCCCGGCCGGGAAGAAGCAGTTGTAAAAGGGGCTGCACGCCGCGTTGGAAAGCTGCTTGAGCACTCATTGGACGGCACGGTAACCAAAACAGCTTCGAAGGCAAGCTTCGGCCCGGAAGCCTTATGCGGTGGCGAGCGTGTGCTCGATCAGTTTCAAAATCTCGATCCGTCCGGCGCGGTTCTTGGAGGAACTGATGATGCGGGGCACAGCGGTAAGGTGCGCGGGGATGGCTTCCAAGAAACCTTGGATCGAGGCCTCGGTCTTTTTCGGCGATTGCTTGTCGGCCTTGGTGAAGACTAGTGCGAAGGGCACCGAGCATTCGCCCAGCCAGCTCACGAAACTGATATCGATTGGCTGCGGAGTGAGGCGGGAGTCGATGAGGACAAACACCAGCCGGAGATTTTCGCGCTGGTCGAGGTAGTCGCCGACGGACTCGTTGAAGTTGATTTTTTCGCTCTTGGCGACCTTCGCGTAGCCGTAGCCGGGCAGATCCACGAGGCTCCAGGATTCGTTCATGATGAAAAAATTGAGGAGCTGGGTCTTGCCCGGAGTCGCGGACACTTTCGCGAGGGCGTCCTTGTTTGAAAGCATGTTGATCATCGACGACTTGCCGACGTTGGACCGGCCGATGAAGGCAAACTCCGCCCGCTCCCAATCCGGAGCCGATTGAAGATCGCGGGCGCTGATGTGGAAGACGGCGGACTTGATTTGCATGGGGAAATGACGGCCTAGCGCTTCTCGATGGCGACGAGCGTGATGTCGTCCATTTGCGGGCCTTCGCCGGTGAACTCTCGCAGCGCTTCCTGCATGCGGGTCAGGACGGCTTCGGCACCCAGCGGCGCGGCCATGCGGAAGGCCTCTGACATCCGCTCCATGCCGAATTCCTCCTCGTCCGCATCGACGGCCTCGCGCACGCCGTCGGTGTAGAAAAGCACGCAATCGCCGGATTTAAACGCCACCTCCTGATCCTCGGTGACGCGCTCGAAGACCGCGCCGCCATCGATGCCCAAGGCGAGGCCGGGCGAACGCAGCAGCTCGACCTGTCCCGTTTCCCGGCGGAAAAAAAGCGCCGGATCGTGCCCGGCGCGGGCGAGCGTGAGCTTGCCGCCGGGAGCATCCAGAACGCCGTAGGCCATGCTGATGAACATGTCCTCGCGGATGTCCGGGAAGAGCTGGCGATTGACCGCCGCCATGACTTTGGAAGGGGACATCCCGCCAAGGGCGACGGAGCGGAGGCTGCTGCGGCACATCGCCATCAGCAGGCCGGCGGGGACGCCCTTGCCGGAGACATCGGCGATCACGATGCCGAACTTTTGATCTCCCAGATCGATGTAATCGTAATAATCCCCGCTGATGATCCGGGCGGGGAGATTGGTCCCGCTGATCCGGAAGCCCGCTACCACTGGATCCTGCTGCGGGAGTAAAATCCGCTGCACATCGCGGGCATTCTGGAGCTCGCTTTCCATCGCGCGTTTTTCATGGGCCTCCCGGTGGATCCGCGCGTTGCCGATAGCGAACGACGACTGCTCCGCCGCGGTGCGGAAGACCGCGTAGTCGTTCGCCGAGAACGGACCGTCTTCGTGCCGCCGGGCGACGACGAGCACGCCGAGATCCTTGTGCGCATGGCGTAGCGGCGAGAGCAGGGCCGAGACGTCGTCGGTGTAGCGGGTGAACGCATCCTGAAACGCGGGGTGGCTTTTCACATCCCGCACGTGGATCGGCTCGCCGACGCCGAGGCAGTGCCCGAGGATTCCATCGGCGATCGCGACGCGCGACAAACGCACGTGGCTTTCCAGCGCCCGCGGGTCGCGCTCCGCCTTCTTGCGGATTTCCACGGGAATGCCGATCAGCGGCGGACAATGCTCGGAAATGTAGGAAGGATTGAGGAAATCGCCCTCGGGATTGACGAAATAAATAGCCCCGCCGCGGGCCGTGACGACCTTTTCGATGCCATCCACAATGATCCGGGAGAGCACGGAAGGGGACGGCTCGTTCTCGATCGCCAGGCCGAGATCGTGGAGGTAGGTGAACATCCGCTGCTCCTCGCCTTCCAATTCATCGAACTTGCGCCGGATGGCGTGCGCCCTGCGACGTTGATTGCGCAAGGCCATCACCAAGCCAATAATGACGACGGCGCAGATGGCGAGCGATAGAAGAGTGGAGCCGTGCATCTCTCGGGACAATGTTTCAGATGCCTCCCGGAGCGGCGGTCTAGCCCTTTTCCGGCGACTTTTCGATCTTCTGTTTCTCCGCCAGCTCTTCCTCGAGCAGGGTGACCACGTTGGAGAACACCCGCGCGTTTTTGTCGTTCGTCTCGGCGAGAACCTGATGCGCTTCCAGCACGTGCAGGGCCCGCTGGACCTGGCCCGGCGCCGCCACTTTCTCCGGCGGTTTCAGTTCCGCACGCAGGGTGTCGATGGCAACTTCCCAAACCGGCGCTGTGGGATCGATATCTAGCAGGAAATCCAGCCCCAGATCTTCCAGCGACCGGCGGTTGCGCGGACCACTATCGGCGATTTGAAGAACGCCGCCGTCGTGGCCGGAAAGGCGGGTCGCCATCCCGGCCAGTGTGCCCATGAAGGTGGAATCCATGCCAGTGCAGGCACCCAGATCGACCACCACGCAGCGCTCGCCCGCCGCGATCCGCTCATCGCCGAAGGTCTTCATGACGGGGCTGTTTAAAAAGGAACCTTTCCCCTCACAGCGGATCCAACTGAATCCTTCGAAGATTCCGACCAAGATTGGGCATTCGGTAGTCACTGAGAAAAAGGCCGTCATTTGAACGGCGAAAGGTCCGGGAACGTAAAATCCCACGGCGCGATGGTCAATCATCCATCTCAAAATTCACCGCTCACTGCCAAAGATAGGATTGCCGGGTGGCGATCACCCGCTGCCCGCGTTGCAGGGTGGCCTTCCACGCCAAGACCTTTCCGCCTTTGAAATAATCCTCGCCGATGACGGCAAACTCCGCCGTGCCGTGAGACTGCGCCGGGTCGAACTCCCGGACCATCCGTTTCACCCGGCTGGCGGTGGCCCCCTGCTGGTATTGGAAAATCAGCTCCACCGCGCCTTCGCCCGCCGGATCTTTCCAGATCAGCGTGAAATATTGGCCCAGTTTGCCGCGCCGCTCCGCCATGCTCACCGCCCCGTGCAGGCGGCGGGCTTTTTCCATTTTCACCATCGGCTCGTCCACGTTTCGCGTCGCCTGATCGCGGAGTTGGAATTGTTTCACCACGAGGGATTCGCGGGGCGCGCAGGCGGCGAGCAGCAACACCGGAAGAAGGCAGTGGCAAGGATTCACGGCGGGAGTCAAGCAGCGGGGGCTTGAGATTCAAGGCGCAAGAATCCGCGCCCGACTCACTCCGGTTTTTTTTCCTCCAGCTCCTCGCCATTCGGCGGGAGCGGCACGGACTCCTCCGTGGGCACCACCGGGGTCGGAAAGGTTTCCGTCGGCGTCGTGACCGGGGGGGGCGGGACGTCGATGGCAGGCGCGTCGGGATCGATCACCGTCGGAATCGCCCCTTCCGGCGGCAGGCCGGCGGGGTCGATGATGGGCAGCGGCCCGCCGATCCCCGCGCCGGGCAGCGGTGGATAAACCTGAATTTCGCCGGGAGCGGTGAGCGGTGCCTCGACCACCGCGTTGGGATCCTCCAGCATCACGGTCGGGGCAAACCCGATTTCGCCGCTGTCCAGTTCCACTTTCGTATAGCTCCCGCTGGCGGAAATCACCTTCATCGAACTTCCCCGCTTGAGCAGCTTGTCCGCATCCGCATCGCCATTTGGCCGCACCTTGAAAAACGCCGTGTTGTCCATCGCCGCCCGGACGAATTGCCCGGCCTTGAACGCCGGCGTGCTGGCGACCCGGCTCACATTGCCGCCCGGCGGTCCGAGCGGATCGAAATCGCCGCTCGCGATCGGCCCGGTCATGGATTCACAAGCCCCGAGGGCAAGGGCGGCGATGGCGGTAAGAGCCGGAATGCGCTTCATAAGGACGCCACGCTGGCACGGGCCGGGGTCATGGTCAACGCCATGTTCGGGGAGTGTCGGCGCTGGTTCAAAACTGGATTTTTCGCCGGAGCAAAACTACACAGATTTCAACGTGAAATGGCCGAGAACCGGGGGCCATGTTAGCTTTGGCGAATGATCGAGAACCCAAAGCTTGCGCAACCGGCCCCGACACATGCCATCTGCTCCTTGTTGAACCCCCATGAACTCACCGGCTCAATGACACACCTCCTCTTCATCTGTTCGCAAAACAAGCTCCGCAGCCCGACGGCGGAGGCCGTCTTCGCGGGAACGCCCGGCATCGAGGTCGATTCGGCGGGCCTCAACAACGATGCCATCGTCCCTCTCTCGCCGGAGCAGGTCGGGTGGGCGGACGTGATTTTCGTGATGGAGAAAGCGCACCGCGAAAAGCTAACCCGGAAATTCAAACGCCATTTGAACCATCAGCGCGTGGTCGTCCTGGGAATCCCCGATAACTACGCCTACATGGACCCGGCGTTGGTGGAGCTGCTCAAGTCCAAAGTGACGCCGTATTTCTGACGCGCACGGAACCGCCCGCGCGTTGACATCCTTCGTGGCGTCCCGCTTGCTTCCGGCATGTTGCGCCGTCTGGATATCCGTGATCGCCAGCTCTTCGTGACCGAGACCGACGAGGGCCGCATCCTGCTCTACATCGATCCCTCCGAGGAGGAGCGGCGGCATCTCGTCGAGATGCTCAACATCGATCGCCACACCCTAGCCTCCGCGCTCGACCCTAACGAGCTCGGCCGGGTCGAGTTCGAGCCGGATCACGCGGCGATCATTTTCAAACGGCCCAAGCAGTATTGCGCTGACGACAACTTCTATTTCAAAATCAGCTCGGTCGGTATGTTCCTGTTTGCCGAGCAGCTCGTGATCGTCATCGCGGACGACGACCTGCGCTTCGAGGGCAAACATTTCCTCCAGCTCCAGAGTTTGCGGGACGTTGTTCTCAAGACCGCATTCCGCTCGATCTGGCATTTCGAGGAACACCTTAAAGTCTTCAACATGATCGCCGAGGAGCTGGAGCACAAAGTGAACAAATCCATGGAGAACAAGCACCTGCTGCACATGTTCACACTCGAGAAAAGCCTCGTGTATTATCTCAACGCCATCGGCAGCAACGGCCGGGTGATCGAGAAACTCAAGGCCACCGGCACCCGCCTGCGCCTAACCGCGGATGATATCGAGTTCCTCGACGATCTAACGATCGAAAACGCCCAATGCCAGGAAATGGCCACCACCTACAGCCAGGTCCTGTCGAGCCTCGTCGGCGCACGGGTGAGCGTGGTCAGCAACAACCTCAACGCGACGATGAAGCGGCTGATGCTGGTGACGATCGGGCTCATGCTGCCCACCGCGGTCTTCAGTATTTTCGGCATGAACGTGCAACTTCCCATCGCAACTGAGGATGGCCATGCGGGCTTCTGGATCATCCTGGCCATCGCCGCCATTTCCTCCGCAGCGGTCTTTGGCGCGTCGCGCTGGATGAAATGGTGAGGCCGATTCGCGGTGGACCATTTGGAAGTCTCCGTTGAAACTCAGCGCATGGGAAAACGCTTGGGATGGACGCGGCTCGCCGCGGCGGTGGTTAGCGGCTTGTTAGTTGCGGGCCTGTTTCCGCCGTTTCATTTCACGTTCTTGGTGTGGGTGGCGATGATCCCATTGTTGTGGGCGCTGTGGTCGGTGGACGGCAAACGCGCGGGCTGGAAGGGATTTGGAATTGGCTATCTGGCGGGACTGGCGGCTTGTTTGATCCAGTTCCACTGGGTCGCCTCCGTCTCATGGCTCGGCGCGTTGGTGCTGCCCATGTATCTGGCGGTTTATTGGGGACTGTTCGGTTGGTTTGCAACGACGCTCGGGAAACCGCGAATCGATGGCGGCTTTCGCGAAAGCCTGCGGCTGGCATTCTTTCATGGCGCGGTGTGGGCCGGCTGCGAACTGCTTCGTGGCTGGGTGATCACCGGCATCAGTTGGAATGTGATCGGTGTGGCCCTCGGCGAAATGCCGGTGCTGGCGCAAGGCGCGGATTTGTTAGGAGTGGCCGGGCTGTCGCTGTTAGTCGTAACCTTCCAAGCGCTGATCTTGCGGGGATTGTCAGGCTTGGGGAAATCGCGACGGGAGTTCGGAGTCGCCGCGCTGATGCTGATTTCCCTGTATGGCTATGGGAAATTCCGCCTCGCGCTGGAGGCGAAGGTGGAATCCGTACGGCTCAAAACACTGCTGGTCCAACTCAACATTCCCCAGGAAGCGGCGCGAGTCTTATGGACGGATTTGGAGACTCATCAGGGGTATGAGGATGAAACGCTCAAGGCCCTCGACGCGTTAAAATCCCCCGACGGCGAAATTTCCGCTCAGTGGCCGGACTGGGTGATGTGGCCGGAATGCGCTCTAACCGGCAGGATTCTCCGCACGGCCGACGGCGAGTGGGGAACCTGGCAAATCAACATGGACACCATCGCCCAAGTCCGGGAGGCGGGGCCGTTTTCGCTGATTTACGGCGTCAACGAATTGGAAGCCGTGAAAAGCGGCGAGGCGCTGGTGATGAAGGAAAAGGGCCGGGCTTATAATTCCATCGCCGTGATGTCGCCGTCCGATGAACTGCAAACCTATCGGAAACGTCACCTCGTCATATTCGGAGAGACGATTCCATTCGTGGACTCGATCCCATGGTTAAAGAAAATCTACGAACAGCAATCCGGCGCGGAATACCACGGTTCCTTCACTGCGGGCGACTCGCTGGAGCCACTGCCGATCCTTGCGGGCCAGACGATGATCGGCGCGATTCCGACCGTGTGCTTCGAGGATTCCGTGCCGCGACTCAACCGGAAATTTCTCCGCCCGGGGCTGCAGGTGATTATCAACGTGACCAACGACGGTTGGTTCAAGGATTACGCCGCCGCCGAGCAGCATTTCCAATACGCCCGCTTCCGCGCCATCGAGCTGCGGCGGCCCATGCTGCGTTGTGCCAATACCGGTGTCAGCGCCGCCATCGATTCGAAGGGTTCCACCTCCCATCCCGACACCGGAAAATCCCAGATCCTAACCGATGCGAAGGGCAGCCACTTCACCCGCGGCTCGCTGCTAACAGAATTGCAAATTCCGCTTCAGCCAACGTTTTCGCTGTATGCACAAATCGGCGACTGGGGGATTCTGGCCCTGGCGGTGACCGCCTTGGTCCTTTCACGCCACAAAATCCGCCTCATTTGAAGACACTTGCCAACTCCTCTGGCGAGAGTTGCCGCCATTCACCTTCTCCGAGAGCGTCGGGAATCTTGAGTCCGCCGATGGAAATCCGCTTCAGTCCGAGCACGTGATTTCCCGCTGCGGCAAACATCCGGCGGACCTGATGGTAGCGGCCCTCGTGCAAGGTGACCAGCGCCTCCCTATCAGCTAACACTTCGAACTTGGCGGGTAACAGCGGCCTCGTTTCGCTGTTTAGCACCAGAGTTCCCGAGGCGAATAGCGCACCCTCGTGGCCTTCCAGCGGGCGGTCGAGCTGGACTTGATAGACTTTGAGGCAGCCCGACTTGGGATGGATAATCTTGTGGAGGAGCTTGCCGTCGTCGGTTAGAAAAAGCAGGCCGGTGGTGTCCTTGTCGAGCCGGCCGATGGGATTGAGCCCGGGATTGCGATGAGCGAAGCGTTCCGGCAGGAGATCGTAAATCGTCGAGCCGGGATCCTCGCTGCTGCACGTGTAGCCGTCCGGCTTGTTGAGCATGATGATCAGCGGCGCGGGCGGATCGAGTTCTTCTCCGCGGAAGCGGATTCGGTCGTGGGGCGGCAAATCGTTTTCGCCTAACACATTTCCGTCCGCATCGGTGACGGCGCCGGAGCGGATCAGGCGCTGGACCTCCTTGCGGGAGCCGTAGCCGAGATTGGCGAGGAGTTTGACGAGTTTCATGGGCGAGAGAGAAGCGAGAGACCAGAGACAAGAATCCAGAGAAGAGCCAAGGGGAAGCGCGAATGCTGTCTGGTCTCTTGCTTCTGGAATCTGGTCTCTTACGTGCGTTTGTCGGCGAAGAGGATCTTGTAAATCCGGTCCTCGGCGATCTTGCGCCAGGCGAGGCCGCTGGCTTCGAGGGCGGCTTCGTACGGAAGTTGGCGGTTGGCGACCAGCAGCAATTTTCCCCCGCGCTTCAACGAGGCGGCGGCGACCTTGAGGAATGCCCGGCCGAGATCCACGTCGGTCGCTTGGCCGGTGTGGAACGGCGGGTTCATGATGATGGCGTCATAGATCCCCGGCATACCGGTGGTCACATCGTGCCAGTGGAACCCGACCTCGCGCCCGTCACCAGCCAGATTCCTGCGCGCGCACGCCAAGGCCCGCGCGTCGGCCTCGAACAAATCCAGGCGCGCAATGTTAGGACAACGCTTCAACACCGCCGCTGATAGAAATCCCCAGCCCGCGCCGAGATCCGCGACGTTGCCGTGCAAATGGGCGGGCAGATGGTCTGCCAAAAGCTGCGAACCTGGATCGATGTGGTCGCTGCTGAAAATTCCAGCCTGCACGGTAAAGCCGGAAATTTCACGAGTCTCGCCGAGCGTCCGCCAATCGTCAAAAACTCGCTCGTTCCATGTTCCATCATCAGTCGTGTGGAAGGCACGGCACTTGTGTTTCTGAAGCGAGACGATGTTGTTAGTGGCTTTCGCGAGTTCCTTTTCGAAACGCCCCGCGCCCGCCGTGTTAGGCATGGCGACGACCAGTTTCCCGCCCGGCTCCAGCCGGTCGCGGGCCATCGCGAACCAGGCGAGCGCCTCGTCGCGCGACTTTCCGGGCAGGACCAGCACGACCGGCCATTTTCCAACCGGCAGATCGTCGCTGCGCAAAAAACCCGCCCGCTCCCACGCCACCGCCAGCGGCTTGAGGGGCTGCCAGCCGATTAGATCCGGCCATTCTCCCAAAGCGGGATGCGGCTCCGCGCCGATGAACAACGCGCGCTCTGGAACGGCGATGCCTTGCTCCCCGGTGAAGGCGAGGATGAGCGTTTCAAGTGCGGCGGTCATGCGCCATTCTTGAGATCGTCCGTCGCAAAGGCAAACTCCGCGACGACTTTCCCGCCGATCAAATGCTCCTGGATGATCCGCTCTAACACCGCCGGTGCGCACGAGTGGTACCAGACGCCTTCCGGGTAGACGACGGCGACGGGGCCGTGCAGGCAGACATTCAGGCAATTCGCCTTGGTGCGTAGAATTTTCGGTTCCGGCACGCTGGCGAGGCCGAGTTCCTTCAACCGCCGCTTGAGGTATTCCCAGGATTCCAAGCCCGCCTCCTTGGCGCAGCACTTCGGCTTCGTCTGGTCGGCGCAGAGGAAAATATGGCGCTCGGTTTTCCCAATGCCGAGCGCTTCGGCACAATCACGAAGATCGTTCATCGGCCAAACGGTAGGCTCGGCACCGCCGCGTGTCGATGAGATCGCCATGGACTCGCGGCGTGGCCATGTTCATCTTCCCGCCATGGCGAAAATCGGCGAGCGCGCGTCCCTCCAAGTCCTTCATGAGAAAACCTTCGGGCTGTTTCTCGATGGCGGTGAGCTCGGCGAAATCCTGCTGCCGCGCCGCGAAATGCCGGTCAAGTGGGCGCTCGGCGACTTCGTCGATGTCTTCCTTTATAACGATTCCGAGGACCGCCAAGTCGCCACGCTCAAGTCGCCGGAGGTCATGCCCGGCCAGTTCGCCCGGCTCAAATGCGTGGCCGTCACCGGCGTCGGCGCGTTCCTCGACTGGGGTCTGCCGAAGGACTTGTTAGTCCCCTTCCGCGAGCAAAAGGTCCGCATGGACGTGGGAAAAAACTACATCGTCCATGTCCACATCGACGAGCAAACCGGCCGCATCATCGCCTCCACCCGCATCGCCCGTTACATGGATCAAGGGCCTCACGATTTTCGCCCGGGGCAGGAGGTCGATCTCACCGTGTTCGGGAAAACCGATCTCGGCTACAAGGCGATCATCAACGGCACCCACAGCGGCCTACTCTTCGCCAACGACGTTTTCCAACCGCTCCAGGCCGGTGAAACCCTCAAGGGCTACATTGCCGATGTCCGGCCTGACGGAAAAATCGATCTCAGCCTTCATGCGCCGGGCCGGGCCAAGATCGACGATCTGGAAGGACAAATTCTAGCAGAGCTTGGGGCGCGCGGCGGGTTCTGGGCCATCGGCGACCACAGCACAGCGGCGGAGATCAATGACGAACTGGGTGTTAGCAAACGCACCTTCAAGCAGGCGACGGGCGCGTTGTTTAAAAAGGGCAGGATCACGATCGAGAAGAACGGGATCCGGTTGGTGAAGGCCGAGTGATGGCGGGCGGGTGGATTGTGACGAATTTGCCAGCGGCACCATGGGGATGGCGCTGGAACCGCGTCCGCTCTGGAACTAGCGTCCAGCCGTGATCGGCGGTCGGAAATGGATCCTTTGGGCAGGCTCGGCAGCGGCCCTCGTGGCGGCGGCTTGGCTCGCTTCATCCGCGCAAGACGCGGGGGAAAAAGCGCCGGATTGGAAGGGCAGGGCGCGGCGCGATCGTCCGGGTGTGTCGTCCTCTGTGAGCCGGGCTGAGGAGCTTCAGGAAATTCACCGGTTGTTAGCAGCGGCCATTCCGGTGGCGTCCGGGGAGCTTCGCAATGACGGCGTGATCGAACTGCTCCACCGCCTGGCGGAGCACGATCCGGCGGCGGCGATTGAATTTGCCTATCAGCACCCCGGACTCCACGGCCAGGCGGATCTTGCGGCGGAGTTCTTCGGAGGCTGGCTGGAGCGCAATGAACTATCCGCCCGCGACTGGCTCGATGGCGTTCCTTCCGGGGAGCTGCGGGTGCAGGTGGTGCCGGTGCTGGTGGCGCATTGGGCGTCGGACCAGCCGGAGGAAGCGCTGGCGCTGGCCGGCGAGCTGCCGGGCTACGACGGGGCGCTGGAGCCGCTGCGGCCTTTTGGGAAATGGGATCACGGCGACGAGATTGAGGGCCGGGTGCGCGAACGGGCGTATGCCGGGATTTTCGGCGAATGGGCGGGCAGCGATCCGGCGGCGGCTGCGGTGCGGGCCACCGCATTGGAAGACCCGCTGCTCCGGAATCTCGCGATGCAGGAAGTGGCGTCCAAATGGATTCTCAAGGATTCCGCCGCCGCGATCAGGTGGATGAGGGAACTGCCCGCCGGCCCGGTTAGAAACTCCGCGTTGCAGGGCATCATGACGGAATGGACGGCGCAGGAGCCGCGCGCGGCCGCTTCCTTTCTCAGTGCTCTTGATGAGAGTCCGGAACGAAGCGAATGGCTCAGAGTGTTAGGTGAGAACTGGAGTTCGTCCGATCCCAAGACGGCGCTGGCGTGGGCCGCGCAACTTCCCGGCGAGGGCGAGCGGAATCAAATCGTCCAGACCGTGCTGGCGAAAGTCGCCGAATCGGGTGGCCGGGACGCGGCGGATTTCGTCCTGACGCTTCCCACCGGGGCCGCCCGCACGCAGGGCATGGAGCTGGTGCTCGCCCGCTGGCGTGCGAACGACGCGGAGGCGGTCAGCGACTGGGTGGATGCGCTACCCAAGGAATCGCTACGCGAGGAGGCGCGGTCCGTTCTATCGGTGAAATGAAGGAGAGCCCGGCGGAAATTCACCGGACTCTCCCTGCGTCAGCCGCGGTTGTGGGTTATTGATAGGTCACCGTGATCATCGGACGCTGAGTGATCGTGGATCCTTCGCTGGAGGTCAGATCGATGCCGTTGGAAACGGTGTAATCCTGGACGATGAACCCGTAGTTGTCGGCCGGGGTGTTGACCCACGATTGCACCTTGGCGATGCCGGCGGCATTGAGGGTGATCGTCCTAGAGCCCGTCGAGGAATTGAGGGTGCCGAGGATGGTGGTTTCACGGTCGCCGCTGGTGTTGCTGCCGCCGGCGGTTGCCCAGTTGACGGTCCCGGTCGCTTTGACCCAGGTGGCGGCGGCTTCATCCCAAGCGCGCTTCAGGGCGTAGAGCTCATACACGTGGCTGGTGGCGTCGGTGACGTTGAAGGTCAGCGTGACGGCGGTCACCGTCTTGCCAACCGGGATCGACGTCAGGTCCCACTTGAGCAGGGCCGAGTAGTCCGGGCTGCCGTCGATCAGCAAGGTGGTGGCGGAGCCGGAAGCCGTGGTGGTGGCGTCGGCGCGAATGTGGGTATCGACCATTCCGTTATAGCCATTCGTGCCATTTTGAAGCGAGACCACAGTGGAGCCGCCAGCCGGGTTGACCGTCACCGGAATCGCGGCGGAGGTGGTGACCGCGCCGCCGTTGTCGGTGGCCCTGGCCGTGAGGTTGTAAGAACCGGCCGCCACGTTGCTCCAGGTGAAATTATACGGGCTGGCGGTGTCGGTGCCCAGCAGTGTGCTGCCTTGATAGAAATCCACGCTGCTCACGGTGCCGTCGCTGTCAGCCGCGTTGGCGTTGATCGTCACGCTGGCCGGCGCGGTGAAGGTCGCGCCACTTGCCGGGCTGGTGATGCTCACGGTCGGGCTGACATTTCCAGGATTGTTCACGGAGACGGAAACCGCGGTGGAGGTCTTGATGCCGCCGGCGTTGTCGGTGGCGACGGCGGTGAGGCTGTAGGAACCGGCGGCCACGTTGCTCCATGCGAAGCTGTAAGGGCTGCTAGTGTCCGTGCCGAGCAGGGTGCCGCCCTGATAGAAGGCAACGCTGCTCACCGTGCCATCGCTATCAGCAGCGGTGGCATTGATCGTGATGGCGGCGGGAGCGGTGAAGGTCGCGCCATTGGCCGGGCTGCTGATGCTAACAGTCGGCAGGACGTTGCCGCCACCGCCGCCTTTGATCATCGCGAAGGTGTCGCGCTGTGCGCCGGTGCTGTCCAGATAGATAGCGTCGAGCCGGTTGTTGTCGAAGTCGAGAACCATGGAACCGGCGACGTTGAGCGAGATCCACATTGCGGGGTGGTTCAGGGTGCCGCCGCTGGTCTGGCCGGACGCGCCGGGGACGGCGTAAATCGTGCCTTCGTGGGGAACCGGACCGCTGGCGGTCTTGGTGTAGGCACCCGCGCCAGCGCCGCTGCCAGCTTGTTTCACCATGGTGCTGCTGTTGAAAGTACTGGAGAGACCGTAGTGACCGTCCAGCAGGCGGGAGCGCTCATAGGAGTGGCTGTGGCCGCTGAGGACGAGGTCCACGCCGTAGTTTTCGAAGATCGGGTTAAAGTTCGTGCGCATCGAAACGAGCGCGCTCTCGCTGTCCGAGTTGTGCGAGCCCTTCGAGTAGGGAGGATGGTGGAAGAAAACGATGGTCCAGTCCTTGGTGTTGTTTTGCAAATCGCTGGTGACCCAGTTGGCCATCGCGCCGGTGGCGGAGAGGCTGGTGTCCGCGGAGTCGAGGCAGATGAAGTGGATGTTGCCGTAGTCGTAGGAGTAATAGGCCTCGGTGCCGGACGCGACGCCGCCCGCCTCGCCGCTTTTGGGGAGGGTGTGCTGGGCATAGTAAGGACCGGTCTGCGTGGGCGAGTCGGCGCTGCCGGCATCGTGGTTGCCGAGCGTGGGCCAGAGCACCGACTTGCGAAGCATGGTCGGGTAGTAGTTGAAGAGGAAGCTGGTGTATTCCGAGTCGGTGCCGCTGTTATAGGCATTGTCGCCGAGCATCATCCACAGGTCGGTGTGGCGGCTGCCGGTGAAGGTGAAATAGGCGTTGCGGACGTTGGTCTGCACGCTGCCGCCGATGCCGGAGTCCCCGAGCACCCAGACGCGGGTGGGCTTGGCGGACGTGGGCGAGGTGACGAAGAAGTAGGTGGAGTCACCCGCGAGCGTGGCGGACGAGGTGCCGATGGAATAATAATAGGTGGTGTCCGGGGTGAGGCCGGTTAGGCGGACCTCATGCTCGGTGCGGGTGCCGGTGACGCTAACGGATTGGGTGAGGCTGCCGGCCGAGGTGCCGTAACGCACGACGCTGTCGGCGGCGGTGCCGGTGCGCCAGCGCACGGTGATGGCGGTGGTGCTGCCGTTTTGCAAATAGGCTCCGCGGGTGATGGACTGGGCTCCGGCGGACGGAGCGAGCGCCATCAACGGAACGAGAGCCGCGAGAAGATATCGGTATTTCATCAGGATATTATGGTGTGGTTTTGGAGGTTGCGTTTTCGGGAGCCGGGGCTTCCAAAAGGGTTTGCAGTCGCGACTCGAGTTCGCGGGTGGGCTTGGCGTTGCGGGGATTGAGCGGCAGGGCCTGGATCGCCGCGAGGGCGGCCGTGTAGGCGGCCTTGGCGTCGTCGCTCCGGCCCGCGGTTTGGAGGATTTCGCCGCGGCGGGTGAGCCATTGCTCCTTGCGCTGGAGCGGGGCCATCGCCTGATCGACGCGGACCAGCGCCGCATCGGATTGTTTCAGCGCGAGTTCGATTTCCAACGCCGCGAGCTGCAAGGCCTGAAGGTTTCCGAGACGTGAAATCCCCTCGTCCAAGCCGCGCACCGCGTCCTGCGGCCGATCCAGTTTGGTTAGGGCGGTGGAGCGTTCGAGAAAGCAATCCGGCGAGGGCGATGGCACGGTGGCCACGACGTGGTCATAATCCCGCAAGGCGGACGCGCTGTCGCTCAACGCGGCATGAACCCTCGCCCGCAAGATGCGCCCGTCCGGGTGGTCCGGCTTCATTTCCAACAGGCGGTCCAGCGCCGGCAGCGCCTCGCCGGGACGGCCCGCTTCGAACAAGCTGCGTCCGCGGCCGAGATAAATCGTGTCCAGTTTGGGATCGAGTTCCTCGGCGCGTTTGAAATCCGCGAGCGCCGCGGTGTAGTCCTCGTCGAGCCGATAGAGATCGCCGCGCTTCACATAGAGTTCCGCGCTGGGAGACTTTTTGATCTTCGGGTTGATCCGGTGGATCTGGACGTGAATGTCGCCGTGGGCGGAAACATTCGCGGTTAGAAGCGAACAGCAGGCGAGGATGGGCAGGAGGGACTTGGCGATCATCATGGAGCGGGGATCAATTTCCCGATCCGCCTGTCCGTGGACGATTCCAAAGAAAGGAAGCCTGCGGCAAAGTTTGCCTTGTTACCATTTCGCCACGGGCGTCCCCGCCCGTGGATGGGGCTGGCGCGAAAGGCATAGCACCAGCGGGAGGGTTGACCTCCGGTCAACCCGGGTCGGCTAAAATCCGACCCTCCTCACTTCCGCTTCCTCACCGCCTTCTTCTGCTCGAAGCTAACAAGCTTCGGGTCGAAAGCCTCAGGCTCATATCCCGGATGCGCCCACTCGATTTCTCCGTGGAGCGCCTGCATGTATTGGAACGTGCCGCCGAAGTCTTCCGGCGGGCAGGCGCGCGCGCCGTCGAGCACTTCCGGTCCGCCTTCGCCGGCGACCCATTTCTCGAAGATGATCTCATGAATCCATTCGTCGGCGAAATCGTAGCGATAGAGAATCCGGATCGGCAACCGACGCTTGCCAATGAAATTTTTCACCGTCAGCACCGCCTCATCCTGAAACTCCCCCGCCGTCTGATCCTCCAATCCGATCGGTCCGATCACATCGACGAGCCGCTTGCCCTTGCCGTGGCGGAACTCGTGCGGGCTCTTGTTGTCCCAGCCCATCACCGGTTGCACGGCGTCGCTGAACTGGATGAACGTGATGTCCGCGGAAATCGAAAACCGCCGCCAAATCTGCGGCTGGATGCCATAGAGAAACACTTTTACCAGCACCCGATTCTCGTCCTTTGCCTTCGCCATGCCGCGAGCTTTTGACCGGTGCCGGAAAAAAATCAAACCAGAACTCGGACTTTCAGGGCTGCTCCAGGCCTTCCATTTCGTCCCTCATGTGGTTCATCAGGCGCTGCATGTCGGAGAGGTGACGGAGCATCCGTTCCTCGTTGCCCGGCATCGCCCGGCTCTGTGGAGCCCTGCCACGGGTGGGCAGCGGAATTTCCTCATCCGCCGCATCCACCTTCGCCAACTCGGGATTTTCCGGTTCCTTTTTCAACAGATTGACTACAGCGGCCGCGGGCATCACGAATGAGCGCGTCCGGTCCGCGCGGGCGATGGTGATTCCCACCACATTTCCTTTCAGGTCAACAACCGGGCCTCCGATCTGATTCACCTTCGGACGCATGTCGGTCTGGATCGCATTCTTGAATGAGCCGCGAACCTGGCTGATCGCGCCACCCATGCGTTCCATCTGCTGCAGGCGGTCACCGGAAAATTGAGGCATCTTCGGGCGATTTCCTAACAAGACGTTCACGCTTTCAGCACGGCCGTTCGTTTCAACCAAAAACGGCAGTGTCGCCCCTGGAGCCACGCCGGTTAGAGCGTTTTTGAGCGCCATGAGGCCGGAGATTTTGCGGTCGCCCACCTTGAGAATGACGCTCCCCGCCTTCAAGCCCGCCGAGGCTGCACCGGATCCTTCGGCTACTTCACGGATTTTGACGCCTTGGCCGGTGAATTCAGGCTCCCCGAACACTCCGAGGTAAGCGAGATCGGTATCGCGCAGGTTGCGCTCCAGCACGCTGACCACGCCGAAGGCCGCAAGCCTGCCATCCGGCTGGGCGGCGGCGAGGAACGAACCGAGCTTGGGGACCTCGGCCGACCAGCTAACAGGAGTGAGCGGGCTGCCCTCGATTTCCAAAACAACGAGATCCTCATCCTGATAGATCCCGCCGATTTTCACGGGACGATACTCCGCTCCCGCGACATCCACCCGCAGATTTCCCGAGCCGCGGGCGACCTCGCTCCATTTACTCACGATCTTGGTGCCATCGCCGACCACCGTTCCGTAGGCGACACGGCGGGAGCCCGACCACACCCGCACAGTGGATTTCGCGACTTTGGAAAGCACAGGGGAAATGGCATCGCTGAGCTGCGCGGCCTGTGCGTCCACCGTTTGGCGTTCCTCCGGCATCAGCAGCGGGATGTCGTGCTGCTGCGCCATCAGCGCGGCGGGAAACGATAATGCGAACGTTAGATAAACAAGCGGTTTCATGTTAGGTAGTGCTTAGCGTTGATCATAAAGGCTTTCGAAGCTGACCAGCTCCACGTCCAATTCAATCGTTCTGCGGTCACGCAGGATCCCGAGCTTCACTTTGTCGCCGAGCTGGCGCTTCGCCAGCATCACCTGAAGTTGATGCCCGTCGCGGATGGGGGCCTCGTCGATGCTCTGGATCACATCGCCCGCCCGCACTCCCGCTGCTGCGGAGGGAGACCTCGGGACGACGGCTTGGACCGGTACGCCTTTCACGCCGTCCGGCTCGCCCATGACGATGCCGAGGACGGGCATTTCCGGATTGACGAAGGGATTCATCGAGAGCCTTCCCCACGTCTCGCCGGCGCGGATCCGGTCCCAGTCCTCCTTGAAGCCGTCGATCCCGGCGTGGTTGTTGTTGGTTAGGGAAACGCCGATGGAGGAATTGATCCCGACAATCCTGCCCTCAAGGTCGAAAAGCGGTCCGCCGGAATCCCCGCCGATCAGCGTGCAGTCGCTGGTTAGAAAATTTCCCGGACCTTTGGAAACCACGCGGCCGAAGCGCACCGGCGGCGTGCGTCCCGCGTCGAAGCCCGCCGAGTGGCCGAGCGCCACCACCCAGTCGCCCGCGACGAGTGGCTTGGATGCGCCCTTTTCCGCGAACGGCCATGGCCCTTTGCCCATGATTTGCACCATCGCGATATCCTTGGAATAATTTGCGCCAAGCACCTTCCCCTGGACCTGCTCGCCGTCCGGGAAGACGACTTCCAGTTCCTCCGCGCCCTGCACGACGTGGGCGGCGGTGAGAATCAGGCCGTCCGCCGTGGTGATCACCCCGGAACCCGACGAGCCGGTTTTTTCCGAAATCAATGCGACCGTCGCAGGCATCACTTTCCGGCTAACAGCCTCGACCTTCGACTCGAGTTTCGCGAGGTCTGCCAAATCCCGCACAGGATCGCTCGCTTGTGAAAATCCTGCGAGGCACAGCCAGGCGAGGGGGAAAATTCGATTCACTTTCATGGTGGTTGTGATTCAGAGCGACACGATCCGCCCCGTTCGTCTGTCCCGAATAATCAGGGATGGATCGGCGTCGGAGGTTCGCTTACCCTTTGCCCGAAGATGCCAATACGCAACCTACCGGATTCAAATCGCCCCCGCAATGATGCGCCCCAGAGCGCCCCGTCGCGCGGTCCGGGAGGGGTCTCACTGTTATTGTTCTGGCCGTTTCACCTCTTCAATCTCCTCACCCGTCCGTTCGGCACCTTGCTGAGATTTCTACTTCGCGTGGTCGGCTATCCGGTGGTCGCCGGCCTCTACGCACTCGCTTTTTTCGCCGTCATCTACGGCTTCCGGGCGCAGAAATACGACCTCGCGAAAGTCCATGCGATGCCCGAGCGGTCGATCATTCGCGACCGTCTTGGCGAGGAAATCGGCCGCATCCACGGCGATAAGCGTTCGCTCGTTCCACTGAAACAGGTGGCCGAAAACTTCCGCAAGGCGATCCTCGCCCGCGAGGACGAGCGATTCTATCAGCACGGAGCCTTCGACATGATCGGCATCGTCCGCGCGGCCTATCAGAACTTTCAGGGGAAACGGCAGGGCGCATCGACCCTCACCCAGCAGCTCGCCTCCGACATTTTCCAGCTCAAACAAGGCGAAAAACGTGGCGACCTCCCGCGCCAGATCGACCGCAAGCTGTTGGAGATCGCGATCGCCGTCCGCCTCGAAGCGTCGCTCCGGAAGGACGAGATTTTCGAGGCCTACATCAATCAGATCAACTGGGGCAGGTCGATCAAGGGCGTCGGCGAGGCGTCGCGGATCTATTTCGAAAAGCACCCGTCCGAGCTCACGCTATCAGAGTCCGCGCTGTTAGCCGGGATCGTCCGCGGACCCGACGCTTACAATCCCTTCAGCTCGATGGAAGCCGCCGCCCGTGAGCGCGGCACCACCCTCGACCGCATGGTCGCGGCCGGGGTGATTAGCAAGTCCGAGGCCGACGCCGCGAAGCAAGAAGCCATCGAAGTCAGGCCGGAATGGCGGCGGAAGTTCCAGGAATCATACGCGATGGAGGCGATCAGCCGCGACCTCGAGATCATTCTCGAAAAGGAAAACATCGAGCTCGGCGGTCTCGAAGTCACCACCACCATCGACCTGCGCATCCAGCGCAAAGGCGAGGTGGCGTTAGACAAGAAACTTCGCGAAGTCGAGCGCTACTCCGGCTACCCGCATCAGACCAGGTCGGCTTGGAAAACCATCCCAGAGGACAAGCAAAAGGACCCCGAATATCTCCAAGGCGCGGCCGTCGTCATGGAGAACCGGACCGGAGCCGTCATCGCCGTCGTCGGCGGGCGCGACGCGAACGAGTCGCCCTTCAATCGAGCCACCCATGGCAGCCGTCCGCTGGGCTCGCTGTTCAAGCCCTTTGTCTATCTAGCAGCATTCGACAAGGGCCTGCGACCCGACACCGCCATCAGCGACGGCCCGCTTTACTCCGGCGAAATCAAAGGGGCGGGCACTTGGCGGCCGCATAATTCGGACAACAAATTCGGCGGCATGGAACCCGCTGCCACCGGCCTAATCCGCTCGCGCAACACCATGTCGGTCCGCGTCGGGAACTATGCCGGCATCCCAAAAGTGAAGGAAGTCGCCCGCATGGCCGGATTCAGGACCGAGATGCCGGAGAGCCCGGTTTCCTTCCTCGGCTCATGGGGTGCGACGCCATGGGAAATTGCCACCGCCTACACCATTTTCCCGAACGACGGCGTCCGTTTCCGACCCTATCTGATTTCCCAAATCAAGGACCGCGACGGGAACATCCTCTACACCACGCCGCCGCTTTCCTATCCGGCGGCCAAGAGCGGCTCCGCCTGGTCGGTGTCCCGCATCCTCAACCAAGTCGCCACTCACGGCACCGCCGCCGCCGTCACCCGGCTCGGTTTCGACAAGCCCTGCGGCGGGAAAACCGGCACCACGAACGACTTCATGGACGCCTGGTTCACCGGCTACACCTCCACTCTAACATGCTGCGTGTGGGTCGGCTTCGATTTCCCGAAGAAGACCATCGACAAGGGCTACGGCTCGACCCTCGCCCTGCCGGTCTGGGTGGATGTCATGAAGACCGCCGACCGCCTGGGCTACAAGGCGGGCAAACTCAACAGCAAGGTCAACCTCGTGGACATGGAACTCTGCCGACTCTCCGGAAAACGCACCACCGCCGGCTGCCGGGAGGCGGCCACCGCCTACACCGATCAAGTGCCCGCCGACATCGCCCTGCCCGCTGAGGACCTCTGCCCGATCCACCCCGCCAGGGCTCAGCCCGTCGATGAAGCCACCCTAACCGCCGCCGCGCCCGCTCCCCTCCGTGCGATCCTCGTGGACCAAGAGGACCAGGACATCCCCCTGCGCGCCATCCCGGTGGAGTGATCCCCCTCTTCATTCATCGATCATCCTCATCCATCATCCATCATCGATCCCAATGTCCACCTGGCGTCCCATCCACCCTCCCGCGTTCTGGAAACGCTGGCTGCCGGGGTGGCTGCATGGACCGGTGAAATTGATTTTCCAGCTCTCGCTGGTGGGCGCGGTTCTTCTATCAGCATTCGCGTTCTTTTACTTCATGCTCGCGATGCGCTACGACATGGACGAGGTCGCCAGGCTGCCGGCAGGGACGACATTCTATGATCGCAAAGGAGCAGAAATCACCGCGCCCGGTGGAGCCGGCCGCAAGCTGGTGAAGCGCGAGGACATCCCGGATTTCCTGGTGAAATCGCTCCGCGCCCGGGAGGACGCCCGGTTTTTCGAACACCGCGGCGTGGATGTTAGGGGGCTGGCGCGGGCCACGGTTAGAAACCTCAAGGACCGGGATTTTACGCAGGGCGCATCCACCCTGAGCATGCAGCTCGCACGCAATTGTTTTAAAATGAAACAGAAGTCCCTGCACCGAAAGTTTCTCGAAATCGCACTCACCCTCCGCGTCGAGGCGAGATATACGAAGGATGAAATCCTGACTCACTATCTTAACCGCATTTACTTCGGCAGCGGTGCGGATGGCATCGAACAAGCGGCTCGCACTTACTTCGGGAAACCCACCCGCGACCTCGGCGAGGGTGAGAGCGCGATGGTCGTCGGCATCATCCGCGGCCCGCATATTTTTTCCCCTTTTCGAAATCTCGATGCCGCCATCGAGCAGCGCGACCAAACCCTGGACCGCTTGGTGAAGATGAAGCTGATCGATGCGGCCCGGCGCGACCGCATCATCGCCGAGCCGGTCAAACTCGTGAGTGAGGAGCAACGCGAAACTCAAACTTCCTATGCCCTGCAAGCCGTCCGCCGCGAGCTCGACCGCATTCTCGATGGTGACGATATCCAGCTCGGCGGGCTCAAAGTTTACACCACGTTAGATGCGGCCTGGCAGAGTCGGTTAGAGGTTGAGCTTACCCGCGCGGTGGAAGATTTGGAGCATGAGAAATCCTGGCCGCATCCCGCCGAGGCCGACCATGTTAGCGGGACCGAGCCTGCGTATCTTCAGTATGCCGCCGTCACCACCGACCTCAAAACCGGCGCGACCCTGGCCTTGATCGGGGGGCGGAATTACACCGATTCACGGTTTGATCGCACCCGTTCCAGCCGCGACCTCGGTTCGGCCTTCGAACCCTTCGTGGCCGCCGCCGCCGCAGAGCGCGGGAAGCTCGTGCTGCCAGGCAAACCCGTCCAAACCGGCCGCCAGATCGGCCCTGCGGAAGTTGAGCGCATCGCCCGCCGCTGCGGCATCACCGGCAAGTTTTCCAGCACGGAGGATCTCTTTCGCGGCACCGTGGATGCCACACCGCAGGAGATGTCGGTCGGCTTGGCGGTCCTCGGCAATCAGGGAAAACGGGCGCAACCTTATCTCATCCGCGAGATCCGCGACGCGTCCGGCGAGGTCATTTACACCGCCAAGCCGCAGCTAACGGCTGCGATCACTCCGGCTGCGGCGCTCGATGCGACCAGCGTCCTGCAGCGATCCGGGGGCATCCGGAATTTTACCGGAGCCACGGGTTCCGAGCGTGACGCCTGGACCCTCCGCCTCGGTCCCGGCGGGGCCACGGCCATCTGGCTCGGCTTCGACAAACCCGCCGCCATCGCCCGCGAGCCACGGCTCAAGTCGCTGCTGGATGAGTTCGTGAAACGGCTAGGCAATAACTAAGCCTCCGCTTCCGGTTCCCCGGTTGGAATCCGATCTCAACCGTCAGGGATTTGCAGTCTTGCACTCACGATGTCGATTGGATTGAGGAGGCATACCCCAGGAAGGGCCGGGCCGCAGATGGCAAGGAAACAGCGCAAGCAAGTGTTGCGCGAGATGAAGGCGTTGGAAAAGCGCATCGTCGGTCGCGCCACGGCGCACCTCACCGCACTCAAGACCCGCCGTCATGAAACCGAACTCAGCGTAGCCCACGCCCAGCAGATCATCGACCGCATGGAAGCCGTGTTAGATCAACTTCCCGCTCACGCCCATTCGGATAATTTCCCCAAACATCGAGTCTCGGCTGGCTGGTCAAATGAACGGTTTGTGGAGATCTCGCGAAAAATCGCGGATTCTGGGACAAGCGCTGATTAATAAATCTTAAAAAAACTATAAACCTTCTGGTCATTCCCCATATCCGGGTGATCGTTCTCCTAGGACTGTCAGAAGTCCGATCGGCTTTGCGCAAGCTCCGTGAGTGTGGGTTACGGTAGCGCGAATAAGTGGAACGCCGTCTTTCCGGGGGGGAGGGCGGCGTTCTCATTTCTGACTTTTTTGCCCTGCGCCCTTCCCGTGACACCGGCTGATTTTTCCCTTCCCAAATCGTCGGCCATCGATTAACCCTTCCGCCCCGCCTGAAATGGTGGTCGTAGTTCAATGGTAGAGCCCCAGATTGTGATTCTGGTTGTTGCGGGTTCGAGTCCCGTCGATCACCCCATCTATCCCATCGAGACCTTGCTGAGGTTTGGAAGGGGCAGAAGGAACCTTAGTAGAATGACTGATGCAGCCGCTTGAGAGCCGGATTCACTACAAATTTCGCAATTCGCTGCTGTTAGCGGAAGCGCTTACCCATCCAAGCCTCGCATACGAGTCGCAGAAGCCGCATTTCGACAACCAGCGGATGGAGTTTCTGGGAGACGCCGTGCTGCAGTTGATCGTCACGGAGGAGCTGTTCAAGATGTTCCCGGATTTCACGGAGGGCCGGCTCACCAAGCTTCGCTCCCGCGTGGTTTCCCGCCGGGCGCTGGCGCGGTTCGCGATGGCAATCCATCTTGGCGACTATGTGTTGTTAGGAAAAGGTGAGGAGGCCACCGGCGGCCGCCGCCGTCTATCCACTTTGGCGGACGCCTTCGAATCCCTGATCGGCGCGGTTTATCTGGACTCAGGCCCGAACCCGGCGCGCGAGCTGGTGCTGCGTCTGTTCGAGTCGGAGATCGGGAACATGATCACCAGTCCCGAGGAACGGAATCCCAAGGGCGAACTCCAGGAATTTCTCCAAGCCATCCATCCGCAGGCCCCGGTTTACAAGGTAATCAGCGAGAGCGGTCCCGACCACCGGCGGGTGTTCCAATCCGAAGTTTCCTGGCAGGAAAAAATCCTCGCGACGGGGAAGGGGAAGAGCAAAAAGGAAGCCGAGGCGCGAGCCGCGGCCGAAGCTCTGCGAGCGAAGGCGTGGGAGAAATAATCTACCACGACGGATCCTGCTGCCGCACGGCTTCGTAGAGGACGATGGCCACGGCGGTCGCCAGATTGAGGCTTCGGGTTCCACCCGGCGCCATCGGGATCCTCAGCGCATGGTCGCCCGCCGCGGCGATTAGAGTTTCAGGAAGCCCCTGGGTTTCGCGACCGAAGACGAGGTAATCGCCGGGTCGAAAATTTGCCTGCCACGGGGAGGCGGTCGCCTTGGTGCTCAGAAACCAGAACCGCGCGCTTGGGTCAGCACTGCGGAGATCGTCGAAATTTTTCCAAACCCGCAGCCTCACATCCTGCCAGTAGTCCAGCCCCGTGCGGCGGACATGTTTATCCTCCAGCGAGAATCCCAGCGGCTCCACGAGATGCAGCGTCGAGTCCGTGGCAAGCGCGAGCCGACCGGCGGCTCCTGCATTGTGCGGGATCTCGGGTTCTAGAAGAACGATGTGAAACATGGAGGTGAGATTGAACATCGAACGTCCAACAATTGAACTTCGAAGGGAAGAGAAAGAGGGGACAGTCTATACTCCGATGTTCAATGTTGGACGTTCGATGTTCGATGTTCAACGCGCCTCGCAAGCGTGATGGAAAGGCCGACGATGCCGATAAACACCAGATAACAGCCGAACAGCTCAAGGTAGCTTTTGCAGATTTTCGGGATCTCCGGGGTGAAGGCGGTGCCCAGCGAGGCCCGCCAGAACTTGGGGCTCCCGAAGAGTTTGTTGAACACGTAGAGGATCAGCAACGCCGCGCCGATCAGGCCGGAACCCGCGTGATTTCCCAAGGTCGAGACGAAATGCAGGACTGACCGCCGATGGCGCACCGCAGTGATGAGCGCTACTAACAGGATCGATCCGACCACCCAACCTTCGGGGAATTTCAGCCTCAGGATCTGGGAGAGGAAATCTTCAATCTCCCCGACGAAGGCTGCGATCAGGAGCAGCGCAAGCACCCGGCACACCGGCCGGTTAGGTCCGGCATGAGAGGAAGCGCCAAGAATGACGGCGGCGGCGAGGGCTAGCAGAAGCGCCTGCAGAAGTTCCACCGTGCCGCTCTCGATCGGCACTGCCGGACGGTTAGGGAGCCACGCCGGCAGTAAAATAACGATGCAGCCCGAACAAATCAGGATCGCTCGCAGCAGTGTGCGCGACCATGTGGATTTGCGCGGGAGATTCAGATTTATGCCAGACACTCGCACGAGCCTAGGGAGTCCATTCTGCCATGCAAGGCCGGGAAAAGTAACGCGGGGCCGACAAATGGGCGCCTGGTTAAGCGGCGCTTGCGCCAAGGCGTCAAACTCACGATGGTTTCGCGGTTGCCGAAGGACCGGACCTGAGTCCGTTCGGCAGGCAACCGATCGATCCAAACCGCAAAATCATGAAGTCCGTGCCTCTCTCCGCCTATCAGGAAACCCTCGGGATGAACTATTTTTCCAGAATGCTGGATAAAATCCGACTTCATGCAGCGGGCAATCTGAGAGATGATTTCTGCGAAAATCTTGGCTCGGGACTCGACGCCCGCTGCGCGGATTTTTTGCGCGTTGATTATTCCGACCTTGCCGCCCGCGTGCTGATCGGCGGCGGCGACGACGAGATCCTGCGGTGGTGTTATGAGGCGGGTCGCGAACTCGATCAGGGAGACATTTACATCTGGAACGAGTTCCTGAGAAAAGTCGGCTGGAACGATGGCGTCTCGGAAATCCTCGCCCGCAGAAAGCAGGAAAGTGGCTTGGAGGGACGCAGCGGGATAGAGACCATCACTGAATATTTCGAATACGACGAGGGTCGGAAATCCTAACCGGCTCCCTCAAAGTTTTCGCAGGTATGCCATGCTCTGCTCGATGCTGGCGATCGGGTCGGGCGATTGGTCCTGCTCGACGTGGCAGTGTTCCACGCCGGCGGCTTTGGCCGCAGTGATGATCGGTTCCATCGGGATGATTCCGTCGCCGAGTTCTTGAAACGCATCGACCGGTAGCGCGGTGGAATACGATGGGAGTTTAATGTCGCCCTTGAGGTCCTTCAGGTGAAGCTGGGAGACGCGACCTTTGAGTTTTTTAATAAACTCGGCGGGGTCGAGCCCGGCTGCCTTAATCCAGAAGACGTCGATTTCGAACATCATGTCCTTGGAGAACTCTTCCATGAAAATATCATAACCGCACTTGCCTCCGTCTTTGGGCTCAAACTCGAAGTTGTGATTATGATAGGAAAGTTGGATGCCTGCGGCCTTTGCCATGGAGGCGGCCTGGTTTGCGTGCGCCGCGACCTTTCGATAATCATCCAAGGTTGCACGGTTAGAATCCTGGAGATAGGGGATTACCAGATGCTTCAGACGGGTCGCATGGGCCTTTTCCACAATCCGGGAAAATTCTGACATCGCCGCATCCTTGGGATTGACGACGGAATCCCAAACGAAATGGGAGGAGTGAATCTCGAGGCCGGCGTCCTTGGCCCCGGAGATTAAGGGATCGGCATTGGGAAATCCATATAGCTCGACCTGTTTGTAGCCTGCCGCAGCTACTTTCTTCAACGTGCCCGCAGGATCTTTTCCGATCTCATTTCGCAGCGTATAAAGCTGGATGCCGATGTTTTTGCGGTAGGTGTTATCAGCTTCGAGTGCAAACAATGTGCTGCTCTGACTGAATGCGACCGAAGTGGCGGCGGTGGTTCGGATAAAGGTCCTGCGGTTCATGTTTTGTGGGAATTCGATACGGGATTCCAGCGGGAAAGACCCGATTTGTCACTCTGACTGTTTCTTCTTTTTCTTCGTGTCGTCGGACGACGTATCCTTCTTCGAAGTAGCCGTCTGAGTTTTAGGTTCCGTCCTGGCTACTCGTTGGTTTTGGGCTTGCTGGCGTTCGGGTTGCTTCGGTTCTTTGCGTTGAACCTGTTGGCGTTCGGCTTGCCTTGGTTCTTTGCGTTGAACCTGCTGGCGTTCGGCTTGCTTTGGTTCGTTACGTTGCGCTGCGGCCTTGCGCTCCACCTTGCGTGCCGGAGTCGATGCTGATTCGCGACCTTCGTCAGCTGATTTTTGCTTCTTCTTAGGTTGTGGGTCTTCCTCGCGCTTTGGAGCGGGGTTCGCCTTGCGTTCCGGTGCTGGATCCGCCTGACGCTTGGGATTGGGTTTTGCCTGGCGTTCCGGGTTCGGGCTGGCCTGACGTTTTTCGCCGTTGCGGGTCTTGCGATCCGGTGTCGGGTCGGCCTGACGTTTTGGCGAGGGATTCGCCTGGCGCTCAGGATTCGGATCGGCTTGGCGTTTTTCGCCCGGCTTGGTCCTGCGCTCCACACCTTGACCGTTTTCGTTAGACTTGGCTTTCCGTTCCGAGTTCGGATCGGCTTTACGCTGCGCCTTGTCCGACTTCGGCTCACGGTCCGGATTCGATTGGTCCTTGCGCTTCTCGCCGGGCATCTCTGTGCCTCTGGAGTCGGGGTCGGTTTGACGATTTTTTTTGTCAGACTTTTCTTTGCCATCGGCGTTCGCCTCAGGCTCGCGCTTTTCTCCGGGCTTTGTCCGGCGCTCGGATTTATCGTTCATTTTCGAGTTCGAATCTTTGAGTTCCGAGTCGTCTTTTTTGCCTTTTGAGTTGGGAGAATCTTCCCGGTCAGCTTTGGAATCTTTTCCGTCTCTCTCTATTTTTTCAGTCTTCTGATCCTTGTCGGACGCGCGGGGCTGCAATCGCTCAGGCGGGCCTCCATCCTTATCGGAACGATCTGATTTTTTGGCGCTCACCGGGGAGCGTTTGATTTTCTCCTTCGAGACCGAGCCACCTTCTTTTCCATCACGGTCAGCGCGCTTGTCGCCGCGGGTTTCGAGTTGTTCACGATCCTTCCCAAACTTGCGGATCTCCTTCCTCTCGTTGTCGTAGCGCTCACGTTCGTTTTTCTCAACCTTCCGGAAGCGGCGTTCGTCGTCGCGGTTGCTCACCACCTGGTCGAAACTTTTCGCAACTTCGAAGTCACGATTGCGCTCTCCCGGCGCACGTGCGTTTAACATTTCCCACGAGCGTGGTGGCCGGGCGTCTTGATTGTCACGGCGATGCTCGAAGTAGTCGCGGCGTCCGCGTTCCCAATCGCGGTCATTGCGGTTTTCCCAACGATAGTGGGAGTAAATCGGATCATAGCCATAGCCGCGTGAGTTATAGGAAAAGGAGGCAACAAATCCCCGGTCGCGATAGCTGGGTTCATAATAGTCTCCATAGTAATAATGCCCATAGTTAGGCCTTACGAACAGATGGTTCGAGAAAACGGACAGACTGATCACTGTGGATGGGGTGTAGTAATAGTCAGGACGCGACCGATAGGCCGGCGCGAAACGGACTGGCGCAAATACGACACCACGGCGGACGACGGGATAGTCCCAATAGCCGTCCACATAGACATATCCGCGCTGACTCCAGCGATAATAGGCGGGCGTCCACGACCAGTTCTCGCGGGCAGGCGCCCAATATCCGGTGCGCCATGCATAGCGATCCTCACGGTAAACCCAGTTTCCGGGAACCCACGTTTGATCGTTAGAAGTGGCTTCGATATTCGCCCCGACCTCAAGACTCTTCGGCGGCTTTGGCAAATAGGTTACCTCTGTGGTTTGTGAATCTTCCCAATATCCCGAAGTCCATTGATGGCGACCCTCAAATTCCGCCCAATAACCGGGCACCCACTCGCGGCCTGGTGGCAAATTGCGCCAAATCCCGCTAATCCATAAAAAATCGTTCTGTTCCCCGTCCCAACCCCAGTAACCGGGAATCCACGAGACGTTATCGCCCTCCAATTGTTGCTCCGGCGGCACTTCTTCAATGAGCTCCGGCGGTGCCTGGTCCACAATGATCCCTACCTCGGGATTAAAGGAGATGGTTCCCGCAAATGCCTCGTGGACGGGTCCTCGCGTCTGGACTTCCGCGCCCGAGTCATTGTCTTGGGCTGTCACGATACTCGTGGCGAGCATGGATCCCCCCACCGCCATCGCGGTGAGATTCGCCAATAGTTTATATTTTCGTAGATTCATAGTTTTTTCTTTGGTTTGTTCCGCCGGAAAAGACGCGGGCGGAACGGGTTTGATTCGAACTTTCTTTTCCAAGTCATCAGCGGATCTCCGTGATTTTCAACGATTCCCCACATCGAGAGAACTGCAAGCTCTCTGTGCATTATCGTCATTCACGAGGGCCGCCGCGACTGTTAGGTAATTGCCCGCGTCAATCACCAGGGCCCGTGCAAACATCCACGCGCCAGATTTGACCCTCATCGCCGCGAAGCATTCGTGGCGGCGAGAAGTCCTCACCCCTTAATTTTTCAGATGGCCTTTCAGAAGTGGATCGCATGGCCCTCGGCGGCGAGAGTGGCTTCGTGAATCACCTCGGACATCGTGGGATGTGCGTGGATGGTGGCGTGGATCTCCGCGCCCGTTAGTTCCTGGTCGAGGGCGAGGCCCATTTCGGCGATGAGCTCGGTGGCGTTCTCACCGATGATGTGCGCCCCTAGCAGCTCGCCGTGCTTCTTGCCGTAGAGGAGCTTTGCGAAGCCGTCCGGTTCGCCCGCCGCGATGGCCTTGCCGATGGCGACAAACGGAATTTTGCCGACGATGTATTCGACGCCCTCTTCCTTGAGCGCCCGCTCGGTTTTGCCGACCGAGGCGACTTGCGGGTGGCAGTAGGTGCAGCCGGGGAAATTGGTTACCTTGCGCGGTTTGTGGCCTTCTACATAAAGACCTTCGACGGCTTGCACGGCTTCAAACGACGCGACGTGGGCGAGCCACGGCGGACCGGTGATGTCGCCCGCGGCATAGACTCCGGGGATGGAAGTTTCGTAGCGGTCGCCAACGGTGATGTAGCCGCGGTTGTCGAGATTTGGCTGCTGGCCGCCGGGCAGGACCGGCTGAATTCCGATCGCCACGATGCAGACTTCCGCACTGAGAACGCCGTTTTCCTTCGGTCCCTCGACGGTGAGCTCGACATGGCTGCCCTTGTCCACCATGGCGGTGATCTTGGTGTTGGTGAGGCAGCGGATACCTTGTTTGGTTAGGGATTTTTCCAATGCATCTCCCACTTCGTCATCCTCGACCGGGAGGATGCGCGGGAGCATTTCCACGAGGGTGACCTTGGTGCCGAAAGCATTGTAAATATAGGCGAACTCCACGCCGATCGCGCCCGCGCCGATGATCAGCATCTCTTTAGGCTGCTGGGGAATGACCATCGCCTCCTTGGAGCCGATGACGGATTTCCCGTTGAACGGCAGGGGTGGCAGGCCGCGGCTTTTGCAGCCGGTGGCGATCAGAATGTCCTTGGTTTCGAGGATTTGAGAAGAGCCGTCCGCGGCTTTGACCCCGACTTTCCCGGTGCCTTCGATCGAGCCGAAGCCGCGGACGTAGGCGATACCGTTTTTCTTGAGAAGATACTCGATGCCGCCCGCGAGGCGGTCTGAAACCTTGCGGGAGCGCCCGATCACGGCGGACCAATCATATGAAAGCCCGTCGATTTTCAACCCGAACTCGGCCGCCTTGTGAGTGAGCATCTGATAGACCTCGGCATTTTTGAGGAGGGCCTTGGTCGGGATGCATCCCCAGTTAAGGCAGGTGCCTCCCGCTCGATCCGCTTCCACGCAGGCGACTTTTTTTCCAAGTTGAGCGGCGCGGATGGCGGCGACGTAGCCGGCAGGGCCGCCTCCGATGACAATGAGATCGTAGGCCATAATGTTGATAGTTGCGGGTTCGCCGGGCAAAAGTGCCGCCCTGGCCGCTGATTGTCAAAGATCGAAAGGCGGAAACGGGAGTCTTGAATGTTTCACGCTCGTTCCGGAGTATTGGCGGCGTGCATGTGCGGCCGCCGAAGTTTTTGATCGTGCTTTTCATTGCCGCTCTGACGGGGATTGCGGGCTTCCTGATGTCACGGCAGGCGCGGGAAATCGATGCGGACTTCCCGCTGCCGATGCCGGCTGACGGTCGGCCGGACCATCGCTTCCAATTTCTATCAGTCTGGGAGACGGCGCAAATCCCGACGGCGCTGCGCTTTGATCCGCCGCTGGGATCGGACCACGGCAGTCTGGCTTACAACGCGCAGAAATTCTGGGAAATGAATGAAAAGCGCGGGGGCCACCACACCGGCGACGACCTTAACGGGATTGGCGGTATGAACACGGATCTCGGCGACCCCGTTTTCAGTACGGCGGACGGGCTGGTGATTTACGCCGCCGAGTCCTCGCCCGGATGGGGAAATGTGGTCGTAGTCGCGCACAGGACTGCGGCCGGGCGGACGCTGCATTCGATGTATGCCCACCTGCACCGGATCGATGTGGCGAAAGGCGACCTCATCGCACGAGGCGGAAAAGTCGGCACCGTTGGCACGGCTAACGGATTCTATCCGGCGCACCTGCACTTCGAAATGCGCGACGGCGGCGGCGTGGACATCGGTGCCGGCTATGCCGCGCTCCCGCTCAACCGGCTCGATCCTGCGGCAACGTTGTCATCCCTGCGGAACGCCGCGCCGGAGGATCTGTCACCGTCGCCTCTAGCCAAGGTGCTCTCCGGCAAGTGACCGGTCATTGCGTGCTTGGACGAAAATTTTCGTTCGCAAGCAATGCCCGCGCCTCGCCTACTAGAAAAAGCGAGCCGGCGATCAGAATAGACTCGGAACGGTCTTGGGCTGCAGCGAATGCGGCTTCAAATGTCGCGAAGGTCTCGTGCGGCGCTGCGCCTGGCGGAAGGTACGTCGCCAGTTCTTCCACGGCGATGGCGCGGGGGCTGCGCACCGGACAGAGAAAAATAGAGGAAGCCAAGGGTGTTAGAATTTTCAAAATCCCGCGGATGTCCTTGCCGCCGACGGCGCTGAAGATCAGCGCGGCCTTTTTTTCTCCGAAACTCTTCCGCCATGTGGCCGCAAGAACCGCGGCGGATTGGGGGTTGTGGGCTCCGTCCAGAACGACGCCGGGCCTGATGATTTCAAACCGTCCTGGCCATTTCACCTGCCTGAGGCCGTAGCTGACGCTGTCCGAGGTCAGGTGCAATCCCAAACGATGCAGCGACGCGACCGCAAGCGCGGCATTCCACGTTTGATGCTCGCCTGCAAGAGCCATCGGATAGCCTAGCAGCGGCTCTTCGATAAATTCCAGCGGCGAGCGCTTTTCATTCGCCTCACGCTCTAACACCAAGCGGACACCGGCCTCCTGGGGTGCGGAAATCGCGGGCTTTCCACCGACGAAAATTCCTGCTTTTTCGGCGGCAATTTCCTCCAGCGAGTCACCCAGCCACTGCATGTGATCCAATCCGATGGGGGTGATGACGCACACGTCCGCAGGCACCGCGGTGGTCGCATCGAGCCGGCCACCCATCCCGGTTTCGAGCACGATCAATTCGCACTCGCGGAGCCGGAACCACCGCATGGCCAGCACTAGCGTGATCTCGAAAAATGTTGGATGGGTTTCCATCCGCTCGCACAAGGCGCGCAGTTCGGTGAGCATCGCCGCGCAGGGCTCCTCCGGGATTTCCTCGCCGGTCACCTTGATGCGCTCGCGGAAGTCGATGAGGTGCGGCGAGGTGAAAAGGCCGCATCGCTGGCCGCAGGCGCGGGCGATGCTGTCGATCATCGCGCAGGTGCTGCCTTTGCCGTTAGTCCCCGCGACGTGGATGACCTTCACGCCGTGCGCCGGGTGGGCGAGGAAGTCCTTGAGCAATTGCCGCGGCCCGTCGAGCCCGAGCTTGATGCCGAACATCTGAGTGGCAAACAACCAGTCAATCGCTTCGCGGTAGTTCATCGTGAAGCCCCATCCATCACCCGGAATCCATGGGTTGCCAAGCAGGCAATTACCAATCCGCGTGCGAGGTGGGCACGTGCTCAGCCGAGCCGGAGAGCGAGCATTCCATGTAAAGCTGGCCGGGCTGCGGAAAAACATCCGGTGCCGGGCAGTGGTAGGAACCACCCGCCGGGCATGGGATGGCACTGCGGGTTTGCTGATAGAGATTCGTTTCAATGTAGCCTTTTGAAAACAGATGTGCGGCAATGTCCTGCGTGCCGTTTTCCGAATTGGGACTCAGACCGGTGTCGTAGCCGTACATGTTCTGATAGGACCGGGTGGCGACCTGCACGCTGCGGAGTGTCAGCACGCAGGAGGAGCGGTCGCTGCCACGTTTCCAGGCGCTGGCGCCGATGAACACGATGGAGATCAGAATGAGCAGAATCGTGACGACAACCGACAGTTCGAGAAAAGTCGAACCGCGATGCCGCACAACCCCGGGGGGAGAGTTGTTAGTCATTTGTTGGGGGGGGGAGTTGCTAGGAACCTATCCCGAAAATGTCGCGATGGAATAACGCCATCGCGTGTCGAACCCGCACCCGGATCGAAGGTTATCGTCGAGCGGTTAGAAGTCCTTGATCCACAGGTTCGCGAAGTTGATCGCGGAGCCATGATGCTGGAGGCCGATCGCTCCTCTGGGTGGAATGCCCGGGAGCTGGGCATTCTCGATGACCACCCGGCCGTTGAGAGACACCGTGAGCCGGTCGCCCATGATCGTGATCATAGTTCTGTTCCACTCACCCAGCGGCCGGTCGGCCTTCAACTTTGGAGTCACCTGCGAACGCACTTCGGCTGACATCTCCGGATTGGTCCGATAGCCGTAAACCTCGCCGGAGCCAACGGGCCAGTTCCAGAGGTTCACCTGGCTGGTGCTGCTGCCTCGCAGATAGATTCCGCTGTCCAGTTCTTCAATTTCGACCAGCTCGGGCTGGCCGTCGTGTCCGATTTTGTTAGTTCCATCGGGCAGGATAATGGGCCGTTTTTGGAGAGGTCCGCTGCCGCTCCAGCGCCAGTCGAAAACCAGCGTGCAATTGCCAAATGCTTTTTCGGTCCAGAGATCGCCAGGCTCGCCTGGCCGGCCGCTGTGCTTGAGAATGCCATTGGTGGCAACCCACTCCCGGGAACCGCCATGTTTCCAGCCGGTTAGATCATGACCGTTGAACAGTTTGGTGAAACCGGCCGCCATCACACCTTCCGTATTGGCCATGGGCGCGGTCTCCGAGATTCGGATGTCCCGGAACGCGACGCGGTCGCCGTGACCTAACAGAGCGAGGTGGCCGGCACGTCGTTTTGCCCCGTCGTGTTTCGGATTGCGGGCGCTGACATCGTCAAGGTTCGCACGGAGAATGATTTCGTCGTTGAGTTCGACCATGAGTCCCGAGCCCGCGACAGTTACGCGTTGATGATTCCACTCTCCAACAGGCTTCAGACCGCTTTTTTTTGCAGCCGCCAATAAATAAAGCGAGCCGTGAAATTGATCTGGCTTCGAGCCATCATACTTTGGGTCCGAGTTATCCAGAATTTGAAGTTCCATCCCGGTGTAAGCGCCATCGCCGATTCCGGGATAATGAATACCGAGTCCGTTGTTTCCGCCCGGCGGGAGCTTGAAATCGAACTCCAGAATGTAGTTCGAAAAGGTTTGTTCGGTAATCAGGTTTTTACCCTGTGGCGTGCATACGATGGTGCCGTCCTCGACCAAGTATCCGTCTCCTTTCCAGCCCGTGAGATCCTTGCCATTGAATAGGGAACGCATCGCTGGTGCTTCGGCAGCAAAGGAGCCCGCCGAAAGTGATATCGCAAACAACGGAGTGATGAAATTTTTCATGATTGCTGATAGGGAATGTTGATCGGTGAGCCTGACTCGTGACATACATCGAAGCAAATCCTCCTTTCGTCAACGGTTCATGGCAAGCGCATCAATCAGGTAGCGGGCCGGACGGAAATTTTCGATGAGAATTTCATGCTGATCGCCGCGCCTCATCCGAACTTGGCTGATGTTGAAGTTTGGTGTCTTGTGCGGCGCGAAAAGGATGTCGTCGTGGGTGGAGTTTTCATGTTTTTTAAACATGCTGGGCAGGATGTCTCCGCCGAGATGATCGTCGCGGCCCGTTGCCAAATGACAGGTGCCGAGAACCTTCTCATCCTGAATATCCGCACCGGATACCGGCAGCACTTGTGTGCCAAATCCGAGTTCGCCAAGCGTCCCGGTCATGGGATCGTCTGCCAGCTTGGCGTTGTGGGCATCGATGGTCGCCTGATTTCCTTGGATGAGCGTGGAGTGGATGATGCAACGGTTCTCCACATTCAGCACGCCAAGTGTGCCATCCTCGTACTTCATCGGAAACTGGCCGCGCGCATCGTTGGGCACGAAATAGACTTCGCCGGCGGGCAGATTCGCGATGTCTGGCTTTTCCCCAAGGCATAGGCCGTGGGATTTCTGCGCGTCCTGGCCATCGAGGCCGAGCCATGCCGTTAGAACACGGCCATCTTCCAAAGCGAAGTCGATCTCGATCGCGTCCGCGTTCGTTAGAGCAAGGCGCAGGCGCTCGGCATCACCGGAGACTTCGTGGTAATCGACCGCGAGACCGGAGTTTAGAATCACATCGTTGAGACCGTGAAGCGTGGCGCCACGAAATCCGAACTCCTTGCACTTGGCTGTTAGCGGCGCGGTGGCGGAGTAGGTGGAGATGCAGAGGATCAGATCGTAGTTCGGATAAATGTCCGCATCCAGCGAGAGCAGCCGACCCTCTGCGTCCCACACATCGTCTGCTAGATCAAGGTTCGAGCCCCGGGTGCAGCGGAAGGCGAACATTTCACCGCCCGTCATTCCAAGTTTGGCTAGCGTTCCGTTTTGGAGGCCACGATAAAAATGCTCGTAGGCGTTTTTCTGGACGGGAAAGCTGGGTTGCTTGAGAAATGCCAAGTCCTTGATGAGGAATTCCGGCTCGTCAAAATCGATCAGGATACAGACGCGGCAGCCTTTAGTAGGCTCGAAAACCGTGCCCAGCAGCCGGCCAAGGTCGAACGGTGGAAATGCGCGGTTCTCAGGATGCAGTAAAATTTCCTCGCGGAAATAATCGGGGAGCGAAGGGGCGGTCATATTCATAATGTTGCGGATTCTAGAACCGGTTGCTAGTGCCGCAAGAGGCGATTCGGGCAAAAAAACGTCAGAGGATACCCAGATCCGGGGCCTCGCCTTCGTCGGTTCCGCCGCTTTCACGCATCTCGCGAAGCACATGCGTCATGTCATCCAACGTGTCCCACAGCTCTCTAACCACATAAAACGGAGCTCCGCAGCGCACCACCAGCGCCAAGCAATCCGAAGGCCGCGCGTCGAGTTCGACGATTTTCCGCTCCATGATCTCATTCTCGGCTTCAAGAATCAGCCGGGCATAGTAGATTTCCTGCTCCATCCGGACGATGACCGCCCGTGACACCTTCGCGCCGAAGGTTTGTAGCGTGAGCAAATACAAATCATGCGTCAGCGGTCGCGGCGGAAGCTGTCCGCTTAATGAGGCGTTGATCGATGCCCCCACTCCGGGGTCGATGTAAAACACGATGGTTTTGTTCCCGTCTCCAAGGAATACAGCGCATCCTGCTTGGGTGGGGAGAAGCGCGATTGGCTCGACACGGACGAGATTTTGCATGGGGCAACTATTTGCTCGGAAGCCGAGATTTCCAAGAGTAAACACGGATGCAATTGTGTTCGAGCCGCATCAATTTAACCCTAACAAAGGTAGATTCTCAGGAGTTTGTCTATGGATGTAACGAATCTTCAACGAGTTATGCCATCGTTAAAAAGTTTTCCAAAAAACTCCACAAAAGGGATTGACCCGTGTCGGGTGGGAGGAATAGGTTCCGCCCGTCGCCACGACGGAGGGCGGCCGAGAGACAGGATGTCGATCGCGGTGCTCACTTCCGAGTGCAACCACCCGATCGGCTTTTTAGTCCCCTCGAAACAAGCTCTTTGACAGTATGACTCAGCGGCAATCGTGCCAGTTTCCAATGCAAGTTGGAGTTGGCGATCTTAAGCAGATAGATTTCGCTGAGAAGAGGAAAAAGATTAAATTGTGCGCTGCGCGTCGGTGGATCGAAAGATCAAGGTCGAAAGGGATTTCCCCTCAGACAACGGTGCGTGGAAGTTGGGTTCACGGCCCAACACCCCGATTTAAAGTTTTGCGGAGCTTGCTCCGCATGATGAGTAAATCAATTTTTACGGAGAGTTTGATTCTGGCTCAGAACGAACGCTGGCGGCGTGTTTAAGACATGCAAGTCGCACGGGATTGGTTGAGTAGTAATACGATTCCAGTCTAGTGGCGCACGGGTGAGTAACATGTGAATTACATGCCCTTCAGTGGGGAATAGCCCAGGGAAACTTGGATTAATACCCCATGGTATCGCAAGATTAAAGGTGGC